>CAZHKT010000030.1:0-29752 GCA_964533045.1 uncultured Acidobacteriota bacterium | reverse complement strand
GAACGGGCCAGCCCGCACACAATTGCCGAAGAGATTTGGGAAGAGTTCGACAAGACCCAACTCCGCACCTTCCCCGGCGACTTCATTCCCGATGGTGAGCCGGTAGAAACCGTGACTCTCCCGGCGGGCAAGCCCAAGGTCCTGGATGACCTATTCCACAAAGCCACGCTGCAAGTGAACGGGAACCTAGTCAAGTTCGACTCAAAGACGCGAGCCGAGTTCGCGGCAAAGGCTGTTGAACTCGGACACTACGGGGAAACCGCCATTCCGGAGGCGGACCGGGCTTGCGAGCGCGCCTTGGAGAGCTATCGCCACTACGAAGCCCAAATGGACGCCAAGTTCAAGGAACTGGCCGAAGAGCGCAGCGCCGATCCTGAAATCCAATCCCGCATCGTGCGCGAACTCTGGAAGCTCTTCTATGCTTCCAGCCGTCAATCGTAGACCGAGTGCCAGGAGCCAACCCTTGCAATCCAAAGAGCAGAAGCTTGTCGGTCTATTCGCTCGGGCTAGGCGCTTGTGTAAGCAGGCTGCGAACTTTGTGCGTCGGGCAAGACACCTGCGCCAGCAGGCGACCGATCTCGAAAATCCAAAGAACCCGAGACACGATCCGAGCCGGGCAGCGAGCCTTCGGAACGAGGCGAGCAAGTGGCTAGCGCAGACCTTACCTTTGAGGTCTGCGCGCCGAAGGCGCAATGAGTCCAGCCAAGCGCAGACGCGAAGAACTGGGTCTGCGCCAGCCGCGCGGGCGCGCGGCTTCAACATCTCCAAGCTGGCGCTGAATCATCCCGGCGGCAGCTTCGGCTACAAGGTCGAGCACGACGGGCGGACGTTCGTCCATCTCACCGACAACGAACTCGAGCCGCCTTACCCCAAGACCACCGGCTGGGACGGCTTCATCCAATTCTGCTGGCAGGCGGACGTCCTCGTCCACGACGCGCAGTACGTCCAGGCCGATATGGTGCAAAAGCACGGCTGGGGACACAGCCTCGTCCCCCAAGTGTGCGAACTGGCAGTGCGCGCCGAGGTCAAACACCTCGTGCTTTACCATCACGACCCGGATCGCAGCGACCGCGACCTCGACGATATCCAGGATTACACGCGCGGCAAACTCGCCGAACACGACCCCCCGATCCGCTGCACCGTCGCCCGCGAAGGACTTTCGCTCGCGATTTAAGCGGTGCCGCTTGCTTGCCGTGCCCGCCGGGTGTATACAGGCGGGCACGGGCCCTCGCCGGCGCCGAGCCGGGTGCGGGGCCGATTCATTCCGCAAGGTCCTCGAAAGGAGACGTCCTCATGTTAGCTGCCATTCTGGAAGAATACGGAAGAGTGGAAACGCGGGAAGTGGAGATTCCCCAGCCGCCGCCGGGCGAAATCCTGCTCAGGGTCGTGGGCTGCGGCGTGTGCGGCACGGACGTACATCTGGCCGCGGGAGAGATTCCGCTCGCGAAACCGCCGGTGGTGCTGGGGCACGAAATCGCCGGTGAGATCTTCGACCTCGGCGCCGGGGTCGGAGGTTTTGAGAAAGGCGAGACCGTGGTGGTCGATCCCGTGGTCGGCTGCGGCCAGTGCAAGTGGTGCCGCGAAGGCCAGACCAACCTGTGCGGCTCGCCCACCATTATCGGCTACGTGCGCTCAGGCGGATTCTGCCAATACCTCACCGTCCCGGCCGACAAGGTGTGCCGCGTCTCGCCCAAGCTCGGACCCAAGGGCGGCATTCTGGTCGAGACGCTGGCCTGCGTTGTGCATGGCTACGAGCGGCTCGATCCCCGCCCCGGCCACACCGTGCTGATTGTGGGCGCGGGAACCGTCGGCCTGCTCTGGCTGCAACTGCTCAAGCACAGCCTGACGACCTATATCGTCCAGGCCGACCTGGTCGCGAGCCGCGTCGCCGCCGCGAAACAACTGGGCGCCAATGTGGCCGTGACCATCGGCGAAAAGAAGCTGGGCGACCATCTGCGCGAGCACGGCATCCCGGATTTCGACATCATCGTTGATGCCACGGGGAATCCCCAGGCGATCGCGGACGCCCTGCCCTTCCTCGGCAAGCGCGGCAAGTTCATGATCTTCGGCGTCTGCCCGGAGGAAGGACACATCCAGATTTCGCCCTACGAGATGTTCCTGAAGGAGCAGACCATTCTCAGCTCCAAGATGCCGCCGCAAAGCTTTGATACCTCCATCGCCCTGATCAACGCGGGCGTGATCGACTGCGAGACGCTGGTGAATCGCACCCTGCCCCTGGCGCAGATGGGCGACGCGCTGCGCATGTTCGTCGAGGAGAAAGACAAGGCCATCAAGATTATGATCAATCCCTGGGCGTGAGCGGCGCGACGGGCACTGTCTAATGCCAACCGCCGGCCCATGCGCAAGCAGGGGTGACGCATCAGGTCGCCCGGGGGGCGCGCAAGGCCCCTCCGCCCCAATCGAGACACGCAGAACAGGAGTCCCCATGCCAACGCCGGCGCGCCCCGGTTTGCCGATGGCCTCCGCGGCGATCGGGTTTCGGCCTGAATTTCTGGATTTCAGCCGCGGCATTCGCGTCGGAAACCTGGAAGAAAACGAGCGCATCACTCGTATCCTGAAGTTATCGCTGGAAGCGTGGTACGGGCAGCCGTTCATCACGGAGCGCTGGGGCCGCGGCGTCTTCTGGCGCTGGATCGGTTATCTGCCCCGCGCCAACCGCGCGGCCAAACCCCTCTCGCATCACGTCAGTTTCGGCTGCTCGAAATTCTTCATTTCCGTGGACCCCGACGAAAAGCTTTTCCAGTGCGGCCTGCAGATCGAACGCGGCTACGTGAAGGCGCCGCCCGATTTCCCGGAATGTGAACTGCGCGAAGACTGGGATTGGCATCGTCTGGTGACGTCGCTTCGCCCCGGCGGCCCCATGGAGCGCGAGCTCCGCCGGCTCGTGCGGCGCGAAGGATTCCGGATCTGGGCCGGCAGTTTTGAAACGGAAGTCGCTGATTTCGGCCGTACCAACTTCCCTTCCATGGCGGCCCTGAAGCGCGTGCTCGTGACGGCCGCCCCGCGCCGCTGGGCGGGCTTTCAGCTCTATTACCCTATGACGGAGGAGGACGTCCGCTCCTCCACCGGCCTCGACCTGGTCGAATCCATGCTGGCCGTTTTCCATGAAGTCACGCCCGCCATGAACCTCACCATGCAGATCCGGCTGGGACCCGCAGCCGATGGGGCCGCCTTGCTAACCTGAGCGCAGGCCTCATGCCGTTCCTCGAGGTTTGCCGGTGGGGGTTGGCTATTCTTCCGGTTCGGCAACCTGGGGCGGGCGGGATTTGAAGATGACGTCGCGACGCTCGACGGATTCCTTGCCGGTTTCGCCGTCCACGGTGACAATTTCGAGCGTGCCCGCCAGGCGCAGGAAGTCGGCGTCCCGTTCGGTCTTTCCTTCGCCGCGCTTCAGGTGACCGCTGAAGCGGTAGTAGCGCCGGTGGATGGTCCGGGTCTTGAATTCGATCTGGTTGAGATGGCGCCGGCCTTCCAGCGAGTAGCTGATCACGGCGTCGGACTCGTCCTCGCCCTGCGCGACGTCTAGGTAGCCGCGCAGGCGCCCATCTTCCTCGAGCAGGCCCAGCGAATCGTCGGCGCCAAGAAAGTCGTAGGTGCCCGTCAGGTCGGGCAGCATCTCTTCCCGGGCGGCAAGCGGCCGCGCCAGCAGCGCCAGCGCCAGCAACGCCATGGTGCGAACGAATTGCATCTGGTTCAGATTACGCCGGCCGGGGCGGCAACGCAAGCGACCCAGCGCGCCGCTTGACAGTCCGTCCCAAATCCAGGAGCATCGCAGCTATCCAAGATTGCAGGAACCGGGGAGGCGTGCATTGAAACTGAAGAGCGAACCAGTCGTGCAGGCGCTCGGCATGGCGTTATTGCTGGCTGGCTCTGCCGCCGCGGCAGAAGATCCGCAGCCCCAACCAGCTTACGTCGGCACGGTCACGATCGAATCGAAAAGGGCCCGGAAGGATTTCGTGCCCGACGGCGACATCTCGAAGCCGGAACGGAAGAGGGCCCGGTGGGTTCGCTTCGACCGGAATTACCTGGGCACGGAGCAATATCCCGAGGCTGCCACAGAGGCCGCCAGCCTGTGGACACAGGATCACCTCTACTTCGCCTGCCGCGCGCACTACACCGAGCTCAACACCTACCAGGGCGAAGACGCGGCGCAGGAACGATGGAAGCTCTGGGAACGCGACGTGGTGGAAGTTTTCGTGAATCCGCGCCCCCAGCATCTCAACCAGTACTACGAGTTCGAGGTCGCGCCCAACAATCAGTGGCTCGACCTGGCGATCGATCTCGATCGGGGGGAGGAAAAATTCCCGCAACCCGAATGGAATTCAGATTGGAATCACGCCACGCGCGTGGATGAGAAAGCCAAAATCTGGACGGCGGAATTCCGTATTCCGCTCCGTTCGATGAAAGTCTCCAGAATCCAGCCCGGCGAAGTCTGGCGGCTTAATTTCTATCGCATGGACGGGAAGGAAGAAGGCGGGAAGCAACGCCACCTCCTGAGCTGGAGCCCCATTGCGCCGCCCCACTTCGGTTACCACACGCCGCAATATTTCGGGATGATCCGGTTTGTGAAGTGAGTGAGGCGGTGGCCGCCAGCCGATGAGCGGCGGCCTTCTTCTGCCATCCGGCAGTGAGAATCCTCCCTCGCCGCCCCAGGCGCGGGTCATCGTGCCGCGCTGCCGCAGTTCGGGCTGCCGGCCGGAAGGCCGGCGCTACGGCTTCCCGCTTTCGTAGCAGCCGAGCACGCGCAGTACGGAAGTCAGCTCGCCGAGATGGGCGAGGGCGCGGCGCGTGCGTTCGTCTTTCACGTGGCCCTCGAAATCGACGTAAAAGAAGTACTCCCAGGGGCGGCCGCGCAGGGGACGCGACTCGATCTTGGTCAGATTGATGTCGCGCAGGGCGAAGGCGCTCAGGCAGCGGAACAGCGCGCCGGGGACGTTCTTCGTGGCGAAGACGATGGAAGTCTTGTCGGCGCGCGGCGACACAGCGGCCTGGCGCGAGAGCAACAAGAATCGCGTGTAATTCTCCGAGTGGTCCTCCAGGTGCTCCTTCAAAATCTTCGCCTGGTAGACCGACGCCGCCACCCGGCTGGCGATGGCCGCCGCGCCCGGCGGCCGCTTCTCCGCCAGCATCTTCACCGATCCCGCCGTGTCGTAGTAAGCCTTCTTCTTGATGTGCGGGTTTCGCGCGAAGAACCGGCCGCACTGGGCCAGCGCCACCGGATGCGAATAGACCTCGCGCACGTCCGCGAACTTCGTGCCCGGCATGGCGATCAGGTTGTGCACGATGCGCAGGCTGACCTCGGCAACAATATGCAGGTCATGCTCCAGCTGGAGGTCGTAATTCTCATAGACCGGTCCGGCCAGCGTATTCTCGATGGGGGCAAGGCAGTAGCGCGTCTTTCTCGTCGCCACGGCGCGGAACATCTCGGCAAAGGTCTCGCAGGGACGCAATCGGATGCGACGCCCCAGCAGCTTGTACGCCGCCTCTTCACTGAACGATCCTCGCTCGCCCTGAAAGGCGATGCTGGGTGTGGCCATGGAATTCGAGACTTCGTCGTAGCGGCGACCTTCAGGTCGCCACAATCTCGTGGACCTGGCGGGCTGAAGCCCGCCGCTACGACCTCCCTGCAAGCCGCTTGTGCGCCGCCTCTCCGTTGAACGATCCTCGCTCGCCCTGAAAGGCGATGCTGGGTGTGGCCATGGAATTCGAGACTTCGTCGTAGCGGCGACCTTCAGGTCGCCACAATCTCGTGGACCTGGCGGGCTGAAGCCCGCCGCTACGACCTCCCTGCAAGCCGCTTGTGCGCCGCCTCTCCGTTGAACGATCCTCGCTCGCCCTGAAAGGCGATGCTGGGTATGGCCATGGAATTCTAAAGTTTGCTGTAGCGGCGACCTTCAGGTCGCCACAATCTCGTGGACCTGGCGGGCTGACGCCCGCCGCTACGATCTTCCCTGCAAGCCGCGGAAGAAGAAATTGACGTAGGCCTCGGTCAACTCGTCCTGGTGGATCGGCCCCTTGGGGTCGAACCACTGGTAGAGCCAGTTGACCATGCCCAGCAGCGCGAACGCGGCCAGGCGCGGCGACAGGCTGCCCTTGCCCGCCTCCGGCTGCACTTGCCGGATCAGATCTTCCAGATAGTCGATATACGCCTTCTTGCGCGCGTTGATCTTCTTGCGCAACGCCCCCTTGAGCGAGCGATTCTCGTGCAGGATGACGGTGATTTCCTGGTCGCGCGCCCGGACGATCAGGTCAATGTGGCCGATGATGGTGCGGCGCAGCTTCTCGCGCGGGTCGGCGATGTCCTTCACTTTGGCCAGCACCGTCTCATCCAGGATGTCCATGCCGTAATTCATGATCTCGAAGAGCAGGTGGTCCTTGCTGCCCACGTGATGATAGAGCCCGGCTTTGGTCAGACCCACCGCCTCGGCGATGTCCTGCATGGAGGCGCCGTCATAACCCTTCTCATAGAAGACACGTGCCGCAATCCGGCAGATCTCGCGCAACTTCTGGTTGGCTTCGTGTGAATGTGACATGACGCAATGGCAGAGTGTACCACAAAAGAATGGTGGCTCAAGGTGGGAGGTGATGAGGAATTTCAGGGAATTCTCATCGTTTCGCCCGCCTGACCTGCCCCCCTTCCTCTGCACATGCGGGAGTTTGATGTGAGGCGAAGAAAAGGGGGAAGAGGTACATGTCAAGGAGTCGGGACACGGAAGCGGAGTTGATCGGAGCTTTGAAGCAGATGGAGGCAGGGCGGCGAGCGCGGCTAGTGGAGATGGCGCGAAAGACGCCGCGGTTCGGGTATCGGCGGCTGCGGGTGCTGCGGCAGCGGAAGGAAGTGGCGAACCACAAGCGACTCGAGCGGGTGTATCGGGAGGTGGGGCTGGCCTTGAGACGGAGGAAGCGCAAACATTGTGTGCCAGCCGGCCCGCCGCTGCGCGTCTGCACCCAGGCGAACCAGGAAGGGGCGCTGGATTTCGTGCACGACGCAGTGGAATGCGGCCGCGCCATCCGGGTGCTGAGCGTCGTGGACGCTTACACGCGGGAATGCCTGGCCTTGGAGGTGGACACCAGTTTGGCCAGTCGCCGCGTGACGCGGGTACTGGAAGGCATCGTCGCCAGCCCCTTGCCCCACGCCCCCATCCCCGCTCCTAAGGGAGATGGTGTGGAATTTCGTATTCCCGAGTGAACAGGGATGGGGGGCAGGTCACCTGCTAATACTCTAAGGCTGCGGCCGAAGATAGCCAACCCATGAAGTGGTCAGGGATTGTAGAGAAAAAGGTCTATAGGCTCAAAATTCGCTTTCAATGCCACTTTTGACGACGGGCAGCATTTCGCTCGTCTGCTTCCTGACATCCGCATTTACAGGAATGTCTCCTCGACCTGAACCGCATCGCTACGACCGGACCCGGGAGGCTCGACCTCGTTACAGAGTTTGCCGTCATATTTCCGATCGAGGGCTAGTTCTGTGTCCAGGCGGTCTGCCTCGCGGTCAACCCTTGTGTAGCTGTAGTATCCGATACGGCCTGTCTGCCCGGTCCGCTGCTGGATACAACGGCTGTTCCAGAAGTGATGAGCGAGTCGTTCGCCAATGTCTCCCTGTCCGACGTACACAACATAGCGTTTGCTCGTCGACGAAACGCTCGGGGGGGCTCCAGACCGTAATTTCGCTTTGCCATCGGACCGGAATGCCGTGGACTCGCAGTTTGTAATCAACGCGCGCGCCGGTTTTCATTTCGATCGGGCGAGGCGTAAGGATGTGGAAGCGCAGCCAAGGCGGGGTCAGGACTTCCAAGTTTGCCGCGTCCGCGAAAAAGCGAAAGACGTCCGGGAGTGGACGGGGCAGCCATATTTGTTTTGGGAGAGTGAAGGTCTTCATGCTTTTGAATCATGTGGCTTGGCCGAGTGCCATTTCGCGCCCCAGCGACCCGCCCGCCCGATTTGGCGAACCGCGCTCAATCGGAAATCGGCCGGGTGATAATTGGAGGTAAACAGCAGCCCTCCGGGCATACGTCATGACTGGCGCCCATAGATCCCAGGCTTGGGCGCCGGGGGGCTTGGTCGATTCTTTCCAGGATCAGTTCACGAATCATGGCGACAAACCTGGGGTTCGTGCCTACACACGAAGCCCGGATCAAATTCAGGCCAAGTTTCTCACAGAGGGCCCGAGCTTCCGTGTCAAGGTCATAGACTACCTCCATGTGGTCCGAGACAAAGCCAATCGGAACGATGACAACGTCCCTCACCTGCTTCAGAGCTGCGACTCCGCGCAGGTGGTCGAGGATATCGGGGCCAAGCCAAGGCTGCGTGGGTGGGCCGCTGCGGCTCTGGAAGACCAGGGGGTCACCCTGCCTTCCCAACTGTTCCGAAACCAGCCGCGACGCCTCCCCAAGTTGCTCAGCGTATCTACAGTTCTGTGCCATTGAAATAGGAATACTGTGCGCGGTATAAACCAGGTGGGCCGTGCGGCGCCGATCCGCGGGAATCTCGTTCAATGCATCCGCCACCCTGTCCACCACCGCGCCGATGAACCCGGGATGATTGAAGTAAGCGCGAATCTTGTCGATGCGGGGCGCTCCTTCGCCTACCCGGGCACGTGCCTGCTCGAGGCTGTCACGATACTGCCTGCAGCTCGAGTATGAGCTGTAACCGGAGGTGACAAAGGCAAGAGCGCGCTGAATGCCGGCGGCCCTCATTTGCGCAACGGTGTCGGCCAGCAGGGGATGCCAATTGCGATTGCCCCAGTAAACCGGAAGTCGCGGGCCGTTCGCCTCCAGCTCCGTCCGAAGTGCGGCAAGCAGCGCACGATTCTGATCATTGATGGGACTCCTGCCTCCGAAATGGTAGTAGTGCTCCGCCACCGCCATCAGGCGCTCGCGAGGAACATTCTTGCCGCGCAGAACGTTTTCGAGAAACGGGATGACCTCGTCGGGTTTCTCCGGCCCGCCAAACGATACCAACACGATTGCATCGTAAGACATTGGTTCACCCTGATTCTGCAAATTGCCCTAACGAATTCTGCCTGCCGCGCGGAACTACTTGCCAAACAGGTAGTGGGAAACCATCCATTCCTCGCCGCCGCGGTAGCCCCACAATTCGGCGCAAGCCATGAAGAAGACGCGCCAGCGCACCCACCATTGCAGGGCTTCCTTCTGCCCGTAGGTCTCCGCGAAGAGCGCCATGATTTCGCGCTTCCGCGCATCCATGTTATGGAGCCAGGCCTCGGCCGTGCGCTGGTAATGGCATCCGTTGACGCGCCAGTGGTCCAGGATATGAAGATCTTTCTGGCAATAGAGCAGCAGGTCATCGCTGGGCATCATGCCGCCGGTGAAGAAGTGCTCCGCCATCCAGTCCGTGGCGTCCCGCACCTCGAAGTGATAGGCGTGACGGACGTGCGTGAAAATGTGCACGAAGAGTAGCCCTTCGGGTTTCATCCAGGACGCCACCCGCTCAAGCAGCTTCTCGTAATTCTTCATGTGTTCAAACATCTCGACCGACACCACCCGGTCGAATTGCCGGCCCGCCTCGAAGACGTTCATGTCCGCGGTGATGATCTCCAGATTGCGGATCCCTCGCTCGCGCATTCTGGATTCGATGAACTCCCGCTGGTACCGGGAGTTCGAGACGCCCACGATGCGGCTGCGCGGGAATCGCTGCGCCATCTCGAGTGATAGCGAACCCCAGCCGCAGCCGAGTTCCAGGATCGTCTGTTCATCGGCGAGCCGAGCTCGGTTGATTGTCAGGTCCAGCATGGCCTGCTCCGCGCCGCCGAGGTCGGCGACGCCTGCCTCCCACAAGCCCGCGCTGTACTTGAGGTGCGGTCCGAGGACGAGCTCAAAGAAACGCGCGGGCACTTCGTAATGCTGGGCATTGGCAGCGGAGGTATGCGTTGCAACGGGCCGGGTCCTCAAATCCGCCACAAAATCGAGCAACTTCCTTCGCGCTGCTTCCGCGCCAGCCACGTGCTCCCGGCGCAGCCGTAATCGGAGCAATCGGCGAATCCCGTAACGGATCAGCGCGTCAGGAATGAGATCGCATTCCAGCAATCCCGCGTACCAGGCGGGCGTGGCCTTTGCCGCTTCCGAAACTGGGCAGGCCGGAATGGCAGACAATCGCGACGCAACCTTGTCAAGGGATGAACGGCTCAAGAAGCCCTCCTTGGAAACCATGGAATGAATACGCTCGTGGATTGCTGGTACTGCCGGTAGGCTTCGCCCTTGCTTCGAAGCGCCTGGGCCTCGGTAGCCGGAATTCCCGTGATCTTGAGAAGCGTGAACAGAATAAGGGCGGGAGCTATCAACCCCAAGTATCCGTAGGGTGAGGCGAGCGCAAAGAGCGCGTAACTCACCCACATCAGCCATTCGAAGAAATAGTTTGGATGACGGGAAAGCCGCCACAGGCCGACGTCGCAAACCTTGCCTCGGTGGGCAGGGTTCGACTTGAATCGGGCCAGTTGGGCATCGGCAACCACTTCGCCGAGAAAGGCCAGGAGCCACAGGCCGAACGCAGCGTATTCAAGGACCGTCAGGTCGGGTTGCGGATTCAAGGCTGCCAGCAGAAAAGGAAGCGCCAGCAGTATGTTGAGCAAGCCCTGAGCTTGAAAGAAGAAGAAGAAATTTCGCTGCACGGCCGGACCCCATTCCGCGCGGAGTTGCTGATAACGGCCCTCTTCGGGATGGCCGATGATGCGGTTGAACAGCAGGTAGCAAGACAATCGCAAACCCCACGTCGCAACGATCCCCGCCATTAGAAGGCTGCGCCAGAAGAATCCGCCGCCCCGGATCGCGTAGAGTCCTGCCAGCATGACCAGGCTCAACGCCCATCCAACGTCCACGATGGCGGCGTTACCCGTACGCCGCTGAATGAGCCACAGGATCAGCATCAGCAGTGCCACGAAGGCCCATCCTTCCGTGGCAAGCACGAGGGCCGAAGGAATCATGCGGCCAGCCTTTCTATATTCCGATGACGCTCGGCCAACTTGGAGAAGACGGCGTTGAGGATGCGATAGACGGCATAAACTGTTGGAGGAACCACGAGGGCCCACCCGGTAACCGCATGCGCCAGCAAGTCGGCCAAATTTGTAACCCCATGCAGCGGGCTTTGCAAAAGCAGTTGCTGCATTTCGCTGGGCGATAGGCGCAGGGCCTCGGCGCCATAGACCCATTCGCCAAGACGCAGAAATGGGATGAACAGTGCAAGTTGGAGCGAGAACACCAGTTGGTTCACCAATTGCATCACGGGAATGTTCAAACGAAACCGTACCGCCAACAAAGCAGACAGGATCGTCGTGGTTCCCAATATCGGGAAAAGGCCCACGGCGCACCCCGCTGCGACGCTCAGGGCCAGTTCCCGCGGGGTCAACCCCTGGCGAAGCAGGTCCTTGATGCGGGCTTGAAACCGGTATTTCAATGGGCAGGCCTCCGCGCCAGAATGGCCGAAGCAGGCTCGTCATGTTTCAGCCGAAAGAGTTGAATCAGCACGTATAACGACATGGCGATGTTGCCGAGGGCCATGATAAGGATGAACCAGACGAACTTCGCCCAAAGCGCGCGCTCCCGGTAAGCCACCCAGACGAAGAAAGTGATAAAGCCGAAATAGGCGTCGTAGAGCGTCGCCATCGCCCACGGATTGGAGCGGATCCCCCGCCAGCCTTCACCGAGGCCCATCTCAAAGCTCGTTCGGATGGTCATCGTGACCATGAATACGAAGATTAGACCGAACAGACCTTTCAGGAAGAGTTTCATGCGTGCGCCCTCCACCGGGCCAGAAGGGATTCAAACTGTTCGAAATCCTTCAAGACCTTCGCGCGTCTGCCATTCACCGCCAAGAGCTTCGCCGCCCCCGCCCCCCCTATCCACAGGTCTACTTTCTTGCCAAGACCTCTGCAAATCTGCTGAAAATCCCGAGGAGTGGTCTCGTGGAGCGCCGTCACCCCCAGTGCCACCACATCTGCGGACGTTCGCTTCGCCCCGGCCAGGATTTCCGCGGCGGGAAGATTCGCCCCCAAGTAGACAATTCCCAACCCGCTTCCCGCGGCGAGCAAGGCTGCTGCCAAGATGCCGAACTCGTGCATCTCGCCCGCCAAGGTGGCGAAAATCAGACGGGCCCGAGCCACGCGAGGCGCGTAGAGATGAATCAGAGTTCCGAGCACGTTGCGTAGCAGCGCCGAGGTCATGTGCTCCTGAGCAACCGTCAGTGTTCCCGAGTGGAAGCGCTCACCCACGGTGTGCATCAGCGGCACAACAACCTCCCTCACCAGTTGTTTGGGCGACATCAGGAAGGCCAGGCGACTGAGTTCGGTGTCGGCTCCAGCGAAATCAAAGTGTTCGATGCGATCAACCACGGGTCTAATGGCTTCCGTCGGCGTGAAAGAAGCCGCCGGAGGCTTCGAACGAACCGCAGCCGCGCCGCGCCCGCGCGACGCCTGTCGGAGTTGCGCGTCGTTGAGCCCGGACGCCTGCCCGATAGAATGGCCGTGCTCCACCGCCTCCCGCAACAGCAGCAAGCGCTCCACTTGCTTCTCTGTGTAAAGGCGCCCGCGTGGCCCTCGCTCCGGAATCACGACCCGGTAGCGCCGTTCCCAGGCCCGAAGGGTATCGATGGTCAAACCCGTCATTTGGGCTACCGCGC
This sequence comes from uncultured Acidobacteriota bacterium, assembly GCA_964533045.1. Lineage (GTDB taxonomy): Bacteria > Acidobacteriota > Terriglobia > UBA7540 > UBA7540 > JACQNR01. The sequence continues at coordinate 17,101 of CAZHKT010000030.1, read as the reverse complement.
GGATGGGATATCGCATGGCATTCATTTGGATCCCCCTAGTAGGAGACCACACTCGAGAATGCTTGTCAAGTAATTGTCGTGGACAAAGGCTTGACAATTCAAGAGGCCTAGGTTAGAGTCTAGGGAGTCATCCGTCGCCGGGCCCCGGCGCGGGCCGGACTGGAATCGGGAACGCGGACTGGAAAAGATGAAACGCATTGCGGTGATTGGTGCAGGCATTTCGGGGATGAGCGCGGCGTACTTTCTGGCCCGGCGCCATGAGGTCCATCTTTTCGAAAAAGATTCGCGGCTAGGCGGGCACACCCACACCATTGTGGTCGAGGGTCGCAACGGTCCCCTGCCCGTGGACACGGGTTTTATTGTTCACAACGACCGCACCTACCCCAACCTGGTGCGACTCTTCCGGGAACTGGGCGTCGAGACCCGACCTTCCGACATGTCTTTCGCCGTCCTCTGCCATAAGTCAGGATTCGAGTACAGTAGCCGGGGGCTAACCGGATTCTTCGCCCAGCCGAAGAACCTTCTACGTTCTTCACATTACGAGTTGCTTGCCGAAATCCTGAGGTTTAACCGGGAGGCTCCCAAGCTGCTCATGGAGACGCATCCCGTCGCCATGACGTTGGGCGAGTACCTGGACGAGCATCGCTACAGACCCGTCTTCACCGATCGCTATCTCTATCCCATGGCTTCGGCGGTCTGGTCGACTTCGCTGGAACACATTCGTTCCTTCCCGGCGACGACCCTCATCCGTTTTTTCAACAATCACGGTATGCTCCAGATCACGCGCCAACCTAAGTGGAAAGTCCTGAAGGGCGGCAGTCACAGGTACATCGGCCCATTGACGGCCCCCTATCGGGCCCGGATCCATCTGGACTCGAACATCCGGAGCGTGCGCCGCGGCGAGCAGGGAGTCTTCCTGACATTTCCCGACCAGCCGGAAATGAAGTTTGACGAAGTGGTATTTGCCTGTCACGGGGACCAGGTGCTGCCACTGCTGGAATCGCCCACCGACACCGAACGCGAGATCTTCGGCTGTTTCAAGACGACCCGGAACGAAGCCTGGCTGCACACCGACTCATCGATGCTGCCCGCGCGCGCGCAGGCTCGCGCCTCGTGGAATTACCACCTGAGCATGGACGATACGGGCGGCGCGACAGTGACCTACCACATGAACCGCCTGCAACGTCTGGAAGCGGCCGAAGATTATTGCGTCACCCTCAATCCCAAGGGGCAGTTGGACGAGTCAAAGGTCCTGCGTAAAATTACATATCATCATCCGCTGTACGACCATGCTGCGCTGCGTGCTCAGGCCCGTTGGGGCGAGGTGAGCGGGCACCATCGCACCCACTATTGTGGCGCCTACTGGCTGTACGGGTTCCACGAGGACGGCCTGGCTTCCGCGTTGCGCGTGGCGCGCAACTTGGGGGTGAGCTGGTGAGCCGCATCGAGCCCGGAATTTATCGGGGAACGCTCCGCCATCGACGTTTTTCACCAATCCGGCACGAGTTCAGCTACCCCCTGTTCATGGTGCTGCTGGATATTGACCGCATTCCGGAACTCACGCGAATTTCCTGGTTCCTCAGCCACAACTGCTGGAACTGGGCGAGCTTCGACGATCGCGATCACTTCGGCGATCCCCGCCTGCCGCTGCGCCAACGCTTAGAAGCGGACGCGGCCAGCCATGGGCTGCAACTCCCGCACGGGCCGATCTATCTCCTCACCCACCTGCGTTACCTGGGTTACGCGTTCAATCCGGTTTCCTTCTTCTATTGCTGCGGGGCCTCCGGAGAAATCGAAATGATGATGGCAGAAGTGAACAATACCTATGGCGAGTCACAGAACTACTGGCTCAGCCCATCCAATCAGAAGCCGCTCGAAAGCGCCCGGTTCTACCACGCGCCCAAGACCATGTACGTGTCACCCTTCATCAAGATGGACATCGAATACGACTTTATCTTCACCCCACCGGGGGAGGACCTGGTGGTCCACATGAACACCAAAGACGGCGGGAAGATCTTCTTCGACGCGACCTTGAAGCTGGAGAAACAACCATGGACCTCGAAATCCTTACATCAAGCGCTCCTACAGCATCCCTGGATGACCGCCAAGGTCATCGGAGCCATTCATTGGCAGGCGCTCCAACTGTACTTCAGGAGAATCCGAGTCTTTTCGCACCCCCGGGGGAATCCCGTGTCGTTCTTGGGCAGAATGAATCGGCACGCAAGCGCGTCGCCGGCGATTCCTGGCAAGTCCGAGCTGCCAAGCATGTCTTCCTAAAGACACTCGAAAACCTGGCAAGCGGATGCGTTGAACTGAGGTGCCCCGACCGGGACTATATCTATGGAAATCCATGCGACCCGCTGCACGCCGTGGTGGTCGTTCACCATGAACGATTCTTCCTACGGGCGCTGCTGGGCGCGGACGTGGGGATCGGCGAATCCTACGTCGATGGTGACTGGACCTCACCCGAGCCTGCGGATGTCATCCGGATCGGCATTCGGAATCTGGGCCTGATCGAAGGCCGCAACGTCGCCTTCTCCGCGCTTAACCGCGGATTCAACATACTTCGCCACCGGCTGAAATCCAACACGCGTGCCGGTAGCCGCCGTAACATCCATGCGCACTATGACCTCGGTAACGAATTCTTCCGCCTCTTCCTTGACCGTAGCCTTGCTTATTCCTGCGGTTACTATGAATCAGTGGATGATTCCCTGGAGCGGGCCCAGACCCAGAAATTTGACCTGGTTTGCCGGAAACTTCAGCTTGGGCCGAGCGACCATCTGCTGGAGATAGGCACGGGTTGGGGTGGGTTCGCGGTTTACGCCGCGACTCACTATGGCTGCCGGGTTACGACCACTACTATTAGCCGCGAGCAATACGCTTACGCGGCAGAGTGGTTCAAGCGCGAGGGGCTATACGAGTCCCGGATCCGACTACTTCAGGAAGATTACCGGGATTTGAAGGGCGAATTCGACAAAATCGTGAGCATCGAGATGTTCGAAGCCGTCGGCCATGACTACTACGACGCATACTTTGGTGCTTGCAACCGTGTCCTCCGGCCGGGGGGAACGATGTTGCTCCAGACCATCACCATGAACGAGAAACGCTTTCCCAGCTACAAGCGCCAAACCGACTGGACCCAGAAGTACATTTTCCCCGGTTCTGAACTGGCATCACTGAATGGGATTCTGGCGTCCCTGGCGCGGGTCACCGATCTATCGTTAGTTCACGCTGAGGATATTGGCGACCACTACGTGCGCACGCTCGGTGCTTGGCGGGAACGTTACCGGAGCGCGCTGGACTCGGTCCGCAGACTGGGGTACGACAAGCGGTTTATCCGTATGTGGGATTTCTACCTAGCGTATTGTGAAGGAGCGTTCCGCGAGCGTTACATCAGCGACTTTCAGCTGTTGCTCAGGAAGAACACCAGCCATGCAATCGTCGAGATAAGACAGGGGACCCCATGTGGCCGGCCCCGGGTTCCTTGATCCTCAAGGAGAGTTCTCATTTTTTCCGTTCCAAAGCTACAATCGATACATCATTGCGCAGGCATTCCTGGCACCTCCATTCCTCAAAACATACCATCAGTGCGTCAAGACTTTGACCCAAGGGAAGCGCTGAAGTTCACCATGCTGCGAGAGGAGTCTTTGCGTGCCGAATTCGTCTCCTCCGGCGTTCATGGCTTCTGTGATTCCATCAGAATAGGAGAGACCGAATGGAAGACCGGTAGCTCCCTCCAGCACAATGGGGGATCGTCTTTGCGCACAACTGCCGGTCCAGCGCGACCCGTCGTAGCGTAACGGAATTCCCCCGATTTCGCGTTAAGCACCCCACAAACAAGAGCGAGGTATTGACCCGCGTTCTACTCTCGCGGGAACTGCCGATTCAGAAGCATGGCAATGTTCGCGGGGGATGTCACGGCGGGGACTGGACTACCTGGGGGCTCACCGGCCCTCGGTGATGCGTTGTCGAGTGATCGGGAAAATAGCAGGATTGTAGCGACAGCCATCAGCGCCAAGGCCACGCCGCGCTCCATCTCCGACAACGGCCCGCCGTTCACCGCCCGCAACTGCAAGGAGTTCATTCGCCTCTGCGGCATGACCCCTGAGCGCACCTCGCCGTTTTATCCGCAATCGAACGGCAAGACCGAAAGATGGCATCAATCGCTGAAAGGGGAATGTATTCCTCCGGGCGTGCCCTTGTGGATCGAGGAGGCTTGCCGCTCGGTGGGCTGGTAGGTGGACCATGACGATGGCGTGCGACTGCACCGCGCCATCAGCTATGTCGCGGTCGGGTGGCAGGGACTTGGGGGAGGTGCAGGAAACCAAAACAACGCTAAATCGATGGTGCCACCATGGGTCGCCAGCGATAGAAACGAGTCTATGCTTGGTGTCCGCTATGTGCCGAGATTAGAGACCAACGATCGGCTAAACATATGATAGGACATGGCTTGATTGGCATTTGGTGCGTAGTCTAATGCTCTGAATCTCGGTGCAACTTGCTGAAACCAAAGGTGATGGTGCGGAAGGGGGGATTCGAACCCCCACGCTCTTGCGAGCGTCAGCCCCTCAAGCTGGTGCGTCTGCCAGTTCCGCCACTTCCGCCTGGGGCAGTCATCAGTTTTAAGAACCAGTCCGAGGGTTGACTGAAAACTGACAACTGAGCACTACTTTGTTGCCGGCGCGGGCGTAGCCGGGCCCGGAGTTGCGGGCACGGCCGGCGCGGGCGCCGTGCTTGCGGGCTTGGCCGCCGGACGAATCACCGATCCGGTGGAATCGCGCGACGCCATGATGGAGAGCGTGATAGACGTGACCATGAAAATCCCGGCCAGCACCCAGGTAATCTTGGCGAGCGTCGAGACCGCGCCGCGCGGCCCGAAGGCCGCCTGGCTCACTCCGCCAAAGGCCGCCGTAATGTCCACGTTCTCGCCGCCCTGAATCAGCACAATCAGGATGAGAAGAACGCTCACCATGGCGTGCAAAATTGTGACTGCCGTTTCCATCGAATCCTTTCCGCTTCGTTCTTGTCCTGAGCGCAGGCCCGAGGCTTTTCATCGGGACGAAGCGAGGAATCTGCTTTTCCTTCTGCCCACCGCCACTGCAGATTCTTCGTCCCGAGGGAAGCGGGACTCAGAATGACTGACCATCAGTAATTTACCAGCGCCGAGAACGAATCCGCTTTCAGACTGGCGCCGCCGACCAACGCGCCGTCAATATCTTCCCGCGCCATCAAGCCGGCAATATTGTCGGGCTTGACACTGCCGCCGTAGAGAATGCGCAGTCCGGCGGCGACCTCCTCGCCAAACCGCTGGCTCGCCTGTCTCCGCAAAAAGGCGTGAGCCGCTTGCGCGATCTCCGGAGTCGCCGTGCGGCCGGTCCCAATCGCCCAGACTGGCTCGTAAGCAATTATGATACGAGATAAATCGGCGGGGGTCAATGCGGCGAGGCTGCCGGCGAACTGGCGTGCCAGTACCGTCTCGGTCTGGTTTCCCTCGCGCTCGGCCAGGGTTTCGCCGACGCAAACGATGGGCTTCAGGCCCGCCGCCAGCGCCGCCTTCAGCTTGCGATTAACGATGGCGTCGGTTTCGCCGTGGTCTTGACGGCGCTCCGAGTGCCCCAGGATGACGTAGGTCGCGCCAGCATCGAGCAGCATGGCGGGCGAGACGTCCCCCGTGTGCGCCCCTTCCTTGTCCCAGTGCACGTCCTGCCCGGCCACGGCGATGTTCGACCCCTTCGCCGCCGCGGCCACCGCTGCAATCGCCGTAAACGGCGGCGCCACCACAATCTCGCAGTGCGACGCCTCCGCCACCATCGGCTTCAGCTTCTCGATAAACCCCACCGCCTCGGCGATGGTCTTGTACATCTTCCAGTTTCCCGCAATGACAGGTCGTCGCATTTCCATGTTCCTTTCAAAGACTAAGCGGCCGGCAGAAGGATACAATTAACCGCGTAGGTTGTCATCGGCCGACTGCGTTCGGCCTACTTTTCGGTGAGCGCTGCGACTCCGGGGAGTGTGAGTCCCGACAGGAATTCGAGCGAGGCGCCGCCGCCGGTCGAAATGTGGCTGATCTTCGCTGCCACGCCCGCCTTGTGAACCGCCGCCACCGAGTCGCCGCCGCCCACCACCGACACGGCCGAAGACGCCGCCACGGCGCGCGCGATCTGCATGGTGCCCGCGGCAAACTGTTCGATTTCAAATACCCCCATGGGGCCGTTCCAGACAATGGTCTTGGCCATTGCGATTTCAGCCGAATATGCGGCGATGGTCGCCGGACCAATGTCCAGACCCATGCGGCCCTCCGGAATGGCAACCGCGCTGACGGTTTCGGCCACGGCAGCCGGGTCGAGTTTGTCCGCTACGACATGATCGGCCGGCAGCATCAGCTTCACGCCGGCCTTCTCGGCGCTGGAGAGCAATTCCCTCGCCAGCTCCAGCTTGTCGTCCTCGGTGCGTGACAACCCCACGGCGACACCCTTCGCCTTCAGGAACGTGTAAGCCATCGCGCCGCCGATCAGGATGCTATTGGCGAATTTGAGGAGGTTTTGGAGGAGCTCAATCTTGTCCGAGACTTTCGCCCCGCCCACGATGGCCACGTAGGGCCGCGCGGGATTGCCGACCGCTTTGCTCAAATATTCGAGTTCCTTTTCCATCAGCAAGCCCGCCGCCGCAGGAGAGAGGAACTTGGTAATGCCTTCCGTGGACGAATGGGCGCGGTGCGCCGAGCCAAAGGCGTCGTTGACATAAATCTCGGCCAGCGCCGCCAGTTGCTGGGAGAACTCCGGAACGTTCTTCTCCTCCTCGGCGTGGAAGCGCAGGTTCTCGAGCAGGAGCACCTCGCCATCCCGGAGCGACTTGGCCATGGCTTCAACATCCGGACCGACGCAATCGGGCGCAAAAGCCACCGGCTGGCCCAGCAATTCGCCCAGGCGCGCCGCCGCCGGCTTCAGGCTCATCTTCGGATTGGGCTTGCCTTTGGGGCGGCCCAGGTGCGAGGCCAGAATCAGACGCGCGCCCTTCTCGAGCGCCAGCTGGATGCTGGGAAGCGAGGCCCGAATCCGCGTGTCGTCAGTAATCTCCAGGGCTTCGTTCAACGGCACATTGAAGTCCACCCGCATGAAAACGCGCTTGCCTCTCAGATCGAGATCCCGAATCGAAAGTTTAGACATGAGGGCACCTCCCTTTGCAGGAATGAGGCTCTGAATCGTTGGTTGTGCATGAGGGGCCGCGGGTGGTGGGACAGCGCCACCCTAATGGCAACTCGCTGCCCCCGACCCATATCGCAAAACGTTAGAATTTCTGCGCGACAAAGTTAATCAGGTCCCGCACACGGCAGGAGTAACCCCACTCGTTGTCATACCAGGCGGTGATCTTCATCAGGTTGCCGTCGATGACCTTGGTGAATCCGGCATCCACGATCGAGGAATGCGAATTGGCCCGGAAATCGATGGACACCAGTTCGTCCTCGCAGAATTGCAGAATGCCCTTCAGCGGGCCCTCGGCGGCCTTCTTAAGGGCGGCGTTGACCTCGTTCGCGGTTCCCGACTTTTCCGTCAGGACCACCAGGTCAACCAGCGAAACGTTGGGCGTGGGCACGCGCATGGCGAAGCCATCGAGCTTGCCCTTCAGCTCCGGCAGCACCAGACCCACCGCCTTGGCGGCGCCCGTCGTGGTCGGGATGATGGAGACCGCCGCCGCCCGCGCCCGGCGCAGGTCCTTGTGCGGGAGGTCGAGGATCCTCTGATCGTTAGTGTAGGCGTGGATGGTGGTCATCGAGCCCTTGATGATCTTGAAGCTGTCGTGGATGACCTTGGCCACCGGTGCCAGGCAGTTCGTCGTGCAGGAAGCATTGGAGATGATGTGATGCTTGGCCGGATCGTACGCCGAGTCGTTGACGCCCAGCACCAGCGTCACGTCCTCGCCCTTGGCCGGCGCGGTGATGATGACTTTCTTCACCGTCCCCTTCAGGTGCTTCTTGGCGTCTTCCGCCTTGGTGAAGAGGCCGGTGGACTCGATCACGATCTGCGCCCCGAGGGACGACCAGTCCAGCTCGGCCGGGTCCTTCACCTTAAAAACCTTGATCTTCTTGCCGTTGACGGTGATGTGATCGTCGCCGTGCCCGACTTCCGCCTGAAAGATACCCAAAACGGAGTCGTACTTGAGCAGGTGGGCCAGCGTCTTGGGGTCGGTGATGTCGTTCACCGCCACGATGTCGGTCCCCGGATCCCCCACCGAGGCGCGCAGGACGTTCCGCCCGATTCGCCCGAAGCCATTAATTGCCACTTTCACAGACATGGTCGTCTCCTCCAATGGATGTGTGCGTTGATGGTAGGACTATCAATATTATTCAGCAGCATACAATTAGTCAAAACAAAAGCTGTAGGACGTCCGCTCCGGCCACACCGCCTGCGTCAAATGGCGCAGCCAAACGTTGAGACTTCCCCCCCCCGGGGCTGCCCTTGCGGCTCTCCGATCTTTCCGTTTCGGCGGTGCCAAGGCCCGAGTTGAGCGCGGTCAAAATGCGTGTTGATCTTCGCCGCCGCGTCCCGTCGGGCCGATCGCCAAGTCACCCGGCGGCCATCCTGCTACACCCTTAAATCCAAAGGGTTGCACGGCTTCCAAGCTGGCTTCGAGGGAGAGGGAAAACTTGGCCTGTCGTTCGGTCGCCGCGAGAGGAGGCCTCGCCACCGTTTCCCGGCACCTGCCGCGCTAGAACGGACGTGCAACCTGCTGGCCATCTCTCAGAAGATTTAAGGAAGCCGACGTGCTACCCTTTCCTTCTAGAAGGAGGAGTTTATGGCCCAGGCGACACAGATCCTTCGACAAGAGCACGAGTCCATCCTCAAGATGCTGGATGCCGCGGAGCAGGCTGCCATCCGCATCGAAGGCGGCGGCCGGGTGCGGCGCGAAACCTTGAGTGGCGTGAGCGAGTTCTTCCGCCTCTTCGCCGACCTCTGCCACCACGCCAAAGAGGAAGACCTCCTGTTCCCTTGGTTGGAGAGTCACGGCATGCCGCGCGCCGGCGGCCCTACCGGCGTAATGATGCACGAGCACGTAGAGGGACGCGCCTTCGTTCGCCGAATGGCCGAAGCCTCAGAAGCCTGCAACTGGGGCGAGGATTCCCAGAAGAATTGGGCCGAGGCGGCCCGCGGTTATATCGCCCTCCTCCGCCAGCACATCTTCAAGGAGAACAACATCCTTTTCGTCATGGCGGAGAATATGCTCTCGCCGGAAGAGCAGGAAAGCCTGGCCGGCAAGTTTGCCGCCGCCGAGGTCGAAAAGCTGGGCCCCGGCACGCGAGAGAAACTCGACGGGATGATGAACGATCTCCTCGCCGAACTTGCGGCGCCGTAAGGGAGCACGCGGCACCCGCCCGCCAGCGAAACAGCGCGAATTTCCACGCCGCCCAGCATATTCACGGAAACAAACCGTGGGTTAGAACTGGCGGACACTTACCACCACATCGCCTTCAAATGTAACGAAGAGGACGTTCGGCGGCAGACCGTAGATCCAGTCTTCCTGCTCCAGCCCGTCGCGGACTTCGCGGACTTTCCGATCGGGGGGGCCTTTGGCCGAGAGCACGGCATCGCGGTCCATGCCGACAATCACCTGTTTCTTTCGGATCGCCTCTTTGATTTCGGGCGGCACCTGGGGCGAGTAAAGCACGGTGGGCGAACGTCTTTCAAAATCCAGCACTCCATCCAGGAGCTTCCGGAGCTGTTCGGGGGTTGTCGTTTCGATCTTTCCGGGCAGTCTCACGGTGATGTTGGAACCGTAAACGGGAGCGGAAGACTGCGGCGTGATAGGATTCGTCGTGGTTCCCATGCCCACCTGGATATGCTCGTACCATTTCTTCTTAGCCTTTCCGCCTCCGTTCAACTCCACTTTGACCCGGTCACTCTTGAACTCCAGATTCGTAATTTGCACCGGCGTGCCGGGTTTCAGGGCCAGGCCGTTGCGGCGAATCTCCTGCTGGGCTTTCGCCTGGTCGAGCTGTCCCTGGGCGTCCACCAGGACTCCCGCCTTCCCCCGCGGGAAATCGACCTTGGTCACCGCCACTTCTTGTCCGAGGGCGCGGATGATGGCGATGCGAGCGTCGCGCGCCGCATCCTTCTTATCCTTGGCGGCCAGCGTGACGAGGCCGGGCGCCCCCAGCGCCAGCATCATCCCCACCGCCACCCAGCGAAGCAGCAGCCCGAAATCGGAACGCGAAGGGATGGAAGCCGTCATGATTCGATTTTCTCACGTGCCGGGCCGGCTTGCGCGGCATGGAAATCTACCGCGCTCCGGCTGGCGCCGACCGGGTTCGGGAACACTAAGACCCGGGTTTCCTCACTCACATAGATGCTCCTGGAGAAGCCGAGGTAGCCTGTCGCGATGAGGATCACGCCGGTCGCCAGCAAACCGGCCTCGGGGCCATAGGGGCCGCCGGTCAGAATGGCCGGCCCTGTTGGCTCGGCTTTCAGTATCGAAACCGGCAGGATCAAGCCGCTAACCGGAAGGCCCAGTACATAGCCCAAGACGAAATTCCAAGCGAAGTGCATGCCGATGGGTAACCACAACATGCGGGTTCGCAGATAAGCCACCGAGAAAGGAAGCCCCACCAGCGCCGTATTGGCCGCGCCCACCCAGCTCGCATGGGGATTGCCCAGGTGGACGGCGCCAAACAGACCGGAGAGGACCAGGATGGCTGCCGGGGCGCCCACCGATTCCACCAGGCGCTGGAAGGGATAGCCGCGGAAGATGATCTCTTCATTGGCAGCAGCAAACGCCATCACGATGAAAGCCGTGCAGCCGGAAAGGAAGATGTCCGCGCCGGGCGCTCCGCTCCACCGGAACCGGGCGGCATCCAGGGCCCATTCCGCAATCCCCACAGCGACAACCATCACGGTCCCCACGGCAAGGCCGGTCAGCAGTTCCCTCTGCCAGCGTCCGCAGAGAGCTAACCCCGCCGAGCCGGCCGGTTGATCTTCCAGATAATGGGTAAGCAGCTTGACCGCACCCAGTAAGGCGGGCAGCGTCAGGAGCGCCGAGAGCGAATTGGCCAGCACGAAGGTCGGCGTGATCTGCGCCAGGGCGAAGACCATTCCGAGCATCACGGGGACGCCGACCGAACAGATTAGAACGGCCACCACCGCGATCAGAAAGCGCCAGATAGCACGCAGCTTGCCGCCGGATATGAAGACGGGCTCGATGTTCACCGCGAAATTCACCGGCGTAATCCGGCCCCACCCGAAGCCGCCTCCACTTCCAATCCGGCGGGCGACACAGAGAAGTGGATAATCTGGCCGCCCAGCCGGCGGAGAGTAGCCTCCACAGCGGGCTTGGTCCCGGGTGCCACCAAGAACACCACGCAGCCGCCTCCGCCGGCGCCGCAGACTTTGGCGGCGAGCGTGCCGTCCGCGGCCGTTTCACGGATCATGCGGTCAATGCGCGGCGTAGAAATTCCCTTGAAGTTGGCTTTGCGGTTCTCCCACTCCAGCGCCAGCAGCTTGGCGACGTCGCCCCAGTCGGCCGAAAGCAGCGCCTCACGCATGCGTCCCGCGATGGAAACAATCTGGCTGAAATTCTGCCGCACCCGCGCGTCGCCATCAATGTGGGCCTTCATCACTTCCCAGTTGTTGATGGCCGAATTCCGCGGCTGCCCGGTGTAGCAAAGCACAAACCGCTTATCGAGATCGGGAAAGGAGAGCGGCAGACGCTCGCGATGCACGCCGTCGCATTCGAGCTGCAGAGCGTTGGCGCCGCCGTACAGCGCCGGGAAATAATCCTGCCAGCCGGTCGGGACCTGAATCACGATGGCTTCCACGTTCTTGGCGATCTCCAGGATTTTCTCGCGCGCGAGGCGCCGGCCGGTGGCCCGCGCCAGCGCTCCGCAGAGGGCAATGTTGAGCGCCGAGGAACCGCCCAGCCCGGCTCCGGCCGGAACCTGCGAGCTGGTGCGAATCGTCATGCCGCGTTCCGGCTGGAAGAACCGAACGAGCTCACGCACTAAGGGCAGCCTGGACGCCGCGTGCGCCAGGTCGTCGAACGAAGCGTGCGACTCGCGGATCCCCTGGTCGTCGGAAATGAAGACGAAGCGCCGGTCAGCCCGTGTCTCCACCTCGCACGAGGCATAACATCGGATCGCCAGGTTCACCGTCTGCGCGCCCGGATGGAACAAATAGAGCGGCCAGATATCCACCGTGCCGCCCGCCAAATCCACTCGCGCCGGGGCGCGTGCCGTGATCTTCACCGGATCCCTCGATCAAGTATCGCCATGGGGCTTGTCACTGCTGCGTGATCTGCATGGTGTCGTCCACCGTGAGCGTGGGCCAGCCTTCCTTGGCGGGGTCGGCGGGCGTGGCCACGATGCGGAAATGCTCACCCGTAATCTCCGCCGTGTAGTTATACCCGCGCCGGTTGGTGCCGGAAAACTGAATGGCGCCGTCCTGCTGGAGCTGGTCCACGCTGGCATAGCTGCCGTGACTCGCCATATACATTCGTTCAGCCTGCGCAATGGCGAGCAGATCGTTTTTTACCCCCGCCACGTCGATGGTCTGCTGCGGGGGCGCCGCGCCCGCCGGACCCTGCGTCATTTGGGCCTGGAAAATGAAATACCCCGCGCCCAGGGCAATCACGATGGCCAGCAGTCCACCCACCTTTTTCATATCGCCTCCCACTCAGCGCCGATTGTACACGGAAACCCGTCCAAAGTTGAGAATGCCTTGCAAAGCCGCGTCAGTTGCACCACAATCCGAAGCCTTGCATCAGGCGTCGAAGAAGGGAGACGAAACCGGCAGCATGAGCCAGAGGGCCACGGCACAGAGCGAGAATGCCACGCGAACGGGTCCGTCGGCCGCGCGCGTCCTGGGGGCATTAGTGGCGGGGGCCGCGGCGGGCGTCGCCGTCAATCTCGCGGCGGGCGGCGAGGCGCGCCTCGAGACTTTCATCCGCTACACCACCGAGCCGCTGGGGCAGCTCTGGCTGCGCTCGCTCATCATGATCGTCGTGCCGCTCGTGTTCGCGACCCTCACGCTGGGCGTTGTAGGCTTGGGCGATCTTCGCCACCTGGGCCGCGTGGGAGCCAAGACCATCGCCTGCTTCCTGGGGGTGACCATGATCGCCGTCCTGGTGGGGCTGACGCTGGTCAATGCGGTGCGGCCGGGCGACGGGCTGCCGCCGGAGACGCGCGACCGGCTCCTCGCCACTTACAGCCAGCAGGCGAAGGAATCCCGCACCCTGGCCGGCCAGTCGAGCCTGGGCGTCCACACCCTGGTGAATATCGTGCCGCGCAATCCCGTTGCCGCCGCCGCCCAAGGCGACATGCTGGGGGTGATCTTCTTCTCCCTCATCTTCGGCGTGGCACTGGCGGGAATTCAAAGCGCGCGCACCCTGGCGCTAACCGGCGCGCTGACCGGCCTCGCCGACGTGGTGCTCGAAATCATCCGTCTGGTGATGAAAGTGGCGCCCTACGGCGTCTTCTGCCTCATTTTTACCGTCGCGGCGCGCTTCGGCTTCGGCCTGCTGCGGCCCCTGGGCTGGTACATCGTGACGGTGCTGACCGGACTGATCATCGTGCAATTCGTCCTCTATCCGCTCCTGGTGCTGTTGCTGGGGCGGCGCAATCCGCGCGAATTCCTGCGCGCCATCTGGCCGGTCATGGTGACCGCTTTCTCCACCAGTTCCTCCAACGCGACGCTTCCCGTCTCGCTGCGCATCAGCGAAACGGCGCTGCGGATTCCTCCCGGCATCGCGGGCTTCGTTCTGCCCCTGGGCGCAACCATGAATATGAACGGCACCGCGCTGTTCGAGGGCGTCAGCGTGCTTTTCATCGCGCAAGTCTTCGGCATGGATTTGAGCCTGCCGGCGCAAGGCGTGGTGGTAGCCATGGCGGTGCTCACGGCGATTGGCACGGCCGGCGTACCCGGGGGATCGATTCCGCTGCTGGTGCTCGTGCTGGAAGCGGTCGGCGTGCCGGGCGAAGGCATCGCCATCATCATCGGCGTGGATCGCCTGCTCGACATGTCGCGCACCGTGGTCAACGTCTCGGGCGATTTGACCGCGGCGGTTCTGGTGGACCGTTCAGAAAGATCGTAAGGCCGGCGCCAGCGCCGGCCCTGCGATCACGAAAGGACAATATGATTCCTCATTTCAGGAAATCCGCACTCCTCAGCATCAGCCTGATCGCCATCCTGGGGACGGGGGCGTCCGCGTCAGCGGCGGGGCCTGCCATCTTCAACGTCATGGAATACGGCGCGACCGGCAAGAAATCCGACGACGCGCGCGCCGCCATCCAGAAGGCCATTGACGCGTGCGCCCAGGCAGGCGGCGGCATGGTTTATCTGCCGCCGGGCGAATACACCTCGGGCACGCTCTACCTGCGCAGCCACGTGCGATTCCATCTGGAAGCGGGCGCGACACTGTTCGGCTCGACCGAGGAGAAGGATTTCGACAAGAAACAGCCGAACCATTCCGCGCTGCTTTATCTCGAGAATGTCGAGAACGTCACCATTGAAGGGCGCGGCACGCTCGACGGCCAGGCATCCTACGATTGGTTTGACGACAAGGAACCCGGCAGCTACGCCAATAAACGTCTCATGATGGACAAGGGGCTCCCCCTTCGGCGCACGGTCCCCCACGGCTATCCGGCGCGGCAACTCTATCCGTTTCTCATCTGGATCAACAAGAGTACCGACGTGCAGATCACGGGAATTTCCCTGCTGCGCTCGCCCAGCTGGAGCATCTGCGCCTACGGGAGCCAAAAGCTAGTATTCGATCGGCTTTACATTTACACCAGCCTGATAGAAGCGGTCTGGGCCGACGGCATTGATCTCGACGGCTGTCGCGACGTGCACATCTCCAATTGCAACATCGAGACCGGCGACGACTGCATCATCTTCATTTCGTCGCCCGTCTGGGGCCCGGCGCTGCCCTGCGAAAACATCACGGTCACCAACTGCCGGCTCTCCACCGCTTCCGCCGCGGTGAAGTTCAGCGAGGGCAACTGGGTGGGCGTGCGGCGCGTGACGATTTCCAACACCGTGATTGTGAACGCCAATCGCGCGTTCGTCTTCTCCATCACCCAGGGCGGTTCCATCACCGACGTGGTACTCAACAACCTGACCCTCGACACCAGCCGCTTCGACTGGTTCTGGGCGGGCAACGGCCAGCCGTTCCACTTCCGCATCACACGCGCCAGCGAATGGAATCGCAGGGAGCCCGACCCGAACGAACCGCCGCCGGGACGCATCTCGAACGTGAAGATCTCGAACGTCGTCGCGCGGGGCAAGGGAACCTCGCTCATCGCCGGGCACAAGGAAAGCTGGCTCGACGGCATTACCTTCGACAACGTCAAGCTGATCCTTACCACCGATCCCCAGGCCGCCTACGATACGGCCACGCACGCCCTCAAATTCCAGTGGGCAAAGAACCTCGTTATTCGCGGACTGGAGGTCGAGTGGGCCAAACCCTCGCTCGACAAGTGGGAAAGCGCCCTGACATTCGAAGACGTCAGCGGACTCACCCTCGACGGCTTCACCGGCCGCCAGGCCTGGCCCGAAAAGGACGCGCCTGCCGTGGTGTTCAGCAACGTCTCCGACGCCGTGGTTCGCAACGCGCGCGCCGTGGAGGGAACGAATACCTTTCTCAAAGTTTCCGGCAAGGAAAGCAACGGAATCATCCTGACCGGCAACGACTTGCGCCAATCGAAGATTGCGGTCCTGGTTGACAAGGACGCACCGAAGGACGCGGTGAAAGAAATAGATACCTTAGAGTGAGGCCTGGGCTTGCGCCGCCGGCCTGCCGGCAGGGCCTGGCCGAAGCAAGCACCGCCCCTACTTCCACAGGGCTTGCTGGCGGGCGTCTTTGCCGTAGGTGGCGGCGAGAAAGGCTTTGAGTTCGTCGAAGCGCGTGAAGATGCGGTCGGTGCAGGCGAGAATCCAGCCACTGATGTCGCTCAGGGGCAATTCGGTGCCCATGTAAACGCGAATGCCTTTGCGGTAGGCGGTGGTGAGTTCGGCCTGGGTGCCGCCGCCGCGCGCCGCGGCATCGTCCCAGAGGCAGATCACGTAATCCGCCTGCCGCAGCATCATGTCGAGGTCGTGATTGATAGCGATGCAAAGGGCGCGGCGGTAGCGCATCAGGTCGGAAGTCTTCCACTCGGCCAATCCCTTCCATTCCTCGGCACTGAACAGGCGCTGCGCTTCGATCACCGGGTCATAGACGCGGTGGTTCAAATTCTCCTGAATCCACACGCGCATACGTTCGCGCCAACCGGCGCCGCCATCCGAGGCGTATTCCATCGCTCCGCAGAGAAAGGCCAGCATGGTGTTTGGGGCGGCCTATTCTCACCGGATGCGTTCGGAAATGCAATGGTTGTTTGAAATCGGGTATGATGCGGAAGTGACCCGGCGACGATTCCTCGCTTGCTGCACGTTTGCCCTCGCGGCAACCACCCTGGCGCTCGTCGCGCAGGATCCATTCCGCGCCGAGACGGAACGCCTTGCCCAGCTGCTCGGCTGGAAGCCGGGCCATGTCATTGCCGACGTCGGCGCCGGCGACGGCGAAATCACGCTCTTGCTTTCGGAGAAGACCGGCCTTTCCGGGCGCGTGTATTCGACCGAGGTGGACGATGCCAAACTCCGCCACCTCCAGAAACTGACCGCGTCGAGGGAAAATGTCACGGTATTGCGGGGCGGCGCGGAGGAGTCGAACCTGCCCGCCGGCTGCTGCGACTCCATCCTGGTGCGCCGCGTCTATCATCACTTTCCCCATCCCGCCAGGATGAACGCCAGTTTTCTGGCCGCGCTCAAGCCGGGCGGAACGCTCGCCATTATTGACTTCGAGGACCGAGAAGGCCTGCCCAAGATTCGCGAGGAGGTGCCCCGGAATCGGGGCCACCACGGCATGGCGCGCGGCCTGATCATTGAGGAAGTTACCGCCGCGGGATTCGAGGCGGGGACCCACCCCGCCCAGTGGGAGAACGGCGATTATTGCCTGATCTTCCGTAAACCCGAGGCGACGAAGCGGTAGCCCGGAGGCAGAAGGAGAAGCCTTCTGGTTTCGGTGCTAGTGTGGTGCGTCGCAGATAACTATTCAATCGCGGGGCGCCGCGTAGCGGCGG
>CAZHKT010000029.1:7388-29896 GCA_964533045.1 uncultured Acidobacteriota bacterium | reverse complement strand
GGACCCATAGGCGATCAGCTCGACCCCGTGCCGTTGGGGGAAAAACGATACAGGACCCGCGTGTCAAACTTGCCGGCCTGAAAATCCGCCTCGGCGGCGATCCGGCGGTGCATCGGGATGGAGGTCGAAATGCCTTCGATCACGAACATCTCTAGGGCGCGCGACATGCGGCTGACCGCCTCGGCGCGGTCCTTGCCGTGCACCACCAGCTTGGCAATCAGCGAATCGTAGTAAGGCGGGATCACCGACTCGCTGTAGGCGGCGGTGTCCACGCGGATGCCGGTTCCTCCCGGCGTGTGGAAAGCCGTAATCTTCCCCGCCGAGGGCGCGAAGGTCACTGGATCCTCGGCACAAATACGGCACTCGATGGCGTGCCCGCGCGGGTTGACGGTTTCGCCTTCCAGGGGGATCTTCTGGCCCGCGGCAATCATGATTTGCATCTTGACCAGATCGAGGCCCGTCACCATCTCCGTCACCGGGTGCTCGACCTGGATGCGGGTGTTCATTTCCAGGAAGTAGAGCTTGCGGTTCTCGTCCATCAGAAATTCCACGGTGCCGGCGTTCGTGTAGCCGATCGCCTCCAGCGCCTTGATGATCTTGTGGCCCATCGCGCGCCGCAATTCGGGACTGACCTGGGTGGAAGGCGATTCTTCCACGACCTTCTGATGGCGGCGCTGGATGGTGCACTCGCGCTCACCCAAATGGATGACGCGACCGTGTTCGTCACCCATGACCTGAAACTCGATGTGGCGCGGTGCGGCCACGTACTTTTCCAGGTAAACGTCGGGGCAGCTGAAAGCGGCGCCGGCTTCGGCCTGGGCTGTCTTGAGCGCACTGTCCAGCTCTTTTTCCGATTGCACGACGCGCATGCCGCGCCCGCCGCCGCCCGCCACCGCCTTGATGATGACCGGGTAGCCGATCTCCCTGGCAATCTTGCGCGCTTCCTTCTCCGATTTGAGGATGCCCGAGCCCGGCAGGATGGGAAGGCCGTGTTCGGTCATCGCCTTGCGCGCCCGATCCTTGTCGCCCATGAGGCGGATCACGTCCGGCGTCGGCCCGATGAATTTCAGGCCGGACGTCTCGCAGACCTCGGCGAAGTGCGCGCTTTCCGCCAGGAATCCGTAGCCGGGGTGGATGGCGTCGGCGCCGGTGACTTCCGCCGCGGAAATGATGCTGGCGATGTTCAGGTAGCTCTCGGAACTGCGCGGCGGGCCGATGCAGACCGCTTCGTCGGCAAAGCGGACGTGCAACGAATACCGGTCCGCCTCGGAGTAAACCGCCACACTGGGAATCCCCAGTTCCTTGCAGGCGCAAATCACCCGCAGCGCGATTTCACCCCGGTTGGCAATGAGAATCTTCTGGAACATGCTGGGTTCAGAGACCGAAACGGGAACCTCGAAATTTGACAAGCGAAAACCGACGCGGTTCGAGTTTCGCATTTCGGTTTTCCGTTTTCATTTCTTCCGCGACGGCTTGATGGCAAACAGCGATTGTCCGTATTCGACCGGCTGGCCGTTCTCGACGTAAATGCGAACGATTTCACCGGCCGCGTCCGACTCGATTTCGTTCATCAGCTTCATCGCTTCGATGATGCAGAGCGGCTGGCCTACCTGCACTTCGTCCCCCACCTTTACGAACGGCGGGGCGCTGGGCGACGGCGAGCTGTAAAAGGTCCCCACGATCGGTGATTTCACCACGTGGACTTCGTCGCCCGACTCGCCCGGCTCGGCCGGCGCGGCCCTGGCGGCCTCCGGCGCGGACGGAGGGGGTTCCGAAGGCAATGGCGCCGACCACGACGTCGCATGATTATTCCCGAACAAAGGCGCAGGATTTGCGTCTCCACTCAGACCGCGCTTGATGCGGATGCGGACACCGCCGCGCTCCAGTTCGAACTCGCTGATCTGGCGTTCATCCAGAACGTCCATCAGATCGCGGATTTCCTGGAGGTTCCACGTGCCTCCGGCCGCAACTTGACTGCCACGCCCTGTGTTCTTCTTGGGCATTGATATCACTCCCTGGAGCAGGACGGAACACGCTCCTGCTCGGGCCCCTCGTTCCGAGGGACCAACTACGCGATCACCCAGTCTTCGCGGGGGCTGGTAGTCAGCACGTCCGGGCCAGCCTCCCCGATGGCCACCGTGTCCTCGATGCGGACGCCGCCATACCCATCCAGGTAAACGCCGGGCTCCACGGTGATAACGAATCCAGACTCCAACCGCCGCTTCTCGTTGCGGGCCACCCGCGGCGCCTCGTGAATCTCCAGGCCGACACCGTGTCCGGTACTGTGGCTAAAGTAATGGCTCAGCGTGCGCCTGGCAAGCACTCGTCGGGCTGCCCGGTCCACCAACCCTGCAGGCACTCCGGCCCTTGCCGCCTGAATTCCGGCGCGCTCCGCTTCCAGCACTGCCTGATAGATGCGACGGGCACGGGCGTCGGGCTTGCCCAAATAAACCGTGCGCGTCATATCCGCGGCGTAGGCTGACATTATAACACCCAGGTCGAAGATAACGAACTCATTTTTCTTCAACAACTTGGCAGAAGGGCGCGCATGCGGCAGGGCGCTGCGAGGACCCGAGGCCACTATGCTCTCGAAGGCCATCCCATCCGCCCCCTGGCGCTTGGCCCGGTATTCGATCTCGGCGGCCAGGTCGGCCTCCGCAACACCCGGCCGGACCAGCTCGCGAACCTCGTTAAACACTTTCGAGGTCAAGCGCGCGGCACGGCTGATCTGAGTCAGTTCGTAGGCATCCTTGGCCATGCGGAGTTTCTCCACCAGTCCGCCGGCCGACCGCAGACGGCATCGGCCGCCAGCATAGCCCCGCAGCGCATTCCAGGCCGAATAGGACAGGTTCGCATCGTCGAAGCCAGCGCTGGCGGCTCGACGCCTGCGAAACCACGTCCCGGCGGCCTCCAGGAGCGATTTCCGGCATTCGCGCACCTCAACGCCGCGAGCCTGGTCTCGCGCCTCGAGGGTATATCTTGGATCGACGAAAAGCGCGGCATCCTGCCGGCCAAAGATTGCCATCCCGGCTGACCCGTGGAAGCCCGTCAAGTACAGCAGGTTGGACAGGTGGGTCACGAGCAAGAATTCAAGTTTCGCTTCCGCCAGGGCCGTTTTCAGCCGTGCTTGCCGCTCCGCGATAGGAGGTTCCACAGGGGGTGGTGTCATCAGTGGCAAAGAAAAAGGAGGAGACTCTCGTCTCCTCCTCAGACGGACAGGCTTTCAAGCTTGGCCGCGCTTACCCGGGCAGAACCTTGGGCGAAACGAAGAAGAGCAGTTCCGCGTCGGAATCCGAGGTCGTGCTCGACTTGAAGAGATTGCCCAGGATAGGGATGGAGCCCAGAACCGGGACGGCCGTCGAGTTCTTTTCGCGGCGCGTCACGTTGACCCCGCCGAAGATGACCGTGCCGCCATCGGGCACGAGCACCTGGGTGGTTGCCTGTTGCGTGTCGATGCTGGGTCCGGCCGTGGTCAGCACAACGCCCGGAGACGAGTTGGTAACGGTGATATCGAGGAAGATGTTGCCGTCCTCGGTGACCTGCGGCGTGACTTTGAGGGTCAGCGCCGCGCTCACGTACTGAATGCTGATGGTGTTGTTAATTGTGGTCTGAATCGGAATCTGGCTGCCCTGCGTCACCGTGCCCGGAACGTTGTTCTGGGTGACGATGGTGGGCTTGGAGATGGTCTTCACCTGGCCTTTGCTCTCTTCCGCCGCGATGGCCGCGTTAATGAAGTAATTTGCACCTGCGTTGGCGATGGCAAAGGTTCCGAAGCCCTGGCCTTTTGCCGGGGTCAATTTGATCGGTTCAGGGGGAGGCGTCGTCCCGGTCGGAATCCCCGTGGTCGCCGAAGAACTGGGGCCGGTCGCCCCGCCACCGACGGTTCGTCCCGAAGAGTTGACCAGCCCAAGGTTCAGGGCCACGCCCAGCGCGCGCGAGAAGGTGGCCGATGCGCGAATGATGCGGGCCTCGATCTGGACCTGCTTGGCCTTCTTATCCAATTTGTCGATGATGGATTGGATCACCGGAATCTGGGTCTGAATGTCAGAGATGATCAGGGTGTTGGTCCGGTCATCGACCAGGATGTTACCGCGCTTGCTCAGCGCCCCGCCGCCCACCCAGGCTTTGAGCATGGTGGAGATGGTGGCAGCCTTCGCGTAATTCACCGGGCGGAATACCGTCACCAGGGGGAGAGCCTCTTCCCGAGCTGCTGCCAGCTTGGCCGCGGCTTCTTCCTCGGCCGTAATGGTTTCAATCCGAGCGATGCGCAGGACGTTGCCTTCCAGCGACTTGCCCAGCCGGTTGTTCTTCAGGACAATATCCAGTGCCTGATCCCACGGCACGGCATCTAAAACCAGCGTAACGGTGCCGGAAACGTTGGGATCTACGATAATGTTCAGGCCGCTGATCTCGTGGACCAGGCGGAAGAAATCCTTCAAGTCCACGTCTTTCAAGTTCAGCGAGATCGGCTCACCCGAGTAGCGCGGTTGCTCCTCGGCTGTGGGCCCTCCCTGCGGGTTGGCCGCCAGACCCGGCTGATTCGCCAGCGTCATGGCCGCCCGGGCCGCTTGAATCGCTTCCTCGGAAGGTTGCGGAGCTGGAGCCGCTTTGGGCGCGGCTGCAGCGTCCGCAGGAGGGGTAGCGGCGGGGAGGGTGCTCTGGATGTCGAGAGCGGATTCGGCCGGCTTGACTTCCGGAGCCGCGGCTGGGGCTGGCGTTTCTGCCAGAGCCGGCGCCACTGCGGCTTGGGGCGCTTCCGGCGGCTTCTCGGGCGCTGGGGCAGCCCCCACCGGTTCTTCCTTGGCTGTCAGGATCTCATCCGGCTTGGGAACGGTGATCCGTTCAATGGGCCTGGAAGTTGCAGCCGGAGCTGCTAGTGAAGCAGCTTCCGCCCGGGGTTTGGCTTTGAGGGCAACACGAACGCCACCCGACCTGGCATGGACGTCAAAAGCCGCGTCGCCATTCAGGTCTGCCACGACTCGCACCACTGAGGGATCCCTTGGGCGAAACTGGCCGACACGCACGCCCTTCAGGAGCGGCGAGTTTGCCGGATAGGCCTTGGCAGCAGCATTCGTCGCGCCTTCCAGGTCGATCACCAGGCGCGGGGGATCCTGAAGCTGGAGTACGGTGTAGGGAGCATCGCCGGTTGTCGCAATATCCACATAGGTCTCGCCGGAGGGGCCGGACGAGATCTTGACCCCGGAAACCCTGGAAGGGCCGGTACTCAACGGTCGGGACGGAGGCACCGGAGCCTTCGCCGACACCGCAGGAGCCATAGACGCAGTCGTGGCGGGGAGCGTTTCGGTCGCCGCCGACTCGGCGCGGCCGCCGAAGACCAGCCGCAAACCTCCCGCCTCGCGCACGGCGCGCAGGGTCTCGGCTTCCCGCAGATTCAGCTGCACGCGAACCACCGGAGCGCCGGAAGCGTCCATGTACTGGAGAAGGTGGTAGTCGGTCGCCACACCGCTCTCCAGTTTTCCGCCCTTGGCGACGCCCGCCACCCGCACGCCGCGCAGGTCCACCAGCACGGTGTCGCCCGTGGCGCGCGTCGTGTGGAAGGTGTAGTCCCCCTGAATGCGGAGCAGGACGTCGTTCGGCTGGGCCGGCCCGGCGGAGGCCACCGCCTTCAGACTCGCCGGTGTCGCGCTGGGCTTGCCTTGGCCATAAGCCGCGGTCATCAGACCCAGCAACACCCATGTCGTCGTGATTGAAAGGATCGCTGTTCGTCTCATCTTCAGGCTCCAGGCCCCTGAGTTAGTCTCAGCACGACTTCGCGGGTGCCCACTTTGCCGGCTGAGTCAAGGGTGTTTTCTCGGAAAGTAACTGAGTCGGGAGTTATCTTTGCCACGACCCCGTTATAGACGGCGTCGTTCTCTCGCAGGAAATAGGCTCGATTGGCGTTGGTATCCACGACCGCGATGAGCGTGTTGGTGGAGTCGAGCCGCACAATCCCCTCCAGCCGAAGCCGGCTGATCACCAACCCGCGGGTTCCCGGAGGCAGGTTGCCGAGCGGAATCTCGCCGCCCTCAGCTGTCTGCGCCGGAGGGCCGGGCAGTTTGAAGGGGTCGCGCCGACCTACGATGGGGGGCGCCTTCGGCGTTTGCGGCGTCACCGCTCCGGGCTTTTTCTCGGCGGCCGTTGGAGCAGGCTTCTTCGCTTTCTTCGCCGCCGGCTTGGTCGGGGCCGCCTGCGCCGGCGCGGCCGGGCCGGGCTCGACCGCAAAAGCGAGTCCCGCTCCCAACAGCACCGACAACAAGCCCGCTAGCGCGGCATTCGGTTTCTTGATTCGGTCTTTGGACATATGCGTCATCCCGCACTACCTCTTCGGAGGCGGTGCCTTGGCCGGCGGTGGCGCCGGTTTGTTGAAATACGTCACGATCGTGCAGGTGGCCCCCACCGTTTCATGCGGCAGGATCTTGAACGCCCCCTGCCCTCCACCCCCCGGAGGCCCCAGCGCCAGACCCACCACGCTGATGATGCGCTGCTCCGATGCCAGCTGGCGAAACATCTCGATCATCTGGTAATAGACGCCGTCCAGGCGAACCGTGAAGGGCATCTCGACGTGGTATTCGCGCTGCACCAGCGGCTGCGCCACAAAGTTGCGCAGGAAGATGCTGCTGCCCCGCGCCCGGTCGTAAACCAGCTTGACGAACTGGTCGGTAGCCGGTTCATCGGGCACCAGCAACAGCCTCGCCTGGAGCTGCTTGCTGGCATTCTCGATGCGCAGTTGCAGTTCGGCGCGTTCGCGCTCGAGAGCGCGATTTTGCTCGTTTTCCCTCTGCAACTGCGCCAGGCGGTCGGTCTTCTGCTTCACCTTGACGCGCATCTCCCAGACCGGATCCGCAAGACCGGGAATGCCGTAGAAGAAGTAGCCAATCCCCAAGGCGATGGCCAGCCCAGACAGAATAGCTGCCTGAACCACTCCCGGCAGATCATTGAATTTCTTGGCCATGACACATCTCCCCTATTGACCTGCGGGTCTCCCCGCAGCCCCAGGCCCAGCGGCCTGCTGCGGCCCCGCTGGCGGGGCGGCAACAGGCGGTTTATAGACAAAGTCCAGATTAAATTTGAAACTCAGACGATCGAACTGATCGTCTTGATAGTACTGCCTCAATTGCACGTCCTGAAAGACGCCTGCCGCTTTCAAATTGGATATGAAATTCGCGATGGAGTGGACCGAACCGGCCTGGCCCTTGATCGCGATGCGTCCGCCGTCCGGAGTCATGGTCAGCAGGTACAGGTCATTGGCCTTGTTCACCACGTTTCCGATATTGATCATCAGGTCCACGGGACCCAGCTTGGAATCGAGGAGCTGTTGAATGGTGTTGGTGCGGCGCTGGAGCTGCTGAAGCTGCGCCTGGAGCTTCTGGTTCTCCGCCTGAATATCCTTCAGCCGCGCCTGCTCTTTTTCTTCTTCCTTAATCTTAGCATCCAGCCGCTGAATATCGCGGTTCCAGTACCACCAGAAGGAGAAAACCACAATCGCCGCAAGGGCCGCGCCCCCCAGGAAATACGACGCCTGGCGCGCCGGCGTTATCGGCGCGCCCGGCGCGAGAGCCGGACCCACAGGTTGTGAAATCCCCAGCAGATTGATTTTAATCATGGCGTGTCAAAGCTCCTCAATGCGAGTCCGACCGCGACGCACATGCGCGGGCCGAGGGCCTCGATCTGGTCAGGCGGGAACTTGGCCGGATTGCACTCCACCCTCTGGAAGGGATTCATGATTTCCACCGGGATGCCGAACTCCTCTTTCAGGAGGTCCACCAAGCCCTCGATGCGGGCCGACCCGCCCCCCACATAAATCTGCTGAATGCTTTCGGCCGAGGTCGTTTGCCTGAAGAAATCAAAGGTCTTCTGCACTTCGAGCAGGAGGATTTCCGACACCGAGCGAATATGTGGCGAGGCCTGCTCCAGCGTCACCTCCCCCACTGGCTGCCCTGCCTTCAACCGCTCGGCATCGTCAAAGCTCAGGTCCAGTTCTTTCTGGAGCGTGTCCGTGTACTGATTGCCCCCCACCGAAACGTCGCGCGTAAAAAGCGGCACGCCGCCCCGCATGATATTGATATTCATGAGGCTTGCGCCGATGTTCAGCAGCGCGATCATCCTGTCCGGAGGGGGCTCGTAGTTCACTTCGAAGGCGTTTTGCAGGGCGAAGGCATCGATATCCACCACCATGGGCGTCTTGCCCGCCTGGCTCAGCACGTTGGTGTGGTTCAGGATCTTATCGCGCTTGACCGCCACCAACATCACCTCGAAGCCCGGCCCGGCCAAGGCCGGCCCCAGCACCTGGTAGCTGATGTTCACATCTTCCATGGCAAAGGGGATGTATTGTGGGGCTTCGTAGGGGATGGCGTTGGCCACTTCCAACTCGCTCGGCGCGTTCACGGAAATCTTCTTGACGATGACCGAATGGCCCGAAACTGCCGTCGCCACATTTTTCTGCTTGATCTTGTTCTGGTTGAAGATCGTCTCAATCGCCGTGGTCACGGTAAAGGAGTCCATGATCTGGCCGTCCACCACCGCGTCCTGACCCAGACCTTCCATGCCCATGTTGACCAGCTCGTAGCTGTCGCCCTTCTTGCGAAGCTCCACCACCTTGACGGAGCTCGAGCCAATATCCAGCCCCACCAATCCCTTTGGCTTTCCAAATCCAAACATCCGGATGGCCCCCTATCGGGCGCTTGCCCGTGATTTGGCTCCGCCCCGCTCTTCGCGCTGGGTACTTTGCCGCTCCATCCAGCGGTCCAGGACGGTCTTCTTGAATTTCCACCGATTGCCGAGTTTAAATGCGGGTATGCGTTCGCCCACCACGTACTTGTAGAGAGTCTCCCGGGAAATC
Organism: uncultured Acidobacteriota bacterium; assembly: GCA_964533045.1. Classification (GTDB taxonomy): domain Bacteria; phylum Acidobacteriota; class Terriglobia; order UBA7540; family UBA7540; genus JACQNR01. Next base: position 21,057 of record CAZHKT010000029.1, on the reverse strand, counting down.
CCCAAATACTCGCAAGCGTCCCGGATACCCATGACTTCGCGGACTTCAGCCATAATCCAGCCTTCGCAGCGGGCAATACGACGGTTAAACTGAGGCGCTAACTACTGGCGAGCTATCCCAATGCTGCTCACCCCCAAGGTAAGCATTGGCGAAGCTTATACGCCTTCTGTTGTACCGTGTCAAGCTTTTTTTACGTTTTTTGTCGTTTTTTTTGTATGTCTTACGGATATCTTCCTACAAACGTCCGACAATCGTGCAATATCTTGGGATGGTTTCCGCACAAACCACCACATCTTGTGGAAATGAGCCTCTTTCGGATGGAATTCGTGCGGCGTCGTCCAGGCCCGCCTGCCGCGGCCAGCATCGTGGCGTACCCGGGCGACGGAAACTGCCATCGCCGCCCAGTCTGGCGTGATACCATCAGACCTCTCTGTTAACAGGAAATTTGGGGGAATCACGAAAGGAGTTTAAATGAAACTGCGATCCCGACTATTTACTTGGCTCGTAGCCACCACGATCGGCGCCGCCCTCGTGTCTGCTGCTGCCGACAAGCCGACGAAGATAGAAGGTTACGTTCTCGATTCGGCCTGCGCCTTCATCCGCCAGGTGAAGAAGCCCATGAACGCGGGCCAGTGTGCCGTGGAATGCGCCAAGGCCGGCTCGCCGCTGATTATTCTGGCCGATGACGGAACCATCTACTGGCCGATCTCGGACGCCATGCCGGCCGCCGGCCAGAACAGCCGCCTGATGGAATTCGCCGGCAAGCGCGTTTCCGTGATCCCGAAGTCGGTCTATGAGCGCGGCGGTTCGCGCGCCGTGGTGATCGATCGGATGGAGGTCCAGCCGGAGCCCCAATAGAACCCGGTCAGGGATGCGAAGGGCGGCGCCCAATGGGAATCGGGGCGCGGTACTCCCAGTCCGCCGTCTTGCTGCTCTTATACCGGAACAGCTTGCACACCGAGCATACCTGGGCCACGGAGTAGGGGCCCTCCTGTGCCTGCCATTGGTGATGGCAGGTCCCCGCCAACGGCTTCTGCGGCTGGTCGTCCGAGGATTCGAGGTCCATTCCCGTCTTAATTCAGCTCCCGCAACCAGATGTTACGATAACGCACCGGGTGATCGTGATCCTGAAGTTCGAGCGGCAGCTTCTCCGGGTGAACCTTGTAAGGCGGGCGTTGCTTATGCGCCGTCGGCCCGGTCAATTCGACATTGTCCTGGGTCAGAACCCCATTCAAGAAGACCGTGACGTGCGCCTTGCGCGTCAGGCTGCCATCCTTCTCGAATCGCGGGCCATGGAACACGATATCGTAAGTCTGCCACTGGCCTGGGGGCCGCACAGCGTTCACCAGCGGCGGGTACTGGCCGTAGACGGCCGAAGCTTGTCCGTCAGGATAGGTGTCGTTCTGGTAAGAATCGAGCACTTGGACTTCGTAAAGCCCCATCGGGAAGATGCCGCTGTTGCCGCGATCCTGGTCTTCGCCGCGCGGCGGGTCGGGCGTCATCCACTCAACATGCAATTGGCAGTCGCCAAAACCCTGCCTGGTGCGGATCGCCCCGGTCTTGGCTACCACTTCAAAGTAGCCGTTCTCGACCTTCCACGGAGCCGGGCCGCCTTTGACGCTCTCCCACTTGGAAAGGTCCTTGCCGTCAAAAAGGACTACAGCATCGGAGGGCGGCTGGCCGGGTCTTTCCGGTGTGCTGGCCGTGCCCGGCGTGATCACCGGCGGACGCGGCCGTGTGCGGTCGTGAATCGGCCAGTCCTCCACCTTCTTTTCGTGGTGGTCGAAGGCCAGCATGGCGATCGAACTGGCGGCCAGAACCAGCAATCCGACCCATATGGCGGTTTTCCTCATGGCAAGTCTCCTCAAAAAGGGCGATGTAATCCCACTGGAACTTTTCGCCGACAGTGTACGAGGTTCGCCGGGCGATGTCCAGATGTAGCGCCGCCCTTCCGAGTCTGGGTGATGACTCACCGAAAGGCACCGTAGCGGCGACCTTCAGGTCGCCATCCTGTTCATGTGGCGGGCTGAAGCCCGCCGCTACGAAAAGCGGTTATCACACCGGCTCACGCAAAGGCACCGTAGCGGCGACCTTCAGGTCGCCATCCTGTCCGTGTGGCGGGCTGAAGCCCGCCGCTACGAAAAGCCGGCCGGTGGCGGGCTGAAGCCCGCCGCTACGTCGGAACTTTCGAGATTCCGGGTCATGACCCGCGACAGCCTCCCGTGGTATGCTACTAACTTACATTCGACGGCGAGAAGTCTGGACGGGAAAGTCTGAGGAAGATGGCATTGCCCGGCGAGTCGCAGGGCCATGCCACGGGAAGGTTCATGCCGACAGATCAGGACACGCACTCCCCTGAAGTAGGAAAGGCGCAGGATTCGGCCGCGGCGCTCACGCCGGAAGCCGCCGAAGAAGAGCTGACCGAAACGCGCGAGTGGCGCGAGTCGCTCGATTATGTTCTGCTGCAAAAAGGCCCGGAGCGCGTCGCGCGCCTGCTGCGCGAACTCCAGGTGCACGCGCGCAAGGCCGGCGTGGCCATTCCCTTCACCGCCAACACGCCCTACATCAATACGATTCCGGCCGATCAGCAGCCGCCGTTTCCCGGCAGCCGCGAACTGGAGCGCCGCATCAAGAGCCTGATCCGCTGGAATGCCATGGCCATGGTGGTGCGCGCCAACCGCGAGGAATCGGGCATCGGCGGGCACATTTCCACCTACGCTTCGGCCGCGACGCTCTACGAGATTGGTTTCAATCATTTCTTTAAGGCACGCCAGGGCGGCAAGGACGGCGACATCATTTTCTTCCAGGGTCACGCTTCACCGGGCATCTATGCGCGCGCCTTTCTGGAAGGACGTATTTCGCTCGAGCAGTTGCAGAACTTCCGGCGCGAGCTGCGGCCGGGCGGCGGACTTTCGTCCTACCCGCACCCCTGGCTCATGCCCAACTTCTGGGAGTTTCCCACCGTTTCCATGGGCCTGGGGCCGCTCATGGCCATCTATCAGGCCCGCTTCAATCGCTACCTGGAAGATCGGGGATTGAAGCCGGTTTCGGACAGCAAGGTTTGGGCCTTTCTGGGCGACGGCGAGACCGACGAACCGGAGGCGCTGGGCGCTATTTCGCTCGCTTCGCGCGAGAGGCTGGACAACCTCATCTTCGTCATCAACTGCAACCTGCAACGGCTGGACGGGCCGGTGCGCGGCAACGGCCAGATCATTCAGGAACTGGAAGCGGTCTTCCGTGGCGCGGGCTGGAACGTTATCAAGGTTCTCTGGGGCAATGACTGGGATCCGCTGCTGGCCAAGGACACAGACGGCCTGCTGGCCAAGCGCATGGGCGAGACGGTGGACGGGCAGTATCAGAAGTACTCGGTCATGCCCGGCAGCTACTTCCGCGAGCACTTCTTCGGTGCCGACCCGCGGCTGCTCGAAATGGTGAAGCACCTGTCTGACGAGCAGCTCTTCAAGATGCGCCACGGCGGCCACGATCCGGAAAAGGTCTACGCCGCCTACAAAGCAGCCGTGGAACACAAGGGTTCGCCGACGGTCATCCTGGCGCGCACCATCAAAGGCTACGGGCTGGGCGAAGCGGGTGAGGGCCGCAACATCACTCACCAGCAGAAGAAACTGAACGAGGAAGAGCTCCGCGAATTCCGCAGCCGCTTCGGCATTCCCATCTCCGATGAGGATGTGGCCGAGGCGCCGTTCTACCGGCCGCCCGATGACAGTCCGGAGATGATCTATCTGCGCGAGCGGCGGCAAGCGCTGGGGGGCTACGTGCCCCACCGTGACGTCGCCTGCACCCGCCTGGAAGTGGACCTGGAAGAGACCTTCGAGGAATTCTACAAGGGCACGGAAGGTCGCGAGGCTTCGACGACCATGGCATTTGTGCGGATGCTCTCCAAGCTCCTGCGCCATCCCGAAATCGGCAAGCTTATTGTGCCCATCGTTCCCGACGAGGCGCGCACCTTCGGCATGGAAGCGCTCTTCCGCCAGGTGGGCATCTACTCCCACTCCGGACAGCTCTACGAGCCGGTGGACAGGGAAACGCTGCTCTATTACAAAGAAGCCAAGAGCGGACAGATTCTGGAAGAGGGCATCAACGAAGCGGGTTCGCTCGCCTCCTTCATCGCCGCCGGAACCGCGTGCATGAATCATCGCATCAATGCCATTCCCTTCTTCATTTTCTATTCCATGTTCGGCTTCCAGCGCGTGGGTGATCTGATCTGGGCCGCCGCCGATTCGCGCGCCCGCGGATTCCTGCTGGGCGGCACGGCGGGCCGCACCACCCTGGCCGGCGAAGGATTGCAGCACCAGGACGGCCACAGCCACCTCCATGCCATGACCGTCCCCAATTGCATGGCCTACGATCCCGCCTATGCCTATGAAATCGCCGTCATCATCCAGGAAGGTATTCGCCGCATGTACGATTACGGCGAAAGCATCTTCTACTACCTGACGGTGATGAACGAAAACTACGACATGCCGGCCATGCCCTACGGCAGCGCCGACGGGATTCTCAAGGGCCTGTACCGCCTGCGCGAGTCGGAAGACAAGAGATCCCAACTGCGCGCGCAATTACTGGGGAGCGGCGCCATCCTCAACGAGTCGGTGAAAGCGCAGAAGATTCTGGCCGAGAAATACGGCGTGGCCGCCGATGTCTGGAGTGTGACCAGCTATTCGCAGCTCTATCGCGATGGCAATGCGGCGGAACGCTGGAATCGCCTGCATCCGGGGCAGAGGCCGCGCGTGCCCTACGTCACCGAATGCTTGAAGGAAGCCCGGGGCGTGTTTGTGGCGGCCTCCGATTACCTCAAGGCGCTTCCGGCCTGCGTCGCGCGCTGGGTTCCGGGCGAAGTGCACTGCCTGGGCACCGACGGCTTCGGCCGCAGCGATTCCCGGGCCGCCCTGCGGGATTTCTTCGAGGTCGACGCCCGCCACATCACCGTGGCCACGCTGTATGCTCTGGCCAGGGCGGGCAGCATCGGCCTGCAGGTCGTCCAGCAGGCCATCCGGGACCTGGACGTCAATCCCGAGAAACTCGATCCGGCCGTTAGTTAGTTCGCCCGTAGCGGCGGGCTTCAGCCCGCCATGCGGATGATCAAGAAATGGCGACCTGAAGGTCGCCGCTACGAACTAGCATGAGCGTGGCGACCGGAAGGTCGCCGCTACGCCGCCTTTGGTAGCGGCGGGCTTCAGCCCGCCACGCGGATGATCAAGAAAATGGCGACCTGAAGGTCGCCGCTACGAACTAGCATGAGCCAAGAATTCCGCCTTCCGGAACTCGGTGAGAATATCACGGCTGGCGACGTCCTCAAGGTGCTGGTTGCGCCCGGCGACACCCTCCGACCCGACCAGCCGGTGCTGGAACTCGAAACCGACAAGGCCACGATTGAGGTTCCCTCGCCGATGGGGGGCACAGTGAAGGCCGTCCACGTCAAGCCCGGCGAGAAACTCAAGGTCGGGGGGCTGATTCTGACTCTCGAAAGCGATGCGGCTGCGGATGCGGCCAAGCCCGCCGAGCCCGCGAAAGCAGCTCCTTCGGCACCGCCGGCCGCGCCGGCCGTCCCGCCCAAGGTGCAAGCTCCCAGAGCTGAAGCGCCGCTGGCCCCGGCGCCTCTGCCGCCGCCCGTGGCTGCCAAGCCGCCCGCCGAGGAACCCGCGCTTCCCCGCCCCACCGTGGCTGCAACGCCCTCGGTCCGACGCCTGGCACGCGAACTGGGCGTGGATATCTACGAAGTAACCGGTTCGGGCGACGGCGGTCGCATCCTGGAAGAAGACGTCCGCGCGTTTGTGCGGGCGCGCATGAAGCAGCTCGCGGCGCCCGCTGAACCAGGACTGGCCGCGCCCGCCGCCGCCCCTCTGCCCGATTTTTCCCGCTGGGGCGAGGTCGAGCGCAAGGCCATGTCGAGTGTGCGGCGCAAGACGGCCGTGCACCTAACGCGCTCCTGGACGGCCCCGCACGTCACCAATCACGACAAGGCGGACATTACCGATCTCGAGCAGGTGCGCAAGAAGCTCGAAGCCAAGACCGAAACTAGGATTTCCATGACGGCGATCGCCGCCCGCGTCATCGCCTCAGCGCTTAAGGTTTTTCCCCAATTCGCCGCCAGCGTCGATATGGCGCGCGAAGAAATCGTGTACAAGAAATACGTGAATATCGGCGTGGCCGTGGACACCGAACGCGGATTGATCGTTCCGGTGATCCGCAACGCCGACAGCAAGAACATCGTCGCGCTTTCCGCCGAAATCGCCGCCCTGGCCGATCGTGCCCGCAACCGCAAGATCACGCTGGAGGATCTGGAAGGCGGCGTCTTTACCATTTCGAACCTGGGCGGAATCGGCGGTACGCACTTCTCGCCCATCGTCAACGCGCCAGAAGTGGCGATCCTGGGCATTTCGCGTGCACGCATGGAGCCGGTCTACATTAACGGCCTGTTCCAGCCGCGACTGCTGCTGCCGCTCTCGCTCTCCTACGACCACCGCCTCATCGACGGGGCGGACGCGGCGCGATTCCTGCGGTGGGTGGTCGAGGCGCTCGAACAGCCGTACCTGCTGCCGTTTGAGGGGTAGCGGCGACTTTGCGCCGTATCCGTAGCGGCGACCTTCAGGCCGCCATTTTCATGCCGGCCTAAAGGCCGACGCTACGACGCACCGGTGGTTATAGCTGTTTTCTTTGCGCCGTATGCGTAGCGGCGACCTTCAGGTCGCCATTTTCATGTCGGCCTAAAGGCCGACGCTACGAAGGGATTCCAAGGAGACTATCTATGAGCGAAGCTTCCCAATCAACTCAACTCGCCGTGGTCGGAGCAGGGCCGGGCGGCTACGCCGCCGCCTTTCTCGCCGCCGACCTGGGTATGAAGGTGACGCTCATTGACTCCGAACCCCATCCCGGCGGCGTGTGCCTTTACAGGGGCTGCATCCCCTCCAAGGCGCTGCTGCACGTCGCGGCGCTCATCAACGAGTCCAAACACGCTGCCCACTGGGGCATCGAGTTTGGCGCACCCAAGATTGACCTGGACAAACTGCGGGCGTGGAAGAGTAACGTCGTCAAGAAAATGACCGGCGGTTTGGGACAGCTTTCAAAGGCACGGTCTGTCCAATACATCCAGGGCCGCGCCAGCCTGCTCGATCCCAAGACGCTGCGCATCGAGACGGCTCCGAACGAAGCCGTCCGGTTGAGCACCGATTACATCCTCCTCGCCACCGGTTCGCGTCCGGCGGCGCTTCCCGGCCTGGGCGGCCCGCGCTTCCTCGATTCCACCAGCGCGCTCGAACTGCCGTTCATTCCTCGAACCCTGCTGGTGGTGGGCGGCGGGTATATCGGGCTTGAACTGGGCACGGTGTACGCCGCGCTCGGCACGCGGGTTTCCGTGGTGGAAATGCTAAGCGGCCTGCTTCCCGGCGCGGATCGCGACCTGGTGACGCCGCTGGCCAAGCGCCTCAGCGGCATCTTTAGCAAGATGATGGTGAATACCAAGGTCGCCTCGGCCATCGAAACCAAGGACGGCGTGCGGGTGAGGTTCGAGGGCGCAGACGCGCCGCCAGACGAGCCGATTTACGAAGCGGTGCTGGTCTCGGTCGGGCGCAAACCGAATTCGGATTTCCCGGGCCTGGAACAGACTCGCGTCCGGCGCGACGCCCGCGGATTCATCCAGGTGGACGCGCAGCGCCGCACCGCCGAGCCGAGCATATTTGCCATCGGCGACGTGGCGGGCGAACCCATGCTGGCGCATAAGGCTTCGCACGAGGGCCGCTGCGCGGTGGAAGCCATCGCCGGCCACAAAGTGGTCTTCGAACCTCAGGCTATACCCGCGGTGGTATTTACTGATCCTGAAATCGCCTGGTGCGGGCTGACCGAGACTCAAGCCGAAAAAGAAGGCCGCAAGGTCACCGTGGCGCGATTCCCCTGGGCCGCCTCCGGCCGCGCCACGACGCTCGACCGCGCGGACGGGGTCACCAAGCTGCTCATCGATCCCGAAAGCGAGCAGATTTTGGGCGTGGGCATCGCCGGGCCGGGCGCGGGCGAACTCATCGCCGAGGGCGTCCTCGCCGTCGAAATGGCCGCCACCGTCACCGATTTGAAACTCTCCATCCATCCCCATCCCACCCTTTCCGAAACCCTGATGGAAGCCGCCGAAGTCTTCTTCGGCCAGTCCACCCACATCTACCGACCGAAGAAAAAGTAAATTCCCAGAACGGCCGTGCAGTTCTGCTTGGCCGCGCAGCGGCTCCCCGAGAGCGGCGGCCAGCCTATCGGCAGGCAGCCGTCGCCGCGACAAGTTCCTTGAATTCCGCGGCGGGCGCATGCCAGACTGCGGAGCGTGTCCCTCGAATCAACCATCGAGCGCGTGGGCGCGGACCTGCGACGCACGGCGCGGCGGGCGGCGCTTGGTGCGGTGCCGCGGCTGGCTTCGGCGGCGCTCGAGATGGAAGCCCAGGGGCTGGGCGCGGCATCCATTCCGCATTTCTTCGCGCGCGACATCGAGCGCATCCCGCCCGCGCTCAATGACGACCTGCTCGAAGGTCTCGCGCGCGGCCAGCAGGCGCTGGCAAACCGCTTCGGCTTCTTCGGCGAAACGGAACAATTCGAATCAGAAATCAATTGGCATCCGCCGCGCAGCGAGGCCTGGCGCACGGAACTTCATGCCTTCGATTTCGGGCTCGACCTCGCGCTCAGCTTCCACATTTCCGGCGACGCGCGCTACGCACGCCATCTGCGATACCTGATGGCGTCGTGGGTCGCGGCAAATCCCCCGGGCCGAGGAACGGCTTGGGATTCGATCGCGCTCGCTCGCCGCATCCGCAACTGGACCCTTGCGGCCGATTTGAGCCGCGAGGTCTTCGCGGCCGACGCGGACTTCGTGGAAGTGTTCACCTCCAGCCTCGCGCAGCAGGCGACCTTCCTTGCGTGGGAGTTGCGCACGCATGCCGATCGCCGCGCGCGGCTGGCGGCTTCGCGCGCGCTGCTGGTCGCGGGGCGGTGCTTCGCGCGCGGCGAATCGCTCTGCGCCTTGGCACGGACGCTGCTCTCCGAGGCGCTCGCCCATGGCCCGGCGAGTCTTCCCAATCATCGCCATCCGCTGCGGCAGTTCGAACTCGCTTCGGCCTGCGCCGAGCACGTCCTATTCGGGAAAGCGCAGGCCGCTCGCGCGCTCGACGCTTTGCAGTCGGCCCTCGAAGAGCTGGAAGGCATGCTGCATCCCGACGGCACGCTGCCCCTTTTCGGAGGCGAGGCGCTGCCGCCGCCCGAAGCCGTGGCGGCGCTCTTCTCGCTGGGCGCGGCGATCCTGAGCGTGCCGCGATGGAAGAGTCTGGCGGGCGGCGAACTCGCCTTACTCCCCTTCATGCTGGTGGGCGAGGCCGGCCTGCAACGCTTTCAATCGCTGCCGCACCAGCCGTGGCACGCCGAGTCCCGGCTCCGGTCGGCGAGCGGCATCTATCGCCTCGGCGACGGCGGGTCCTCCGCCCTGCTGATCACGGGCGCGCCCCCTGCCTCCGCCTTCGACCATCAGGATCAGTCCAGCTTCGAGCTGACGCTTGGCGGGCAGAAGACCATCGTGGATTCGGGGATCCCACACGCGGCCGGCTGCGCACCGGAAGCCGATCTCGCCGTCGCCGTGCATCACAACGTGGTGCTGGTGAATGGCCGGAATGTCGCGGCCGCCAGGATTCGCGCGGTGCCGGTCGAGGCGCCTGCCGTTGAGGGCTTGTGGCTCGTTGGGGGGGCGAACTGGGGGCGCGGTTACTTCCTGGTAGATGGAAAACATTGGGTCGTGGCGGATCGGCTGGAAGGCATCAGGGGGCGTCGCATCGAGAGCCTTCTGCACTTCTATCCCGCGTTTGAGATCGAAGTGCGCACCGGCGGCGCGCTGGCACGCAGCGGCGCGGCCTCGGTCGCGGTCATCCCGCTGGGTCTGGAAGGCGCTCTGCCTGCGCTCAGCCTTCCGCCCCCGGGCTACTACTCGCCCGCGCCCGGAATCCGCTATCCCAGCCCCGTCCTCGCCCTGCGGCTGGAGGCCGTGCCGGCCTCTACTTTAATTGGATATATTATATCTTCGGATATCACTTCATCAGATATCAAGCCATTGCTGGAATGGGTGGACGACACGCTGCGGCTGACCCTGCGCGGGACGAGATACCTGATTCCGGGGAGTGCCGGGTTGTAGCACGGGCCCGTGACCCGCGGATTTTCCAGTCCCGGGGTATGGCCGGCGCGGACCAGCGAGCCGCACCACCGGATCGGCGACGGCGAGGACGCCGCTCCCGATGCCGGCCTGAAAGCCGGCGCTACGAAGAGCTAACGCCGCCAGAAGGCGAACCAGCTCTTCTTTCGCGCCCGCTTGGGGTCCACGGGCTCGGGCCCGGCAGGAAGGGGGCGGCCCTCAATCACCGCCAGCGGGTTGTGGTGGCAGAGCAGGTCGGCGATTTCCTTGCCGCCCATCTGCTTAGCCTTCTCGTAGGCGTCGGAGAGGATGGGCGGACGATACTTGGGATCGTGCGCATCGGAGGCAAAGAAATTAATGAGGTTCTGTGAGAACCAGAGTTCAGAGAAGTGCTGGGCGCGCCGGCCAAAGCCCCCCGTGAACGACTTGGCCGTCACCTGCACCAGGCAGCCGCGGCTGACCCAGTGGTAGAGCAGGTCGGCGTGCTTCTGGAACACCGGGTTGCGCTCCGGGTGGGTCAGGATGGGCTGCACGTTGGTGCACTGCATTTCGTAGAAGACGCGGTCCATCTGCTCCGGAATAAACTGGTCGCCAAACTCCACCAGCAGGTAGTCGGTCTGATTAATCGTATACTGCTTGTAGTCCTCGATGAGCCGCTGAATATTCTCGTAGGAAAGGTGAAAATCGCAGCCCAGCAGGAGCTGGGGCGATTCGCCCACCACCGCCTGGAGTTCGGCCAGCCGGGCGCGATTCACTTCGGGCTTGAAGTCGTATTCGTAGTTGCTGTGCGGCGTCGCCACCAGATGAGTGGTCCCGTGGGCGGCGGCGACCTGGCACATCTCCACGGCGGTTTCAAAGCTGCGCGCCCCGTCGTCCACCCCCGTGAGGGGATGGCTGTGAATGTCAATCATTGGCGGACGTTCTTCGGACACCCCAGCCCCCATCCATGAATCCGCGGTCAGGCTCGCCCCACGGCAGGAATGACAGATTAACATTTTTCTCCTGGAGGCCGAATAATTTGCTTGATATAGCGGCCTCGACTTTGGTAGAAAGAACGGCGAGGGGAGTATCGCTAGCCAGCCGTAGAGCGCCGTAATTTACCAGGAGGTTTCCAATGGCCCACAGTTTGTTTTTCCGTGGCGCTTCACTCGCGCTCGTTGTGTTCCTGCTGTTCCCCACTCTGGCCGCCGCAGGCTCCGCCCCCGTCGGCACGATGCGTTCGGAGGGCACGGTTTTCGTGGATTCATCGCGGGTGCCGGCCCAGAGTTCCATCTTCAACGGCGATCGAGTGGCAACCGCTGAGGGCAGGGCGTCCGTGACGCTCCCGAATGGGTCCAGCATCTTGATCGACCGTACCTCAGACGCTTCGCTCCGCACGACCGGGAACACGTTGTGCGTTGGCCTGATCAAAGGGAAGGTGATGCTCCGTTCCACCCCCGGGACGCCGGTTCAAGTTGAAACGGCTGGACTTAGCTTTATCCCCAACAGCAAGTTCCCCAGCATCGCCGAGGTTGCGATGCTCGCCAATGGGTCGGTGAATCTGTCGGTTCATCGCGGCGCCATTTCAGTGCGGGGAGCGGGCAAGACTCCGGTGGTCGTCCAGGCAGGCCGAGCGCTGACCGTGACGCCCCAGCCCATGCAGAAAGAAACTCCCGGAACGGCCGCACATGGGTCAGCCACCGTGGGCCAGGCCATTCACGGTTTTCACCTGTCACACGCTGCCAGCGTGATGGTGATCGGCGCTGCAGTCGCCGCCACGGCGGCAGCGATCGGGATTGCAGTCGCAGCCAATGACGAGGAGACTCCTGTCAGCCCGGCAGTACCATAGCAACTGACAGAATTCCTTTCGATATTTGTACCCCCGAGAGCAAAGGGCAGCCCTCTCGGGGGTCTTGCTTTGTGTGCTCAGATCGGCCGGGAGTCCCGCAGCGAGCGAATCGGGAAAATGCAAATTTCCGTATTCCATAACCACAAATTCCGTAATTGCGGAACGAAAACACATTACTTCTCCCGGAAGAATTCAGTTCTAGGCTTAACCCATTGAAAACACACACCGATTTGGAGGCTATCTTGGGTTTCCGTTTGGACCCTAGTTTGCCTTAACGTGATCGAGTTCTCGCTAGACCACCCCGTGACCCGGGGAAAGGTCAGGTGGGTGACTCGAGTTTCGACCCAACACCCGACGCTTGGAGGGGGGAGACAAGCTTCCCCCTCATTTTTCTTTCTAGCCCTAGATCTCGCCTCAAGCGCTCCGATTGGAATCTCGCTCAATACAGGATTATCTCCTCTACTTTCAACAAAATATGGGCTCCGTCCAGGAGGACCTTGGCGCGGAGAACTTCCATGGTGTCGCATCTTTAGGAATTGGAGCCGGCACTGCGGCCAAGTGACCCCATAGCCAAGGCGCTAAGGTCCGAGACCAGGCACCTGGATCAGCTAATACTGGGCGGAGTCCCGATAGGCCTCGTACATCGCCAAGATATTCTCCAACGGGACGCGGGCCTGGACATTGTGAGTTGGATTGAAGACAAATCCTCCGCCCTGGCCGAAGACGCGAATGCGCTCGCGCACCTGGGCACGGACCTCATCGGGCGAAGCGAAGGGGAGGACCCGTTGCGTGTCCACTCCCCCGCCCCAAAAAACGAACTGCTTTCCGAAGTCCTTCTTCAACCCTTCCGGCTCCATGCAAGCCGCCGAGCACTGCACCGGGTTGAGGATGTCGAATCCGGCTTCGGCAAAATCCGGCAGCAGCTCGCGCACCGAGCCGCAGGAATGGATGAAGGTCCTCCAGTTGGTATTTCTGTGAATCCAGTCGTTCACCTGTTTGTGAAACGGCATATACAGACTCCTGTAAACCTTGGGCGAAACAAAAGGTCCGTTCTGCGCGCCAAAGTCCGTTCCGGAAACGTAAACCGCGGAAACGCGGTCGCCCACAGCCTGCCGGAATCGCTCCAGGTTGGCGAGCGCGATCTCGCACTGCCGCTCATAGACACGTCGGATGTAGTCGGGGCGCAGCGCGTGGCTGGCGTACCACTCGGCCACGTCGCGAATCCCTTTGGGATGCTTGAGGTTTGGCCCGGGAACCACGGCGATGTTGCCGAACGACGTTCCGCCAAAATTGGCGATGATGGCTTTGTCCGTCTCCTTGAACAGCCGTTCGGATTCAGCGCGAAAGAATTCCACCTCGGCGTCCGAGGCGTAGCCGAATTCCTCCAGATTGTCTTCCGGATTCAGATGGTCTTCCTCAGTCGGTTCCTGGCGGATGATGGAGTCGAAGTAGAAGCCATCCCTGGGCATGCGGGCACTGGGCGGAGCGCTGCGGTCGCCCTGCGGATAGATCAGGATGGAGCCATCGGCCTCTGGCTCGGTGGAGAATTTTCCCGGCACCAACACCGGCGTGCCGTCAAAAAGCGTCCACTCCTTCCAGCCATCGGCGGGAAAGCCAAAACGCGTCATGGGCGATTGCAGCGGCACGGCATCGGCGCCCAGCGCGTCGAGCAGATCGAG
>CAZHKT010000029.1:0-7378 GCA_964533045.1 uncultured Acidobacteriota bacterium | reverse complement strand
CCGACAGCCGCGTAGCCGCCGCGCTGACGTGCAGCGTCGAGCAGATCGAGTTTGATTTCGCCCAGCATCTGCATCAAGTCCACGACCTTCACGGGCGTGCCGGGCGGATCGAGGCCCAGCGCCTGCCGCAGAAGGTAGACCGAGCTGACATGCATTCCAGTGACCGGCGTCGAGCCGAGATCGAGCGGCGCGCGGTCTGGGATTCCATGGTTCAAGATACATTCGATGCGCTGGCGGGAATTCATGCGGCCTCCTTGGTGCATCGCGAGGGCGGGGCCGGATCTGGGTAGCGGCGACCTTCAGGTCGCCAGCTGGTTGATCAAATCCGTGGCGGGCTGAAGCCCGCCGCTACGAATAGAGATCTGTGGCGGGCTGGAGCCCGCCGCGACGAATAAAGTCACGCCATGCGAACCGCACGTGGCGGAACGCCGGAACCGAGCCGGACAGCCTTCTTCGCGCCGCGCAAGTCGCAACCGGCGAGAGTGATGGCCCGGGTGCGATCTCCCCGCGCTTCGAGGAAAAGCTCAGCCCCCTCGGGCGCAACGCAATCCTGAAGCCGGGCGCGACGGGTTTGAATCAGGCTGACCACCGGCTGGGCGCTCGCAACCCTCGTGCTGCGCAGGCCGCGCAGATCGAGTTCCTTCACGTCATCGCAGATCAGGGCGGGCCGTTGCTCGGACGCCGCCGCACCCAAGGTCAGGTCGCGCAGGCGCAGCCCGTTCACGTGCCGGCAATAGAACCCGTAAGACGGCAGCCGTCCGAACATGAAGGCCTCAGGATAGTCAGCGGCAGCTTCCGGGATTTCGCGCTGAGCCCACGCCTCCTTCCCTGCCTCGTCGCTGTCAATGCGGATGTGGGAAAGCGATACATCTTCCACATCGAAGCCCGGAAGGCCCGTGATGGAGCTGGTGAGGATCGCTCCCGTGGCGTGGACCTGGTCAATGGTAACGCCGCGCAGCGTGCCGGGCGAACCGTCCGGACGCGGGCGCCGGTTGCCGCGGCGGATAAAGATGGGTGCGCGCACGCGCTGCATCCGCACATTCGAAATGTTGATGCCCTCCATCCATCCTCCGTCCACCACTTCCAGCGCCACGCCGGCGATGATGCGCCTTTTCGGGTTGACGTCTTCGTTGTAGATGACGCAATTGGAAAAAGTAACGTTTTCAAATCCGCCGAAGCTGAAGGTGCCGAATTTGAGGCCGTTGCAGCAGCCTGTCATGACGCAGTCGGTGATGATGATGTTCTTGGTGATGAGCGGCCCCGTTCCGTAAGCCGATTCGCTTTTCAGGCAAATGGCGTCATCGGCCACCTCCACCGAGCAATGCGAGACGAATACGTTTCGGCAACCGATGATGTCAATGCCATCGGAATTGGGACCGATGACCGGATTCTTGACGGCGATGCCACGCACCGAAATCTGGTCGCAATTCACGAAGCGGAGCGTCCAGCCGGGCGCGTTTTCGATGCGCACGTCTTCCACGCGAAGATGCCTGCACCCGGCAAACTCCAGCATGGGAGACGGACGATCCAGCGGTTTCAAGTCAAAGGTCGCCACATCGCGCCAGTCTTCCTCGGACGGCGGCACGACCCGGCCGCTCGGAACCCAGAAGGCAGGCCCTTGCCCGTCCAGCCGCCCCGGTCCCGCCAAACCCACGTTTTCCGCGTCGCGCGCAAAGATCAAATGCCGGTCGCTCAATTCGGCTTCCGCGTGCAGTCCGGGTACGGGCGTGTAATCGGCCAGGTCCTTGCTGCCAAGGAGCGTGGCGCCGGCCTCCAGATAAAGCGTCACATGGCTCTTCAGCATGACCGTTCCGCAGCGATACGTTCCGGGTGGCACGTAGGCTACGCCGCCGCCCGCCGCGTGGCAGGCATCGACCGCGCGGTTGATCGCCGCCGAGTCGAGAGCCACGCCGTCGCCTGCGGCGCCGAATTCCCGTGCACTGTAAATGCGAGCGCCGGCCTCGCCCGCCGGCGCTCTCGCGCTCAAACTTCGCGCCGCGCCGACGGCCCCGGCGGCTCCGGCAATCGACAGCATGTCCCTTCGTTTCACAGGCGATCTTCCTTCCTTTCGGCAAGCGTCTGACTCTCGCCGCCCAGAATCACAGATTCGATGGCCAACTGCTCTGGTTGCAGCCGGAAAATGACGAGGTTCGCCGGCTGGCCAACCGCCATCTCGGAACAAATGGCGGGATCGCGCAACAGGCGCGCCGGGTTGCGCGTGGCGGCGGCAATGGCCTCGACCAGAGACACCCGCCCGAAATCCTGAAAGACGCACACCGCACGGTTCATGGCCACGGAAGAACCCGCCAGCGAACCGCGATCTTCTCGAACCACCTGGCCGGTGGGCAGCAATCGCACCGGGACGCCGACCAGCGAATATTTGCCCGGCGGCATTCCCGCAGCGTGAATTGCGTCGGTAATCAAGATGAGGCGGCCAACGCCTTTGACGCGCACGATCACTTCCACCAGTTCCGGCGGCAGATGGAATCCGTCGCAAATCAGGCTGGCAGAGAGGCGGTCATCCGCCAGTTGCGCCCAGAAGGGCGCCTTGTGGCGGTCAATGAACTGCCCCAGGCCGTTGCCCAGGTGCGTGTTCAGCATGGCGCCGGCCTCGGCGGCGCGGTGGATGTGCTCGGCCGTCCCGTCCGTGTGGCCCAGTGATACCACCACGCCGGATTCCCGCGCGCGCCGGATGAAGTCCAGACCCCCCGGCAATTCCGGGGCGATGGTCACGATCCGAACCCGGCCGCCCGCCGCCTCCTGAAATGCCAGAAATTCGTCCCAGTCCGGCGCTTTCATCCATCTCGGGTCGTGCGCGCCGTGCGCGGGGCCGGGAGACAGATACGGCCCTTCGAGGTGATAACCGGGGACGGCGCGCGCGAATCGCGGGTTGGATTTGCGTGCCAGCTCCAGCACGCGCAGGTTGCGGATGATGGCCTCAGGCGTGTTGGTGATCAGGGTGGGGTAGAACGTTGTGACACCCGTCGCCAGCAACGCCGGAACAACGCCGGCCGCTTCTTCCGGCTCCAGTGTCGGAGACGAAAAATCAACACCTGCAAATCCGTTGATCTGAATGTCCACAAAGCCGGGGCTGGCAAAGGGCAAGGCTGGATCGCCCGGACCGATCGCCAGAGAAGTGATCGTGCCTTCTGAAATCTCAATCTCGGCTGAGCCGCCGCCGGGAATGTTTGCGCGCAACTTTTGCATGCTCTCCGCTACCAATGAAACAATACCCAAACCGCCGCGACCAGCGCAAAGGCGATCGCACTTCCCGCCACGAATCCCGCAAGGTCGGCACGGTAGGCTCTGAAAAATCCCACGCCGCACGTGGCGCGGCGGAGTTGAAGCAGGTTCGTCAGCAGTAACTGCCTCCCCTGCTCGGCCACCTGCCGCGATGGCTCTGCGCCCCCCCTGTGGGTATCGAGATCAGCCGGGGATTCGTCAGACGGCGTGTGCAATCGCGCCATAAAGGGCGCAACCGATGCCTCTGGCTCCGGCCTTGTGGCGAGGCTCGCGACGATCAACGCCGCCACGCCTGCCAGCAGCGACACCAGGAACACGTTGGGATCCCAGTGGTCCAGTCGTTTCCCCATCAGTCCATAAAGCGCGAAGTTCGCGGCGAGCGACACCAGCAGGCTGGCCACGGCGCCCCAGCGATTGGCGCGGGGCCAGATGAGACCTCCCAGAATACTGATCCCCATGTACGTGGCGAGCGTTTCCGTCAGCAGGAAGGAGTAAAGAACCCGCTCGACCACCAAGAGGGCGTAAAGGACGCCCAGCAGCGTGATCAAAAGGCCGCTGAACCTTCCGACCCAGAGATAATGGGCGTCGGAACGGTCTGGACAAAGATGACGGCGATAAAACCCTTGGGTGAAGAGCGCCCCGCTGTCCACCATGAACGCCGAGCAGGTGGACATGTTGGCTGCCATGACGCTGGCAATGAGCAGTCCCAGCGCCCCGGGGAACAGCAGGTGACGGCAGGCAAAACCGAAGGCATCTTCGGGATCGTGCAGCGATCGCACCCCGAAGGTGCCACGGAGGACAAAGACGGCGACCATCAAGCCGACCAACGCCCAGCCAATCGTGCAGGCGCGCTTCACGTAACTCCCGTAGAGGAACCCCACGCGGCAGGTGTGTTCGTCTTTCCCCGTTCCAACCGCGGCCAGCATGTGCGGCTGCGCCATGATGCCGATCAGGCCGTTGACGGTCAGCATTAGAATAAACCACGCGCCCAAGCCTTCCGGCGTGGCGATCGAAGTCATGGACGGCGCCAGCGTGGCGCGAATGCCGGAGATTCCGCCCACGGCGCTCCAGCCGAGCGGAATCAGCATGAAGGAAAGGGCTAAAATGAGAAATCCCTGGAAAAAATCCGTCCAGGCCGTGGCCACCAGCCCGCCGGTGAAACTGTAAATGAGGAAAATAACCGTCATCGCGACGACGATGGCGTTCACGCCCACTTCCCCGCTCGCCGCCTGGCTGATAACTTTGCCGGCGCCTTTCAGCATGTTGGCCGTATTGAGCGTGAAGAAGATGAGGGCAAATGCCGTGTAGATCGCACCCATCCACGGACCGTAGCGGTCCTCGACGACCTCGGCGAGTGTGGTGCGCCGCGCCCGCCGAAACACCGGCGCCATCAGCCAGTAAAACGGCGTGGCAAAGAGGTTCTTCCACTGGTACCAGATGCCGGAAAGACCCGTGGTGTAAACCGCGCCCGCCAGCGAAACCGGCATCTCGGCGTGCGTGCCGGTGCCGAAAGTCTGCCCCATCATCAGGAGTCTGCCGAATTGGCGCGCGCCCAGAAAGAAATGACCCGTGTCCTTAACGCGCCGGCTGGCGGCAATCCCAATGATGACCACCATGACCAAATAGGTGACAATCACCAGTCCATCGGCGGGGTGAAGCGACATGATTCCTCAGAATCCGTGCGCGCGGCGGAGAGACAGTTGCAACTCGCCAAGCCGTTCAATCCCGAAGGGACGGGCTGACGCCCCGCCGCGTCATCGCTCGGATCGCGAGCTATGCGAGAGCAGCGAGGCGGAATCCCGATCCAGGTAGATCGTGGCCTGCGGATGCGTGCGCAGCAGCGACGCCGGACAAGCCGGTGACAGCGGCCCCTCCAGCGCGTTGCGAACGGCTTCCGCCTTCCGTTTCTCGGGAACGGAACAGATCAAATGCCGCGCGCGCATCAGCGCCGGGCAGGTGAGCGTCAGCGCCCGGCGCGGCACGTCGGCCAGCGAAGCAAAGTGCCCCTCGCCCACCTGCTGCAGACGGCAGCGATCGTCGAGTTCCACCACCTTGACGACTTCCGGATCGTGGAAATCCGCCACGTGCGGGTCGTTGAAGGCGATGTGGCCGTTTTCACCGACACCCAGCAAGCAAAGGTCAATGGGAGCCTCCATCAAGAGCGCGGCATAGCGGCGGCATTCGCCGGCGGGGTCGGGCGCATCTCCCATGATGTAATGGGCGGCGCGCGGATGAACCTGCTCCGCCAGACGGGTTCGGACCCACCGCCGAAACGATGCCGGATGATCCTCCGGCAGGCCGGCATACTCGTCCATGTGGAAAACTTCCACGCGGCTCCAATCGACGTCCTCCGCCAGGACCAGGGACTGGACCACTGCGAGTTGCGAGTTTCCAGTCGCCACGATCATCCGCGCACCGCCCTGGCCACGGATAGCATCGCGGAGAATGGCGACCGCATTCGCAGCGGCAGCCTTTCCCAGCGCGGAATTCGATGCGTAGATTTCGACGCGGGCCTGTTCAACCTGGAATGCCTGTTCGGGCGAGTGGTTCATCGAGGTTCCCCGGAATCAAATCTTGGCCAGTTCTTCGACATGAATGGGTCGCTGCATTTCAATGCTGCGGCGCGCCGCAATACCGGTCAGACAGGCGAGTGCCGCTTCCCGTGGCGAGGCAGCCTGGCGCAGCGGATCGGGCTTCGGCGCGCGAAATAGGAGGTCGAGCATTTTGGTATCGGCGCCCCAGTGACCCTCGCGGCCGGCCTTGACGCTCAGCGTGCGCGATTCCGCAAACAAGGGCGTGATGCGAATCTCCGACAGCACGTCCACCTTCCAGGGCTGCGTATGATACGTCCGCACATCCAACCGCCCCTTGGTGCCGTTGAACGAAATGCGGTAGCCCTCGTAAGGCATAAAGCAGTTGAGCGAGTACGTCATGAGGACGCCGTTGTGGTATTTCACGTGGACGGCCATGGTGTCCCAGATATTGATCTCGGGCCGGTACACGCAGGCGTCGCGCAGATAGCCATCCTCGGCTTCTGCTTTCACATAAAGATCCATAGCGAGGGAGTCCTGGGTGATATCCCAAAACCACTCACAGTTTTCTTTGTGCGGGCAGCCCCGGCAGCGCGCGCTGCGAAAAGGTCCGTTGAATCCGTAGCGTCGCAGCGCTCCGAAGGCGTGGACCTCGTCGGGCTCCGCGCCCAGCCACCACTGCGCCAGGTCGAAGTGGTGACAGGCCTTGTGGACCAGCAGCGAGCCGCCCGCCTGCTTCAGGCTGTTCCAGCGGCGGAAGTAGGACGCGCCGTGGCTGGTGTCCAGGTAGTAGTTGAAATCGACGGAGGTGATCGCGCCGATTTCCTCCGAGTTGAGGATGGTCTTCACTGCTTCCGCGTCGGGGCTGAAACGGTAGTTGTGCGTCACGGTGAGTTTGCGCCCCGTGCGCCGCATAGCGTCGAAAATCTCCTGAATCATCTTCTCATCCGTGGCCAGAGGCTTTTCACAGAGAACGTCCAGGCCCTTCACCATCGCCGCGCAGACATAGTGAGCGTGGGTTGCGTCCACTGAGGTGATGAGCACCCGGTCCGGTGCAGTCTTTTGCACCAGCTCGTCAAAATTGTTAAAGGTCGGGCAACTCAGGCCGAGGTACTGGCGCGCAAACGCCGCGCGCGTCCGGTTGATATCGCAAAGGCCCACGAACTCTGCCGCGTCGCTGTAGCCCTTGATGAGGCTCTGGCCCCAGAAGACGAGCCCCCGGATGCCCGTGCCCACCATGGCCAGGCGGAGACGATCGTCGCGCTTGGGCTGCGGGCTCTGCGCACTCAGCGCCAGATTGGGGAGACCGAGACCCGCGCCACCCGCCACCGCGGCGGAAATGAATTCCCGGCGACCCAGTCCCGGACTTTCCTGGTTGTCGATGCCACTTTGCGGAGATTTCAGTCTTGCCATAGGTATCCCCCTAGTGTGGGGCGTCGCAGATAACTATTCAATCGCGGGGCACCTGGTAGCGGCGGCCTTCAGGCCGCCCGTCCCTATCGCCCTGAAGGGCGACGCCGGGTCCCGCTCGGCCGAAACCACGGAGGACATCCGCCCTTGTAAAGAACCGTTAGACGCACCACACTAAGAAGGCGGTTTCTCCC
>CAZHKT010000028.1:0-30220 GCA_964533045.1 uncultured Acidobacteriota bacterium | reverse complement strand
TGATCGCTCTGGCGGCGGACGAAATCGTGATGAGCGAATACGCGGTGCTGGGGCCCGTTGATCCGCAGCTCGGGCAGTACCCGGCGGCGTCGATTCTCAAGGCGGTCGCCCGGAAGCCGGTTGCCGAGGTGGAGGACCAAACACTCATCCTGGCAGACCAGGCTGAAAAAGCCATGTCCCAGGTTCGGGAAAGCCTGCGAGAGTTGCTGGCCACCAAATGCGCCGAGGGCAAGGCGGAGGAGCTGGCCAGACTGCTTTCTGAAGGAACCTGGACCCACGATCACCCCATCACCTACGAAACGGCCAAGGCCTTCGGCCTGCCGGTGCGATGCGACATCCCGGCCGAGTTTCTGGATTTGATGAATCTCTACCCGCAGCCGGTCCGTCGCCAGCCCACCGTCGAATACCTCCCGCAACCGCGGCGCTTTCGCGACTTTCGGGATCGATGAAGATAGGGGAAGGCGTCCGGCCGAGAACTCCATTCGGATTCCGGCAGGCAGGACCTCCCGCAGCCTCTTCATCGGGGACGACTTCTGCGCGCTCATCGAATGCGCGATTCGGGTTGCGGCGGTCGGCAGAAGTCGGGCCGCCCGGGCGAGTCTTCTTGACACGCTCCATATCGGTCCGCGAGATTTCAGATCCTTCGACGTGCCTCGTGGGCGCCAGGCAGGCGAAAGGTTACTTCAGCAGTTTCTCAATCGCGGCGGCCACTTCTTCCGACTCCGGCTTGACGGAAGGCTCGAAGCGCGCGACGACCCTGCCCTCCCGATCGACCAGGAATTTGGTGAAGTTCCACTTCACCTCGCCCGCCACGGCAGGGTTGGCCGAGGTGGTCAGGTACCGATAGAGCGGCGTGGCGTCATCTCCCTTCACCGAAACCTTCGAGAACATCGGAAACGTCACACGGTACTTGGTGGAGCAGAAGGTTTTGATTTCGGCATCCGTGCCCGGTTCCTGCGCGCCGAAGTTGTTGGCGGGAAATCCCAGAATCACGAAGCCCCTGTCCTTGTATTTTTCGTAAAGCGCCTGAAGACCTTCATATTGCGGCGTGTAGCCGCACTTGCTCGCCACGTTCACCATCAGAATGACCTTGCCCTTGTAAGCGGAAAGCGGCGTGGCCACACCGTCAATCGATTTGAGGGTGAAGTCGTAGACCTGGGAGGCCGCGCCCAGGGGCGCCGCGAAAGCCACAAACAAAGCCAGGACGCACGCGAACGTACGGGGATGGAATTCCATGATTTGCTCCTTCATTCTTGTTTTGCTCAACGCCCTGCCCCGGCGCCACGCGCCAAGGTCACTCCTATCGTACCGATGGGCAGCGCAGCGCGCAACCACGCTTAAGCCATTGCAGGGAATTGACACTCCTGAACGTTCGCTGCTACCATGAAACTCAGCACCGAGAGAGAACTTTCGCCCTGTGCAACGCCCGTCCGGCTAGGGGGGCGTTCCGAAGCTGAAAACTGGAAACCTTCCGACCGTCCCCGTCGTCTAGCCCGGCCTAGGACATCGCCCTTTCACGGCGGTAACGCGGGTTCGAATCCCGCCGGGGACGCCAAGCAGTGCGCCACATTTACCTCACCTTGCCCTAGCATCGTTATCTCAGCCTGCGATGAAAGGGGTGGTTGGGTCCGCCCCCGCCCGAACGCTTGCCCGTTCTTGGCTGCGCGCAGGCTGCAGCCGGCCTCCATCTTTGATCCCTGTGGTAAACTCTTTTCATTGGGCATTCCTCACAGGAGGTTTTGATGCGTCGGCTGGACACGCAGCGCAGCCTTTTGATTTTTGCGGTCACTCTCTTGATCTGGGGGCAGGCCTTCTGGGCCCAGATTCCTGCGAAGCCTGGGGCCAGGACCCAGCCGCCAGCCTGCGCCAATGACGATTCCGGATTGAAACTGCCGCCCGGTTTCTGCGGCACGGTGTTTGCCGACGGCATCGGCCACGCGCGCCACCTGGTCGTTGCACCAAATGGCGTGGTGTACGTCAATACGTGGTCGGGGCCCTATTACGGCAACGCGGCGCCCCCCCAGGGAGGATTCCTGGTGGCCTTGCAGGACAGGGACGGTTCGGGGAAAGCCGACGTGGTGGAGCGCTTCGGCGAAACGGTCGAGACGGGCGGCGCGGGTGGCACGGGGATCGGTATTTACCAGGGCTTCCTCTACGCAGAGATCAACGACCGGATCGTGAGATACTCGCTCGGCCGGGGCTCCGTCGTTCCGAAGGGCCCCCCCGAAACCGTGGTCTCCGGATTGCCGCTCGACGGCGACCATCCGATGCATCCGTTTGCGATTGATCCCGAAGGCGCCCTCTATGTTGACGTCGCCTCGGCCAGCAACGCCTGCCAGCTTCAAAACAGGGCACCCGGATCGCCCGGCGCGCAACCCTGCACGGAACTCGAAACCCGTGGCGGCGTCTGGCTTTACGACGCCACTAAGACCGGACAGCGATTCTCTCCTGCAGAGCGCTACGTGACGGGAATCCGCAACGCTGGCGGCCTGACGATCGATGCAAAGGGCCGCGTCTTCGTCACGCAGCACGGACGCGACCAGCTCTATACCAACTGGCCCCATCTTTACAGGCCGGAAGAGGAAGCCACGCAACCCGCGGAAGAATTGATGCTCTTGAAAAAAGGTGGAGACTACGGCTGGCCGGAGTGCTACTACGACGCGGTACAGCAGAAGCGCGTCCTGGCGCCGGAATACGGTGGCGACGGCGGCAAGAAGGTCGGCTCATGCGGCGATAAACTTCCTCCTGTCGCGGCCTTCCCCGCCCATTGGGCGCCGAATGCCGTGGCCTACTACGACAAGAAGCAATTCCCGGAACGCTATCATGGTGGGGTTTTTATTGCATTTCACGGATCATGGAATCGCGCGCCATACCCGCAGCAGGGATATAACGTGGTGTATCAACCTTTGCGCGACGGCCAAGCCGCGGGCGCGTGCGAGATCTTCGCCGACGGCTTTGCCGGGGCCGTCAAGTCTCCAGAGAAGGCGATGTACCGTCCCAGTGGAGTCGCTGTCAGTCCGGACGGCGCGCTTTACGTCTCCGATGACGTCCGCGGACGTATCTTCAAGATTGTCTATCAGGGTGGCCCGCAGGCGGGCCCAGCCCCCTACACTCCTTGCCCGAGTCCTTCGGCCCCGGCCGGTGAGATTGAAAGCTCGGCCCCTCCGCCGGCAGGGACCCTGGCGGATGCCGGAGCATCCCGAGCGCCGCGCGTCCCAGAGGGCGCCACGCCGGAGATGGTCGCGCTGGGAGAGCGCATCTACCGCGGCCAGGTGGGCGCCGCCAACTGCGCCGGCTGCCACGGTGAGGATGGAACGGGCTCACCCCTGGGTCCCGATCTGACCGGCAAGAATTGGTTGTGGAGTGACGGGAGTTATTCCGGGATTGCCAAGACGATCGCCGAAGGCGTCCTGCAGCCCAAACAATACCGAAGTCCCATGCCTCCCAAGGGCGGAGCGCAGCTTTCCAACGATCAGGTGCAGGCGCTGGCTGCGTTTGTCTGGTCTCTCAGCCATTGAGTGAGCCTCCGCCCTCGCCAGAGAATTGTCAAACACCACGGGGCCATTCACACCGGAATGCCCAACTTCATTTATACTCATTCAGACCATCGCCGCACGAAGGGCGATTGAGCGGAGCACTTGAACAGGGGCGTGCGGGGTTTCCCGCGCCGCTCGCAGGAGAAATCGCTTCTGAGCGTTTTGCGCGTTGCACTCATCGTCAGCACGGTCCGGAGCGTTCCCCGGGACTGGGTGCCCCCTCTTCCCCACGACGGACTGGTGGAGCTGGATACCGAAGAAAATATCGCTTCCTACACAAGAGCATTTCAGGAGGCGGGACACGAAGTCGTCGTCGAAGAGGGAACACCCAGCCTGCCCCGCCGTCTGGCGGCAGTCCGTCCGGACATCTGCTTTAATCTTGCCGAAGGTTTCCGAGGCGAGGATCGCGAAGCCCACGTTCCTGCCCTGCTGGAAATGCTGGGCCTGCGCTACACCGGCCCTGGACCGCTGGGAGCCGCCATCACGTTGGACAAGCCGGTTACCAAGCACATCCTTCGATCGTGGAATCTGCCCACTCCTGCCTTTCAGGTGTTCCAGTCGCCGGACGAGGTCTTACGCGGCGATCTTCGCTTCCCGCTCTTTGCCAAGCCTGCCCATGAGGGCGGCGGCATGGGCATCTCCAATCGCAGCCTCTGCCACAATCCCCAGCAATTGCGGGAGTGCCTGACTTACCTGGTCGAAACCTATCGCGAGCCGGTTCTGGTCGAGAGTTATATCGAGGGGCGGGAAATTTCCTGCGGGGTGGTGGGCAACGAAAAGGATCTCCATTTCTTCCCCATCAACGAAGTGGACTTCAGTGGTTATCCCCCGGACCTGCTGCCAATTTACGGCTCCCTGCAGAAGTTTCAGTACGCCAGTTGCTACAGGCACATTTGCCCGGCGGAACTCGGGAACGCTTTGACTTGCGAAGTGCGTCACCTGGCAGAGCAGGCCTTCCGTGCTCTGCGCTGCCGGGATTTTGCGCGGGTGGATTTCCGCCTGGACCGCGGGACGGACCGGCCGAGCATTCTGGAAGTCAATAGTCTGCCCGGCATCGCTCCCAGCAGCGACCTAACCCTGATGGCCGAGGCGGAGGGCTGGACGCACGGTGATTTGGTGCGCAGCGTGCTCAATGCGGCGCTCAAGCGATACGGTATGAACGGCGAGAAGGACTAACCCTGCGCGGAGAAGTGGATGTTCGAGTCAGGCAAGGATCACTTGCTGCACAAAGTACGGCCCATGGTCTGGACCTTTGTACCCTACAGCCTGCACGATGGCCGTTTATGGGGTGATACCTACGACAATCACGAAACCAAAGCCGAACTGGCTTCCTCTTTCGAAGAACTGGGGCTCCGCTGGGTGTGGCAGCCAGTTGTTCTTGGAAACATCGAAGACTTGATCAACCAGGTACGCGATTCGCTTCGGCACCGGCCCACGGTGGTCTTTAACCTCTGCGACGGAGTCGAACATTGGGGGACGCCGGGGGTGACAGTGGTACAGGCGCTCGAGAAGGAAGGAATCCCCTTTACCGGAGCCGCCTCGACCTTCTACAACATCTCGACCGCCAAGGTCACTATGAAAGACCGCTTCGTTCGCGCCGGCGTGGAGACCGCTCCCTACTGCCTCCTCGCCAACACCGGGCCAGTGCATGGTGTCTGCGCGGCGCTCGGCACGCCCGTCCTGGTGAAGCCTAACGTATCCTCAGCGAGTGAAGGAATCTCGCTGAAGTCCAAGGTGATTTCTGACGAAGCGGTCACGGCTCGGCGGGACGAACTGCTCGCCGGACACGATGGCCCACTCTATTCCCAGCACGGTATCTTTGTGGAGCGGTTCCTGGACGGCGAAGAATACACGGTTTTCGTGGGGGGGTTCTGGGACCGTCCGGAGACGCTGTGGAATCTCCCTCCGGCGCGGCGCGCCTTCGCCGCATCCATCCCGGAGGAGGAACGATTTCTCTCCTATGACCGCTACTGGGGATATTACCGGGAGGAATCACCGCCGGCTGGCAATGAAGCCTTCTATCGCTACGTGCCGGTCCCGCCAGCCCAGGAAGAGGAGCTGGTAAGCTTGGCCCGGCGGGCTTATGCCGCCACCGAAGGGACCGGCTACGGCCGTGTAGATATCCGCCGGGACCGCGCCTCCGGGAAACTCTATTGCCTGGAGGTGAACGCCAACTGCGGCCTCTCCGGCGACAGCGAAACTTCAACGGGTAGCATTCTTCAGCTTGCCGGGATCAAGTTCTCGGAGTTGCTGGGCAGAATCCTGGAGCAGGCGCTGACAAGAAATGCAATCTAGTGCGGTGCGTCCAACAGATCTTTACAATGGCGGATGTCCTTCGTGGTTTTCGACTGAGCGGGACGTAGCGTCGCCCTTCAGGGCGACACGTATCGGTGGCGGCCTGAAGGCCGCCGCTACGAAGTGCCCCGCGGCGGGAGCGGCACTGCCTGCCAGCAGGCAGGTCCTCAGCGCCGAAAAGCACCGCTCGGGGCAACGACGCCAGAGGCCTGGTCATCACTTTCCTTTGCACAACTCGTGAAACGCAAGCGACTCGGTGTTAGATTATCAGTCACTACACACTGATATCCTTAGAGTAACAGGCCAATTTCCGCTTCCGCCCCCAGGGACAATTACTGATTGCGCAAAGACCCGTTTGCGCGCTATAAAAGGAACCCCCTTGGGAAAACGAAGGGGCGATCTGAAAAGAGACTCCGCCAGGCATGCCCGAACCGGCCCACTCTGAATCCATTCTCTCTCGTGTCAGCGAGCAACTGGCCGCGCTGGAAAAGCGTGACTGGCTTTTGTGGCTGATCGTGGCGGGCACGGGCGTCCTTGCCAGTTCGGCGCTGCTGGCGCTGATCTTTCCCTCCGCCATTCTCAAGCAAGGCGACATCCGCATCGCCCTCAGCATCCCTCGCGATGTTTTTGTCGCGGCCGCAGGTTTCCTGGTGATTTTCAATACCTATATGATCACCAAGCGGCTGGAGCTGCGCCGTCTGCGCGAGCGGGTGATATCCACCTCCATCCAGAACGAGCTGACCCGCCTTCAGTCCTTCACGGACCCGCTGACCGAGGTTTACAACCGCCGCGCCCTAGACGACATGGCCAAGCGTTACATGGCTCGCGCCCAGCGACTCGGAAAAGCACTCACTTTCATGGTGATTGACACCGACCGGTTCAAGGAAATCAACACGCGCTTCGGCCACCTGACCGGAGATTTTGTGATCGCAGAGATTGCAGCGATCTTGCGGGGCGCGGTGCGCGGCTCGGATTCCGTGGTGCGATACGGGGGCGATGAGTTTCTGGTCATCCTGGCGGACGCGCCGCTGGAGGGGGCCAAGATTGCGGTGGCGCGGATCGAAAAATCCGTGGATGATTGGAATAAGTCCGGCCAGCTCCAGGATTTCGATCTTTCCCTCAGCATGGGCCTGGCCGAATGGAAGCCCGGCCAAAACCTCGACCAAGTCCTGACCGAAGCCGACAAGAACATGTACGCCATCAAGGACGCCCGCAAGAGCTCCGCAAAATAGGTCTCATCCCCGGAAGATTCAAAACTCTGCGGCAACCCCGGGTGACGTAACTTTGATTGTGTAAAAAGCGAGAGGGTGTAGGTTTTGTTGTGTGAGCAACAAAATCTCCCGATGAAAGGAGCCTACACCCTTGACGAGAACCGACTATAACACAGAAGCGTTTGCAGGTTTTCTGGCGAATCTGGAGGAGAGTTTTTGGGGCGACTTACAGGGCCAAGCGCGGCAGACGCTGAAGAGCTTCTTGGAGGTGGATGCCGAGCAGCAGATGGAGGCGTCCCTGGGGCTGCGGTGGTACGAGCGGCCGGGGGAAGGCGAGGTGCGCCCGGACAGTCGCAACGGTTTTTACGAGCGGGACTATGTGACGCCGGTGGGGGTGATCCGGCTGCGGGTGCCGCGCACGCGGCGGCGCTCGTTTCTGCCGCGCTGGCTGAAGCGGCTGGAGCGGCGTTCGCCGGAAGTGGCGGAGCTGATCCGGCAAGCGTTTCTACGCGGCATCTCGACGCGGCAGGTGGGGCGGGTGGTAGCCTTACTGACCGACGAGCCGGTGAGCGCGCCAACGGTCTCGAAGCTGACGCGCCTGCTCGACGGGCAGGTGCGGGCCTTTCACGAGGCGCCCTTAGGAGACGATTGGGCTTACCTGTTTTTAGACGGGGTGTGGATCAAGGTGCGACGGAGCTTGGGGCCGCAACGGGTCTTGCTGCTGGTGGCCTATGGCCTCCGGCCCAACGGGCAGCGGCAACTGTTGGGGTTCGTGCGGGCGCGGGGTGAGAGTCAAGCCGCCTGGGAAGGGGCCCTGCAAAACTTCTATCAACGCGGGCTGCGGGGCCGGCATCTCGAACTGATCATCACCGACGGCTGTGCGGGTCTAGCCGCCGCCCTGCAGACGGTCTATCCGGGCGTGCCGCACCAGCGCTGCTGGGTGCATAAAATGCGCAATATCACCGACGCCGTGCGCCGACGGGATCACGAGGAAGTGAAGCGGGACGCCCAGAGAATCTACCAAGCCCCCAGCTTGGCCGCGGCACGGCAGGCTTTTCGGCACTTCCGCAGCAACTGGCAGGCCGTCTACCCCCGAGTGGTCCAAAGCCTGAAGAAGGACCTGCCCGACTTGCTGAACTTCTACGCCTTCCCCAAGCACTTGTGGAAGAAGCTGCGCACCACCAACATGATCGAGCGCTGCTTCGTAGAGGTGCGGCGTCGCACCCGGCCCATGGTGGTCTTTACCAACGTCCAGAGCGTCGACCGGATCATCTATGCCATCTTCCACCGCTTCAACGAAGATTGGCGAAACCGCACCCTCGAGCTTTTTACACAAAGAACTTGACGACACCCAACCCCGGGCTGGATTGCAGTTGCCTGCCGCGCTGCTATAGAATGGCCACGCGTTGAATCCACGGACTGGCAGGGCGAGCGGCGTGCGCGATTCTCAATCCGTCTGGCGTATGCGAGGCTCCGCCCGAATCCTGGCCGGATTGGGGCTGGCTGGGCTCGTCGCGCTGGCTGCTTTTCTCTGGGCTCCGCGTCCGCTGCGCAGCGATAACTTCCTCATCTATCAGCCCGAGTCGCGCGCCGCCCTCCCGGTTCAAGTGATCGATAAGGTTTCCTACGTTCCCCTGCTCTCCGTGCTCAATGCCGTTGGGAAAGTAGGCGCGATTCAGGAGAAGCGGAATTCGATCAAGGTCTGGTTTGGCGAGACCGAGATTGAAGTGAAATCGAACGAGACCCGCGTGCGCCTGGGCAAGGCGCGGCTGGACCTGGCGCAGCCGGTCCGGAAACCGGGGAGTCAGTGGCTCGTGCCCGTCGAGTTTCTCACCACGGTGCTTCCTCGCCTCACGAAGCAGCAAGTGGAGTATCGTCCGGGAGACAACCGCATCTTCCTGGGGGATGTCCGTCCGGTGCTGTTGTCGGTCCGTCTCGAGCCTCGCAGCGACGGGGTTCGCGTCGCAATCCAGTTGAGCGAAAAGGCTAGCTTCCGCACCACATCCACCGATGGGAAGTGGTACGTCTTTCTGGGCGAGCGCCCGGTGCAGCCGGCCCAGGCTGTCTTCCATGTGCAGGACCCGCAGGTGAGCGACATCCGCTTCGACGATCAAGATGGGCGCCCGAAGCTGATTATTACACCGGCCACCGGCGGCCTGAATTTCATCCCCACCGTAACCGAGGGCGGAAGAGTGGTCCTGGCTGACATTCTCAGGCCCGCAACGATCGAGCCGCCCGCCGCGCCCGGACCGGAGCAGGCCCAAGCGCCGCCGCCCGTCGCGCCGAGCGCTTCCACGGGGACGGCGGGAGAAGAGCCGCTCCCCGGGGCGCCGGGACCGCCGCAGCCCGTCGTCGTCTTGGACGCCGCGCATGGCGGCGACGACCCAGGGGCGCGCAGCCGCGACGGCGTGCTGGAAAAGGACTTGACCGCGCAGCTTGCCAGCCGCGTGCGCCTGGCCCTGATTGCGGGGCGCAAATTCCGTATTCAGTTGACGCGAACGGGAGACGTGACCACCCCTTTTGAGCAGCGCGAAGTGACGACCAACACGGCGCGGCCCGTGGTCTTCCTGTCCTTTCACGCTGGCAATTTGGGCAACACGACCCCGCGCGTGGCGGTTTTCACCTATCGCAGCGTCCAGGCGGAGGAGGGCGCGCCGCCTCCTCTGCTGGTGCCTTGGAACGAAATCCACCGCATCCACGCCGGGCAGAGCCAGCGCCTCGCACAAATGCTGCAGGCACGGCTTGCACAAATTCCCGGACTTGCCGCCGACCCGCCGGTGGAAGCTCCGGTCCGCTCCCTGCGGAGCGTTGACTGTCCGGCGGTCGCCATTGAGATCGGAAGTCTGAACCCCGCGCAGGACGCCGGGGCCGTCACCAGCGTCCCGTTGCAGCAGCAGATTGCCACGGCCATTGTCGCCGGGCTGGAAGGATTTCGCGCGCCCGGCCCTTAGCGTATGTCGAAAGATGAACAAAACTGGATCCTAGGTGTGGTTCTCATCGCGGCGCTGGTGGGAGGAGTTCTCTATCTCCACAATCTCTTCGAAATCATGTCCGTCGAGCCACCCCCGCAGCACGCCGCGGAGATTGCCCGGACGCGCCTGACCGAAGCCGCGCTGCAAACCTCGCGGCCGCAGGAAACGGCCAAGCTCTACTTTCCATCCTTCGAGCTGGGCGCCCTGATTGAAGAACGGCGTCCAATTGCCTGGGCCGCCACCGACGCTGACCGGATTCGTCAGGTGGTGCTGGCGCTGGTCGAGGGATCGCACCAGGGTCTGGCGCGCGCCCTGCCACCGGTGGCGGCGATTCGTGGCGTGTTCGTTACGCCCGATGGTGCTGCCTATCTCGATTTTGCGGAAGAAAGCTTTGCGGATTCCAAGCTCGGCATCGCCAGCGAGAGCCTGGTGCTGGACGCTATCGTTAACTCCATTACGGTGAATGTGCCGAGGGTCCAGCGCGTGCGCATTTTGGTGCAGGGGCAGAATGTGGATTCGCTGGACGGTCACGTCGACCTGGGCGAATTCCTGCTGCCCGACCTGACGCGGGTGGCCGCGGCACCTTAGGGGACGGTAATCCGGCGTCCCGATCTGAGCGGGAGGAAGGCTCCCGCAACGGGAGAACCAATGGGCAACATTCCTCGGCCGGTTTCCGGCCTGCTGTACAAGGGCGGCAAGCTGATGCGCTGCGGTGAGCGCGCGGCGAATGCCCTGCGCCCGGCAGAAATCATTCCTGATTTCATCTCCAGCGCTGAGGGATCAGCGTTGATTCGCCTGGGCGAAACGCAGGTGATCTGTACGGCATCGGTCGAGGACTCGGTGCCCGCCTTTATGAAAGGCCAGGGCAAGGGCTGGATCACCAGCGAATACGCGATGATTCCACGCGCCACGGAGACGCGCACCCCGCGCGAAGCCACTCGCGGACGGCAGTCGGGCCGTACCATGGAGATTCAACGGCTCATCGGGCGCTCGTTGCGCGCGGTGATGGATCTCGAGGCCCTGGGCGAACGCACCGTCTGGATCGATTGCGACGTCATCCGGGCTGACGGCGGCACTCGCACCGCCTCCATTACCGGCTCCTGCGTGGCGCTGGGGCTCGCGCTCAAGAGGCTCTTCGAAAGCCAAATGCTTCGGCGCCTTCCTTTAAAGGATTGGGTGGCAGCTATCAGTGTGGGAGTGGTGGGCGGCGAAGTGCTCCTGGATCTTGACTACGCCGAGGATTCCAATGCCGACGTTGACATGAATGTGATCATGACGGGTTCGGGCCGCCTCGTGGAACTCCAGGCCACGGGCGAAACGCGCGCTTTTACAAAGTCGGAACTCGACCAGCTGATTGCCGCCGCCCAGCCGGCCATTCAACAGTTGGTGGCGTTGCAACGGTCCGTCGTGGGGCTCGACCTGACGGGCGAATAGAAGCCCGTGACCCGGAATGGGGCTGGCATTCGCCGAACGACGAGAGACTTGACAACTCACAACTCACCACCAACAACCCAGGTTTTGTACCTCGCCTCCGCGAACCCCGGCAAGCTGCGCGAGTTTCAGTCGGCAGCGAGGCCGCTGGGCGTCGAAGTGCGGACCCTGCCGGGCTTTTGCCAGCTCCCTGCCTGCGTGGAGGACGGCGAGACGTTCGAGGCAAACGCGCGCAAGAAGGCTCTGCATTACGCCGCCCACTGCGACGGGTTGGTCTTTGCCGACGACTCCGGAATCTGCGTTGATGCGCTGAATGGCGCGCCGGGCATCTATTCGGCGCGCTTTGCCGGCGCGGGCGCCAGCGACGACGAGAATAACCGCAAGTTGCTCGAGGAGATTCGCCGCACCGAGGCCGGGGCGGGTCAGAGCCCGAATTCCGCTTCCCGCGCGGCGCATTACGTGTGCGTGATCGCCCTGGCCCAACGCGACCGGGTTTTGAAGGTCGTCGAAGGCGCTGTGCATGGGATCATCCTGGATAGTCCGCGCGGCAGCGGCGGCTTCGGCTACGATCCCTACTTCTTCTTCCCGCCTCTGGGCAAGACCTTCGCGGAAATAACAGCCGAGGAGAAATTCCAAGTCTCCCACCGTGGTGCCGCCTTCCGCAAGCTGCTCGACTACCTTACGGAAGACAGCGCGGGCGGCGCCGGGCGGCGCCGGCATCGCGACGGCTCTTGACCCCGGCCGCAGGCGCCGGACCGGAATCCGGCAGTACGGGCCTCGCGATAAATCGTGTTATATTGAAACATTCTTCAGGGCCGGCCTGCTCATCCACGTTTTCGCGCGAATGGACTCGCGGCGAAGCGAAGGTTTGCGGTGCCACCCTTCCAGGAGGAACCTTTGTCCGAACCATCCGCCCGACCACCGGCCGCCAACGACGAGCGCCGCCAATTCGTCAATTTCCTCTTTTACAAGGTCGATCCGGCCTGGCGCCGCCTGTCCTTGGAAGAGCGCCAGCGCGGTAAGGAGGAATTCGCGCGCGTGGTCGCCGCGAATGAAGGAGACGTCATCACCATTCCCTATTCGCTCGTCGGCATCCGCGGCGATTGTGATTTCATGCTCTGGCGCATCACCTATGACCTCCCTCGTTTTCAGGAAATGGCAGCGCAACTTCTGGAAACCGGCCTCGGAAAATACCTGACCACGCCGTACTCGTACCTCTCGCTCACCAAACGCTCGATTTACGTGGACAAACACATTCACGAAGGCCAGGAAGGCCGCCGCGTCAAGATCTTTCCGGGTAAGTTCCAATACCTTTTCGTCTATCCCTTCGTGAAGTCCAAGGCCTGGTACCGCCTGACCCAGCACGCGCGCCAGGGAATGATGGACGAGCATATCGAAATCGGCCACAAGTATCCGACCGTGCGCTTGAACACAACCTATTCCTTCGGGCTGGATGACCAGGAATTCGTGGTGGCGTTTGAGAGCGACCGCCCGGATCACTTCGTGGACCTGGTGATGGAGCTCCGCCACAGCGAAGCCACCGGCTACACGGTGCGCGATACGCCCATTTTCACCTGCATTCACCGGGAACTGCCGGAAGTTCTGGACCTGCTGGGCGGGTAGCTTGGGAATGGCCACGAAAAGGAACCCGCGCCGATCGGCAGGGGCGAAGACGGACCATACTTCCCCTGCGCGACTGGGGAAAATCCTCGCCGCGCTCGACCGCCTCTTTCCCCAGGCCACTTGTGCGCTCAAGCACGAAAATCCCTTTCAACTGCTGGTGGCCACCATTCTCTCGGCGCAATGCACCGACGAGCGCGTGAACATGGTCACGCCGGGACTGTTCCGCAAGTATCCGACGCCTGCCGACTTTGCCGCCCTGAGACAGGACGCCCTGGAGCAGGAGATTCGCTCCACCGGCTTCTTTCGCAACAAAGCGAAGAGTATTCTGGGGGCCTCTGCCATGATTGTCCGCGAATTTGGCGGCCGGGTCCCGCGCACCATGGAAGAGCTGCTGAAACTCCCCGGCGTGGCACGCAAGACCGCCAACGTGGTGCTGGGAACGGCCTTTGGCATCGCGGCGGGCGTGGTTGTGGATACCCACGTCTCACGCATTGCCGGCCGGTTGAGACTCACCCAAGAAAAAGCGCCGGAGAAGATTGAACAGGATCTCATGAGGTTGATCCCGCAGGCGCGGTGGATTTCCTTCGCCCATCAGCTCATCTGGTTCGGACGAAAAATCTGCCAGGCGCGCAAACCGCTCTGCGGCGACTGTCCCCTTGCCAGCCTCTGTGATGCGCCGGACAAGACGACCTAGCGTGGTGCGTCGCAGATAATGACTCCATCCCGGCGCACCTCGTCGCGGCGGCCTTCAGGCCGCCACCCCTACGTGTCGCCCTGAAGGGCGACGCTACGTCCTGCTCGGCCGAAACCCGGAAGGACCTCCGCCATGGTCGCGGCGGCCTTCATGCCGCCACCCCTACGTGTCGCCCTGAAGGGCGACGCTACGTCCTGCTTGGCCGAAACCCGGAAGGACCTCCGCCATGGTAGCGGCGGCCTTCAGGCCGCCACCCCTACGTGTCGCCCTGAAGGGCGACGCTACGTCCTGCTCGGCCGAAACCCGGAAGGACCTCCGCCATGGTAGGGAAACGTTAGACGCACTCCACGAGTGCCGTGTGGCAGGGGCGGAGCGTGCGCCTGCCCTGGGGCGGCCACAGGGATCGCCCCGGCACATGGAAAGCCACTTCTGCGGTTCTTGGACTGGGATGAGATTATTCGGCGACTTTGGCGGCCGCCGCGGGAGAGCCGAATGAGGGATGAAGCTTCAGGCCGCGGACGGCCATTTCGTGCGCCAGTTCGAGCGGCGGCGTGAACGTCACCTGCTCCACGACCGTTTCCACTTCCTTCACGTCGGTCACGCCGCGCCGACGGAAAAACTCGACAACTTCCTGCACCAGGTATTCCGGCGCCGAAGCCCCGGCCGTGATCGCCACACACTCGACGCCTTTCAGCCAAGCGGGGTCAATCTTCGAAGCATCCTCGATCAAGTAAGCGCGCGCCCCGGCAATCTCGGCCACTTCGCGCAGCCGGCGCGAATTCGAACTGTTATCCGAACCGATCACCAGCACCAGCTGCGCCTGGCGCGCCAGTGCCTTCACCGCATCCTGCCGGTTCTGCGTGGCATAGCAGATGTCATCGGTCGCCGGCGCCACGATCTTGGGGAAGCGCCGCTTCAAAATGTTGATGATCTCGCGCGTGTCGTCGACGCCCAGCGTCGTCTGCGTGGTCACCGCCACGCGCTCGGGGTCAGCCACCTGAACCCTCTCTGCCTCTTCCGGATCGCCCACCAGGAAGATCTTGTCCGGAACTTCGCCCATCGTTCCCACGATCTCGTCGTGTCCCGCGTGGCCCACCAGAATGATCGAACGGTCTTCGCGAGCGAAGCGGATGGCTTCGAGATGGACCTTCGTGACCAGCGGGCAGGTGGCGTCAATGACCTTGAGATGCTTGGCGGCGGCGCTGGCCCGCACCTCCGGTGCCACGCCGTGAGCACTGAAGATCACCACCGCCCCTTCAGGAACCTCGTCCAATTCGTCGACAAAGATCGCGCCCCGGGCGGCCAGTTCTTCAATCACGTGCTTGTTGTGGACAATCTCTTTGCGCACGAAGACGGGTGCGCCATAGAGTTCGAGCGCCATGTTAACCACGCCGATGGCGCGCTCCACGCCCGCACAGAACCCTCGCGGTTTGGCCAAGAGTAGTCGCTGAGGTTGCATTTCGATGCCCGCTATGGATGCTATCAGATTCCTACGGGGGCGTCAAAAAGCGATGCCTCACCTTGTTCCATTCTCATGGCACCTGCGCGTCCTGTGCCGGACAGATGCCCGGGACTACTTTCATTTAGCGCGCGTATCGCGTAGCATGTTCTCAATATGAAGCTCCTTTCCGTCAACGTCGGAGCCCCCCGGTTGGTGCCCTCGGGCGGGCAGCAGGTGAAGACCTCGATCTTCAAATACCCGGTCGCCGGTCCCGTCGAGGTGCGCGCACAGAATCTCGCGGGCGACGAGCAATCCGACTTGCGCGTTCATGGGGGAGCCTTCAAATCCGTCTATGTTTATTCCGCCGAAAACATCGACTACTGGAAGCATCGCCTGCAACGCGACGATCTGGGGCCGGGCTCGTTCGGAGAAAACCTGACCGTGGAGGGACTCACCGACCCCGAAATCGCCGTGGGCGACGAGCTCGCCATCGGCACGGCGCGCTTCGTCGTCACCCAGCCACGCATTCCCTGCTTCAAGCTGGGGATCCGTCTCGCCATGCCGGAAATCGTCAAACTCTTCCACTGGTCGGGACGAAACGGTTTCTATCTTCGCGTCCTTCAGCAAGGCCGCGTTCAAGCCGGCGACGAAATCCACATCTGGCGGGCCCCCGAGCCGCGTATGACCATCGCGGAATTGGTGCAGCTCTCCCATGCCCAACAAATTGAGGCCCGGCAACTCGACCGCATCCTTGCGCTCGATGCCCTGACACCCTCCTGGAAAGAGGATTTCCTCAAGAAAGCGCACCGTTAACCTGGAAGCCTCATCGGCGGCGCGTATTGCGCCGGGCCGCGCGGGTCGCGCCAGGCTCCACGTTTCGAGATTCTCTATCGTCGCGCGGCAAAGTCAGGCAAATCAGGCAGAGTATTCGATAATTCGCTCACTCCTTGTGCGCGATTACGTATTGCATCTCCCGCTGTTCCCGATTAAGCTAGGGGCGTCGAGACCTGCAAGCTGCCCTGGCGGGTGGCGGGTCCTGCGCCCACGGCCTGTTCGCCGTTTGGGCGGCGGCAGGGGCGAAGTTGAATGGCGCG
Organism: uncultured Acidobacteriota bacterium; assembly: GCA_964533045.1. Classification (GTDB taxonomy): domain Bacteria; phylum Acidobacteriota; class Terriglobia; order UBA7540; family UBA7540; genus JACQNR01. The sequence continues at coordinate 13,923 of CAZHKT010000028.1, read as the reverse complement.
ACCACGTTATCGTTGCAGGCTGCGATCTCAGGGCTCGCAGCGGGCGGCACCGACGATCTGAACGGGAACCCTCTGGACAGCCAGCGAGCGACGGTGCACAATCTGGTACGACCGGGGTGTTAGGGAAAATTCCGAACTGCTTCGAGAAACAGGGGAGGACGTCCATGACCTTAAGGGCCGTGAAAGCCTTCATTCTGCTTTCCTTCGCCGCGACCGGGTGGGGCGCCGACGAAGTGCGCTTCAACCGGGACATTCGGCCCATCATGTCGGATACCTGCTTCCGCTGCCACGGGCCGGACAAGAGTTCGCGCATGGCGGACCTGCGGCTCGACCTGCGCGAGGAGGCCACGAAAAAGACCGAGTCGGGCGTCATCCCCATTCTTCCGGGCCAGCCGGAAGCGAGCGAAATCATTCGGCGCATCTTTTCCGACGACCCGGCGCAGATCATGCCGCCTGAGTATTCGCACAAGGTGCTGAGCCAGAAACAAAAGGAGACGATCCGTCAGTGGGTGGCCGAGGGCGCCAAGTACGAAGGCCACTGGAGTTTTCAACCCATCCAGCGGCCCGCGGTTCCCGCCGTGGCGGGCGCTGAGAATCCCATTGACGCGTTCATCCAGGAGCGGCTGCTCAGGGAACAGCTCAAACCCGCGCACGAAGCTGACCGGCGGACATTGATTCGCCGGGTGACGCTGGACCTCACGGGCTTGCCGCCCAAAGCAGAAGACGTCGAAGCGTTTGTGAACGACCGCTCCCCCCGCGCCTACGAGAAGGTCGTGGATCGGCTGCTGGCGAGCCCCGCTTTCGCCGAGAAACAGGCGACGTTCTGGCTCGACGCCGTGCGTTATGCCGATACGCGCGGTTTCCACAGCGATATTGCGCACCCGGCGTGGCCTTACCGGGATTACGTGCTGAATTCCTTCAACCAAAACAAGCCGTTTGACGTCTTCACGCGCGAGCAGTTGGCGGGCGACCTCCTGCCAAATCCTGCCACCGACCAGATCGTCGCCACCGCGTTTAACCGGGTTCTGCGGACCTCGGAGGAGGGCGGCATTCAAGACAAGGAATATCTGGCGAAATACGGCGCCGACCGCGTGCGCACCGTGGCGGCCGTCTGGCTCGGATTGACGATGGGTTGCGCCGAATGCCACGACCACAAATTCGACCCCATCAAGACCAAAGACTTCTATTCGATGAAAGCCTTCTTTGCTGACATCAAAGAGCAGGGAATTCTGGCCAGCTACGGTCCCGAGCCCTACGCCGTCACCCTGCAGATTCCCAGTGAAGCGCAGGCGCGCCGGGCGGAGCAGCTGAAAGAACAGATCCAGATGGCTGAAGAGGCCCTGGAAGCCAAGACGGCCAGCCTCGCCCACCAACAGGCGGCTTGGGAATCGAAGCTCCTGAAATCCCACGCCGCCGGCGAGCTGAAATGGCACTACCAGCGGCCCATTTCCGCCCGGAGCGTCAATGGTGCCATCTTGACTGTCTATAATAACGAAAAAGTGAGCAGTAACGTCTACATTATCCCCAAGGGTGCGGCGTCGCTGCACGAGAAGACCGAGCCGGGCAACGGCTTGGTGGTGGCGAGCGGTCCCAATCCCGACAACGAAACCTACATCATTACCTTGAAGCCGGGCGCGGGCACCTGGACGGCGTTAGCGGTCAAGGCGATGCAGGATGAATCGCTGCCGGGCGGGCGTCAGTCGCGCGGGGCGGACCGCTTCGTCCTCACGGAGGTGAGCGCGGACCTGGCGCAGCCGCCACAACAGTCGGGCGCCAAACTCGCTTTCAGTCTCGCCACGTATTCCGGTGTCAATCCTTTTCCGGAAAATCCCCCGGCGGCGGCGATCGACGGGGATCCCGAGACGGGCTGGGGCGGGACCGCCTCGGAAGGAACCAGCCCCTTCCTCGCCTTGCGATTCACCCAGCCGGTGAAAACAGATGCGGAATCGCTGATAACGGTGCGGCTGCACTTCGATTCGAAACTCCGGCGCGCGACCATCGGCCGGGTGCGGCTGGCGCTGGCGGGCGGCGAATATGCCTGGCCCGAGCTCGGCGACGACGCCATCGACGCGGGCATCGAACCGGATGACAGCCGCCTGCTGATGGGCGGCGTGATCGATGGGGTTCCCAAGCTCGTGCTGGACGCGCTGAAAGTCGCTCCCGACAAACGCACGGAGGAGCAGACCAAGGCGGTACGCCAGCACTTCCAGTGGTCGAGTCCGGGCACCCTTCAGGAATTCGCCGAATGGCAGCGGCTGAAGGGCGCGCAGGCCGTGCTGAATGCGGAAATCCCGCGCGTCATGATTACCCAGGCGGTCGAGCCGCGCGTGACGCGCATTCTGCCGCGCGGCAACTGGATGGACGATTCCGGCGAGATCGTGCAGCCGGCGATTCCCGAATTCCTGGGGCATCTGAGGACGGGCGATCGCCCCGCGACACGGCTCGATCTGGCCAACTGGCTGGTGGCAAAAGACAACCCTCTGACGGCGCGGGTCTTCGTCAACCGCCAGTGGAAGAACCTGTTTGGAACCGGGATCTCCAAGGGGCTGGATGACCTGGGTTCGCAGGGTGAGTGGCCGGTGCATCCGGAACTCCTCGACTGGCTGGCGGCGGAATTCATGGAGCCGACCTGGCGAGCCGAGGGCGCGCATCCGTGGGATGTCAAGCACCTTCTCCGCACCATCGTGCTGAGCCAGACGTACCGGCAGTCTTCGGCGAGTACGCCTGAACTCGACGAGCGCGATCCGGACAACCGCCTGCTGGCGCGTCAGAGCCGCATTCGCGTGGAAGCGGAAGCGGTGCGTGACATCGCGCTGGCTGTCTCCGGGCTGCTCTCCCCCAAGTTCGGCGGGCCCAGCGTCCATCCGCGCCAGCCCGAGGGGTATCTGGCCGCCATGAATTTCCCCAAGCGCGATTACTCCCGCAGCCACGGCGAAGATTTGTATCGGCGCGGACTCTATACATACTGGCGGCGCACCTTCCTGCTGCCCAGCTTGCTGGCCTTCGACGCATCGCCGCGGGAGGAGTGCACCGTGAGCCGGCCGACCTCGAACACGCCGCTTCAGGCGCTGGTGTTGCTGAACGACCCGGCGTTTGTTGAGGCGGCAAGAGTCTTCGCCCAGAACATTCTGGCGAAAGGCGGCCCCACGCTTGCGGCGCGACTGGACTGGGCCTTTCGCCAGGCGCTGGGACGCCAGCCCACCGCAGAGGAGCGCAAGATCCTCACCGACCTGCACCGGCAGAGCGTGGCGGAGTTCTCGAAGAGCCCGGCCAAAGCGAAACAACTGATCCAGGTGGGCGACGCACCGCCGCCCCCGACGGCCGCACCTGTGCGCCTCGCCGCGATGACCACGGTGGCGCGCGCCATCCTCAACCTGCACGAAACGATCACCCGCAACTAGGGAGGAAGCAATGAGTGTCTCGGAACTGGCTGCAACCAAGATCAAGCGCCGGGCGTTTCTAACGAAGGGAACGACGGGGCTGGGCGTGCTGGCGCTCAATGCCCTGCTCACGCCGCGCCTGTTCGCGGCGGACCAAGCCGCCAGCCCGCTCGCTTCCCGGGGCGTCCTCCATCCGCTGCATCATGCGCCCAAGGCCAAGCGGGTCATCTATCTTTACCAGGCGGGCGGCCCTTCCCATCTCGAAACCTGGGATCCCAAGCCCACCCTTGCCTCGCTGCACGGCAAAGCTATGCCCGAATCGTTTACCAAGGGCCAGCAACTGGCGCAGTTGCAGGGCAAGCCCCTGCTCTGCTTCGGGCCGCAACTGGGCTTCAAGCGCTTTGGGAAATCCGGCATCGAGATGAACGAGATGTTCACCCACATCGGCAGCGTGGCGGACGATATCTGCATCATCCGCTCGATGTGGACCGAGCAGATCAATCACGACCCGGCCCACACGCTGATGAACACCGGCTCCATCATCGCCGGGCGTCCCAGCATGGGCTCGTGGATCATCTACGGCCTGGGCTCGGAGGCCAGCGACCTGCCCGGCTTCGTGGTGCTGCTCTCCTCGGGCAAGGGCGGCCAGATGCAGCCGATCGCCAACCGCCAGTGGTCCGCCGGATTCCTCCCCAGCAAGTTCCAGGGCGTGAAGTTCAACTCCATCGGCGACCCGGTGCTCTACATTCAGAATCCCGACGGCCTGGACCAGGGTATTCAAAAGGCTTCCGTGGACGCCATCAACGCCCTGAACCAGGTGGAATACGAGAAGTCACCCGATCCCGAGATCCTGACGCGCATCGCGCAATACGAAATGGCATTCAAGATGCAAGCCAGCGTGCCGGATCTGATGGATATGAGCAAGGAACCGAAATCGGTTCTGGAGATGTACGGGGCCACGCCGGGCGATGGCTCGTTCGCCTCCAACTGCCTGCTGGCGCGGCGTCTGGCAGAGCGCGGCGTGCGCTTCATTCAGCTCTATCACCGCGACTGGGACCACCACGGCTCGATCAAGTACAATGTGGAGGTCAAAGCCGGGGAGGTGGACCGGCCCACCGCGGCGCTCATCAAGGATTTGAAGGACCGCGGCATGTTCGATGATACTCTGATTATCTGGGGCGGCGAATTCGGCCGCACCCCCATGTCGCAAGGAGGAGACGGCCGCGACCACCATATCAAGGGATTCTCCTACATGCTGGCGGGCGGCGGGATCCAGGGTGGCATCACCTACGGCAACACCGACGAACTGGGCTATGCCGCGGTGGAAAACCCGGTCAGCGTCCATGACCTGCACGCCACCATCCTGCACCTGCTCGGCATTGACCACCTGCGAATGACGGTGAAGTTCCAGGGACTCGACGCGCGTCTGACCGGCGTCTCGGGCGAGGTCATCAAGGGAATCCTGGCCTGAGATCCGCCCCATGCTCGGAATTCGAACGCGCCTGCTGCATTGGTGGCTGGAAAGTCCGGCGCGCCGCCAGCACGCACGCACTCTCCAGGCGCTGCGCGATTCCGGCCAGTCGCCGCAGAGGGTGCTCTTCCTTTGCTACGGCAATATTTGCCGCAGCCCCGCCGCCGAACAATTTGCCCGGCGGCTGATGCCCGGTAAAACCATCAGCTCGGCGGGATTCTACCCCGAGGCCCACCGTCCGAGTCCCTCCAATGTTCAACGCGCGGCACAGACGCTCGGCATTGATCTCTCGTCGTGGTCCTCGCGGCGCGCCGATCCGGCCATGGTGAAGGGCGCCGACCTGATCGTCCTTCACGACCTGAAGAATTTTCTCAGCTTCAAGAACGAATTCCCGGATGAGCTGGGCAAAGTAGTCTTTCTGGGGCTCTTCCTCGATCCGCCACAAATTTCCATCACCGACCCTTACGGCAAACCCGACGGGGAAACCCTTGCCATTCTGAGACAGATTGAATCTGCTGTGCAAAACATGGCGCGCGCATGGTAGCGCAGAGCCCGCCCTCCGGCCCTGCGGCTCGTGCGGTACGGGCGGGTCTAAGACCCGCTCGTACGTCACCGCTCCCAAATCCCGCAGGGCTAAACGACGAGCCCTGCGCTACAAAAGCATCTTATTTAATTGTATTGTCCGCGCGTGGCGCCGCCCACACGGTAGGCAAAGATGAAAGCAACCACCAGCAGCGCCACGTAGAACCAGTCGGGTCCGTGCCGCAACATGCGGAGCAGGCACATCATCCCCAATCCGAGATTGAGGATGGCGGCGAAGGCGGCGGCGGTTCGAGCCAGGGTGCGCACCCTCGAGCGCAACGACCCGAGCAGCCACCAGATGAAATTGGACACGACGGCATTGGTGATCACCAGCGCCGCCACGATCACAATCTGGCGCATGGTTTCGGGCTGGGGCCTGGCAATCACGGCGAAGGAATCCTACCAAAGACCTTTTCCTCGGCCAAGCGGTTCCTCGGCCAGCTTCGGGAGCGTATAATTGAACCGATGCATGCCGCGTCAGACACAAAGCGGAACCGCCTTCCGACCTGGGCCATGGCGATTTGTCTTCTTGGCACTTCCGCGGCATCCATGCACGCCGCCTCGGAGCAGCACCCGCCCCGTCCAGAAGCAGGTTCCGCGCCCACCGCGCCCGCCGACGATCCCGAGGACGTCCGCCAGACCGACCTTTTCGCGCAGCGCATCCACCAGAACCAGTTGCTGCAAACCAGGCCGCTGCTGGAAGAATACGTGAAGCGGCATCCCAATTCCTGGCGCGCCCTCTATCAACTGGGTTATGTCCTGTTCCGGTTGCACGACATCCACGGCTCGGTCGTGGCCCTTTCCAGGTCACTTCAATTGAATCTGCGCAACGCCGAGGCACACAAGATTCTGGGACTGAACCTGACCATTCTGGGCGACATGGATCGCGCCCAGCTCGAACTGGAGCAGGCCGCCGCGCTCGCCCCCCATACGGCCGAAATTCGCTATTTCCTCGGCCGGATCTATTACACCAAGAATATCTTTCCCCTGGCACGGCGGGAATTCGAAGCGGCGCTCAAACTGGACCCGAACTACATGAAGGCCTACGACAATCTGGGCCTGACCCTGGAGGCCATCGGCGAATTGGACGCGGCCGTCGCGAGTTGGAAGCGCGCGCTCGAATTGAGCGAGCAGCAGGGATTGAACCCCGAGTGGCCGAACATCAACCTGGCGGCGTATTACAACCGCCAGAACGATCCTGAGCAAGCCCTGGCTTTCGCGCGGAAGGCCGTGGCCGCCAACGCCGAATCGGCCGAGGGACATTTTCAGATGGGGCGCGCCTATCGTTCTTTGCAGAGGTTCGAGGAGGCCGCGGCGGCGGTGCAGAAGGCCATCGCCGCCAATCCCGACAATGCCGAATACCACTACGTGCTGAGCGTCATCTACCGCAAGCTGGGCCGGACGGCCGAGAGCCAGACCGAGGAAGCCGCCTTTCGTCGTCTGAAGCAAAAAGAAAGTACGGCCGGCATGCAGGGGATCTCCTCCGGGCGCATGGAACGCCATGCCAAGGTGCCCAGCGCTCCCCCCTCCGAATAGAGAAACCATCAGGGGTGATATTCCAGGACGAAATTCACGATTCAGTTAAGGCTCCAAATTCGGGCTCTTGGCAAGAGACAATCCGCGTGTTTTCAGCGCGATACGAGCGTGTCGCGCGGTGCCCGTGCTATAATCCTCCAATGTCGAACGTAGCGGCGGGCTTCAGCCCGCCACACGAGGTTATTTCGCGGCGGGCATTGGCCCGCCACACAAGGTCGCGTAGCGGCGGGCTTCAGCACGCCACGGGGGAGATGGTGACCTGAAGGTTGCCGCAAGAGAGATGGCGACCTGAAGGTCGCCGCTACGGGAGCGGTCGCGCAAAATCATCAAGGGGGGGCGCGGCTCGGCCGATATCAATAGGAAAGGCAGAATTCACCATGTCCGTCGACTATTACGAGCACGTTTGGCATAACGGCAAGTTCATACCGTGGAAAGAAGCCACGATCCACGTCGCCTCGCACGTCGTGAGCTATGGCACCTGCCTGTTTGAAGGCATCCGCTGTTACGACACGCCGCAGGGGCCGTCCATCTTCCGTCTGAAGGAGCACGTCGACCGTCTGGTGAATTCCTCGAAAATTTACCGCATGGAGCTTGCCTACTCGCGCGGCGACCTCGAGCAAGCGCTCATTGAACTGGTGCGCATCAACAAGGCGCCGCACTGCTACCTCCGACCCATCGTTCTGCGCGGCTACGGCGAAGTGGGCGTCAACTCGATGAAGAATCCCATCGAGATTTATCTGCTCGCCTGGAAGTGGGGCAAGTATCTGGGCGCCGAGGCGCTCAATCAGGGCGTGGACGTCTGCGTCAGCTCGTGGAACCGCATGGCGCCCAATACCCTGCCGCCCATGGCCAAGGCCGCGGCGAACTACATGAACGCGCAGCTGATCAAGATGGAGGCCATCACCAACGGCTACGTCGAGGGGATCGCGCTCGACCCCTCGGGCAACGTCAGCGAAGGCAGCGGCGAGAACATCTTCGTGGTACGCGAGGGCAAGCTGTTCACGCCGCCGCTTGGCTCGTCCGTGCTGCCCGGCATCACGCGCGATTCCGTCATCACGCTGGCGCACGAACTCGGCATCACCGTCGTTGAACAGATCATCGCGCGCGAAATGCTCTACATCGCCGACGAAGTCTTCTTCACCGGCACGGCGGCGGAGATTACTCCCATCCGCTCCGTCGACCGCATCACGGTGGGGACTGGTAAGCCCGGCCCAATCACCAAGAAGCTCCAAGAGCGCTTCCTCTCCATCGTCGAAGGCCGCGCCGAGGATAAGTACGGCTGGCTCACCCCCTGCAACCAGCCCGTCGGTATCGAGAAGTAGTGCAACGCCCGATCTTGGGCGTTGCGGCTCAGCCATCGAGGCGCCATATCGGCGGCGAGTGCAAAGCCCCGCGCCGCTGGAAGAACCGCAAGGCTAAACGACAAGCCTTGCGCTACGCGAGGCCTGACGCCCCCCACTTCACCATTCATCATTCCCCGGCCTGAATCCTGAATCCTCCTTTGACACTCGCGCGCGGGGTGTGTTAGGTTTCCTCCCAACGATGGGGAACGGCATCCATGAGGAACGACCATGAACATTGACGACCTGCTGCGATCGGCGTGTGAGAGCAAGGCTTCGGACCTGCATCTGAAGGTGGGCAATTATCCCTACATCCGCGTCGACGGCAACCTCCAGCCCATGACGCAGTATCCGCGCGTCTCGAGCGAGGACATGCTGAACATGGCGTTCAGCATCATGACCAACCGCCAGAAGCAGAAGTTCAAGGAGAATACCGAACTGGACATGGCGTACGGCGTGGCGGGGCTGGGCCGCTTCCGGGTCAACGTTTTCCAGCAGCGCGGCAACGTGGGCATGGTGCTGCGCGTGATTCCCACCAAGATCCGGACGCTGGAGGAGCTCTACCTCCCCAAGGTCATCGACAAGATCTGCGAGGAGCAGCGCGGCATGGTGCTGGTGACCGGCACCACCGGCAGCGGCAAGTCCACCACCCTCGCCGCCATGATTGACCGCATCAATTCCACCTCGACCGATCACATCATCACCATCGAAGACCCGATTGAATTCCTGCATCGCGACAAGAAGGGCTTCGTCAACCAGCGCGAGGTGGAAGTGGATACGCCGGCTTTCGGCTCGGCGCTGCGCGCCTCGCTCCGCCAGGACCCGGATGTGATTCTGGTGGGCGAAATGCGCGACCTGGAAACCATCCAGACGGCGCTGCTGGCCGCCGAAACCGGCCATCTGGTCTTTTCCACCCTGCACACGCTCGACGCCACGGAAACCATTCAGCGCATCATCGCCGTCTTTCCGCCGCCCGAGCAGAAGCAGATCCGGCTGCAACTCGCCACCACACTCAAGGCGGTCATCAGCCAGCGCCTGGTGCGCAAGTCGGACGGCATCGGCCGCGTCCCCGCCGTCGAAGTGCTGGTTGCCACCGAATACATCCGCGATTGCATCATCAACCCGGACAAGACGCGCCTGATCCACGACGCCATCGCGCAGGGCGTGTCGCAATACGGCATGCAGACCTTCGACCAGTCGCTCTACGACCTCTACACGCAGGGACTGATCACGCTGGACGAGGCGCTGCTCAATTCCTCCAACCCGGACGAGTTCAAGCTGCGCATCGCCGGCATCAGCTCGACCGCCGACGCGGCGCGGCAGGAAATGGAACGCGCCGCCCAAGGCACGCGCAGTGGCAAGAGATAAAGATCCCTTCTCCGCCGCACTGGCGATGCTGGCCCGCCGGCCGCGCTCAGTGGCGGAACTGCGCCGCGCGCTGGAGAAGAAATTCCCGGGCAACGCCGCCAACCAGGAAGCCATCGCCAAGCTCCGCTCGCTCGGCTACCTGAACGACAAGAAGTTTGCCGAAATCATGGCCTCCTCGCTCGCCCGCCACCGCGGCTACGGCCGCTTTCGCGTCCGGCGCGAGCTGAAGTCGAGGCTGGTCGATTACCGCACCATTGAACCCGCGCTCCAAGAAGCCTACGAGGAGACGGACGAGCGCGAGCTGCTGAATCGCACCCTGGAGAAGAAGATCCGCACCATGAAGCTGCCCCTGACGCCCTCCCGGTTGAACTCCCTCTGCCAGAGTTTGGTGCGCCGCGGCTTCGCCGCCGACGAAGTCATTAAGGCCGTGCGCGCGCGGAAGGAGCTTCGCCCGGTCGCCGAGGACCTGAACCCCGGCGATTTCGAGTAAGGCGCGAAGTAAGAACGGTCACCACGGAGGGCACGGAGCACAGAGAAATCCTGTAGTGTAATCTCCGTCTCCTCAGTGGCCTCTGCGGTGAAAAGACAATATGACCGAGCGAGAAAGAATCAATTCGATCACTCAGAGCATCATTGGGGCTGCCATCGAGGTTCATCGCACGCTTGGACCAGGATTGCTCGAATCGGCTTACGAAGCCTGCTTAGCCTTTGAGCTGATGAAGCGCGGCCTGGCCATCGAGGCACAAAAGCCTCTCCCATTGGTCTATCATGATGTTAAGCTCGAATGTGGATACCGGATCGACCTGATGGTCGCGGGTTGCGTCGTGGTCGAAATCAAGTCAGTAGAAGCGCTCGCCCCGATCCACGAAGCTCAGGTCATCTCGTACCTCAAGCTGTCAGGCTGTAAAGTGGGACTGCTGATCAACTTCAACGTCTGCGTGCTGAAAGACGGAATCCGGCGGTTCATTAACGGGAAGTTCTAGTGAGGATTCACTCAAGGGATCACAGAGGCCACCGAGATACCTCCCCTCTGTGCTCTCGGTGACCTCGGTGGTGTAAAGCCGTATGCTATCGAGTCAGATCCGTTCCAGATTTCTTAACTTCTTTGCCGAGCGCGGCCACCGCATCGTGCGTTCTTCTTCGCTCGTTCCAGCCAATGACCCGACGCTCCTCTTCGCGAACGCCGGCATGAACCAGTTCAAGGATGTGTTCCTGGGGCGCGAGACGCGCGAGTATACCCGTGCCTGTTCATCGCAGAAGTGCGTGCGTGCCGGAGGCAAGCACAACGACCTCGAACAGGTGGGCCGCACGGCGCGGCATCACACTTTTTTCGAGATGCTGGGCAATTTCTCCTTCGGGGACTATTTCAAGAAGGAAGCAATCGAGTGGGCGTGGGAACTGGTAACGCGGGAGTTCGGGATTCCATCCGCCCGGCTCTACGCCACCGTCTTCCGCGAAGACGATGAGGCGGAAGAACTCTGGGCCCGGATTGTGCCGCGCAACCGCATCTTCCGCTTCGATGAGAAAGATAACTTCTGGCAGATGGGCGATACCGGCCCCTGCGGGCCGTGCTCGGAAATTCATTACGACCTGGGGCCGGCGGCGAGCGACCTCGGACACGCCGATTGCAAATTTCCCTGCGACTGCGGGCGCTACGTTGAGCTATGGAATCTCGTCTTCATGCAGTTCAATCGCGACGAGCAGGGCCGGATGACGCCGCTTCCCCGCCCCTCGATTGACACCGGCGCGGGTCTGGAGCGGCTTTGCGCGGTGCTGCAAGGGAAAATTTCAAATTTCGATACCGACCTGTTCCGTCCGCTCATTCAGGAAGCCGCCGACCTCGCCAATGTGGAGTATGGCGCGAATCGCGATACCGACGTGTCGCTTCGCATCATCGCGGACCACGCGCGCGCCGCCACCTTCCTGATTGCCGATGGCGTGCTGCCCTCGAACGAAGGCCGAGGCTATGTGTTGCGGCTCATCGTGCGCCGCGCCCTCTACCACGGCCAAACGCTGGGCCTGAACGAGCCGTTCCTTTTCAAAATGGCCGGTCACGTGGTGCAGATGATGAAGGAGCCTTACCCCGAACTCGTGGAGCACGAACATCACATCGCCAAAGCCGTCAAGGTCGAAGAAGAGAAGTACGCGCATACCACCCGCGTGGGTCTCGAAAGGCTGAATGACATCCTTGAGACCTCGGGGACCGCCACGCTCTCCGGCACTGAGCTTTTCAGGCTTCACGATACCTTTGGGCTCAGGCCGGAGTTCGTCGAAGATATTCTGCGTCTCCGGGGAATCTCGGTGGACCGCGCTGGCTACGAAGCCGAGATGGCGAAGCAGCGCGAACGGGCGCGGGCGTCGTGGAAGGGCGCGGAGAAGAAGGCCGCCGCGCCCGCCTGGGTCGAGGTCGGCAAGGAACAGAGCGCGGTCTTCGACGGCTACCAGCGGGTACGCTCGGAGAAATGCCAGATCGTGGCGCTGGTGCGCCAAGGGGAGATTGTCAACGAGGTGAGGCCCGGCGAGGAGGTGGAAATTGTCCTCGAACACACGCCGTTCTACGCGGAGGCGGGCGGTCAGGTGGGCGATACCGGTCATCTGCTGGTTCCGGGAAGCGATCAAGAAATCGCACACGTCACGGACACTTACCGTCCGGTCAGCGGCGTGATCGCGCACAAAGCCGTGGCGCGCGACGCGATTCGTGCCGGAGACATCGTCACGGCCGTGGTGGATGCCGAGCGGCGGGATGCGATTCGGCGGAATCACACCGCGACGCACTTGCTGCACGCGGCGCTACGGCGGACGCTCGGAACGCATGTCAAACAGGCGGGGTCGCTGGTGGCGCCGGACCGGCTGCGCTTCGACTTCTCGCATTACGCAGCGGTCGACCCGCAGGATCTGCTCGACATCGAAGACCTGGTGAACGCGCACGTGCTGGCCAACGAGGAAGTCAGGACCGACGTCATGGACCTCGACGCGGCGGTCAATTCCGGCGCCATGGCCCTCTTCGGCGAAAAGTACGGCGACCAGGTGCGCGTGGTCTCGATTGAAGACGGCAGCTTTTCGAAAGAGCTTTGCGGCGGCACGCATGTGCGGCGGACGGGCAATATCGGTCTGTTCAAGATCGTCGCCGAAGGCAGCGTGGCGGCGGGGACGCGGCGCATTGAAGCGATCACCGGCGCGGGCGTGCTGGAACAATTGCGAAAAGCCAGCGAGACGCTGGCACTGCTCGCCGGAGCTCTGCGCGCCAAACCGGATGAGTTGTTGCAAGCGGTGGAAAAGCTCACCGAGTCCGAAAGGAAGTTGCGCAAGCAGCTGGAGGCGCAGCAATTGAAACAGGCCGTGTCGCAGACGGCCGATCTGGTCGAGCAGGCCCAAGAAGTCAAGGGCGTGCGCGTGATTGCCGCCCGGGCGGATGTTCGCGACCGCGCGGCGATGCGTCAGATGGTAGACAATCTGCGGCCCCGGCTGGGTTCGGGGGTGATTGCGCTCGGGAGCGTGGCTGACGGCGCGGTGTCGCTGGTGGTGGCGGTCAGCAAGGACCTGACCGGCCGTCTGGATGCGGGCAAGATCGTGCGCGAGGCGGCCAAGCGGGTCGAAGGCTCGGGCGGCGGGCGCAAAGACCTGGCCGAAGCGGGCGGGAAGAATCCGTCGAAGCTGGACGAGGCGCTGGCGGCCGTGCCGGGGGTGATCGAGAAAATGCTGTAGATTCCCCGCGGCGGAGCGCGCGAGAACGGAGAGACCCACGTCCAGGTGACTCTGCCTCCGCTGGGCACGCCGGATGGAACGCTTCGCGCCTTTGGGACGCGGGATTTCCGAATGGAGACCAAACTCTTAAGGAGCACTCATGTACAAACTGGTTTTACTGCGTCATGGAGAAAGCATTTGGAATAAAGAAAACCTCTTTACCGGCTGGACGGATGTGGACTTGAGCGAAAAGGGGTTGCAGGAAGCGCACGAGGCCGGGAGGCTTCTCAAGAAGGAGGGCTACGTCTTCGACGTGGCGTTCACGTCCGTGCTGAAGCGCGCCATCCGCACGCTCTGGATCACGCTCGATGAAATGGACCTGATGTGGATTCCCATCCACAACACCTGGCGGCTGAACGAGCGGCATTATGGCGCCCTGCAAGGGCTCAACAAGGCCCAGACGGCAGAGAAGTACGGCGAGGCGCAGGTGAAGATCTGGCGGCGCAGCTACGATGTGCCTCCGCCCCCCCTGACGCCGGACGACCAACGCTACCCCGGCCAC
>CAZHKT010000027.1:0-30236 GCA_964533045.1 uncultured Acidobacteriota bacterium | reverse complement strand
CTTCAGCCCGCCACACCCCCGATCAACCCGATGGCGACCTGAAGGTCGCCGCTACTTTTCCTGGCTTTTCGTAGCGGCCGGCTTCAGCCCGCCACACCCCCGATCAACCCGATGGCGACCTGAAGGTCGCCGCTACGGATTGTCAGGGGAGGCTGCCGCCTGGATGGCGGCGCCACCGCACCAACAAAAAGGGCGGAGACCGGCTCTCCGCCCTTGCATCCGGGGTATTCAGCGAATCGCCGTTATTCCTGCTCGATGCCGTCGCCGAGCTTGATTTCGCGCGTGCTCTGGAGAATCATCACCAGGGACGACTTCTCTTCGACACTCAGCACCACCAGCTCACCGATGGTTTGCCGCGGTCCGGGCTCCGGCAGATAGAACAAGCCGGCCGGTTCCTCGCGCAGGATGTGAAAGACGCGGAACTTCTGGCCGGCGGCCACGCCGTCGCTCGAACCCAGATTAATGAACGCACGACTGCCCGGGCCGAAATAGGCCGCGTTGTCGACGCCCGTGGTAATCGCTCCCAGAATCTTGCCGCTGGCGGGAGCGTAGCGGTCCAATTGCGAAGGCGCGTGGGGCGGGCTGGGCCGATCCACCACGGGAATCGCCAGGTCGCCCCTCATCACCATGCCGCAAGCCATCGTGACCTCCGCGATAGCGCCCTCCGGCGTGGTGCGAATCACTTTGACGCGTCCCGTGTTCGCATACGGCTTGCCTAGGGAGCGGACGGAAGCGGCCTGACCCTCGTACCAGTTCACCTGCATCAATTCCTTGGATGAGCGCACCAGGGAATACTCGCTTCCCACCGGGATGCTTGCCCCGCTGCGGCTGCGCAGGAAAACATGCTCGCCCTGCCGCCAGGCACGAACGTAATTCAATTGGTCGTCGTCGGCCCCGTTGAAGAGATAAATATCCTTGGAGACGGGCGTGCCGGAAATAAAGCCCGAACAGCTCATCTCCGAAGCGCTGGCCGCCGGCGCTTCCTGGCCGAAGGCCGTGGCCGCGGCGAGAAGGCAAAAAATCCCCAGAAAACTCAGTGTTCGTTTGCGCACGGAATTCCTCCTGAAGTCCCCAAAGACTGGCTCGGATCCCCAATGACCCGCATTGCGTGGCCGACGGCGGCCCCCCTCTAGGCTCGAAGTGTAACAAAACAGAGAGGATTGTCAAGCAAAAGAGATCATGGCGCCGGGGAAAAAGATGCCTCAGGACAGATCCGCGAAGGGCATCATGAGGGGCGGGGCGGCGTTGAAGCGGAGGCGGGCGATTTCCTTCACGGCGCGGACGACGTTTTCTTCCTTGGTGGGCTCCAATGTCATCACGAAGGGCAGGCGATGCTTGGGCATGGCGGGTTCCTGAAGGACCGAATCGATATTGATGTGGTGCCGCGCCAGGATGGAGCACACCTGCGCCAGAATCCCGGGGCGGTCTTTGACCCCAAGCCGGAGGTAAGCCATGATCTCGTGCTCGCCCGAGGGCGAAACACGCGCCGGATGCCAGTGCTTGTAGCCGAGCGGCGAGATCGAGCTGCCGCCGCCCTGGATGGCGTGGGCGATATTGACCACGTCGGAGAGCACGGCGACGCCGGTGGGCTCTCCGCCCGCGCCCCGTCCGGTCATGGTGATGTTGCCGCCCTTGTTGCCGATGAGCAGCACGCCGTTGATCGAACCGACCACGTGCGCTAGCGGCGATGACTGGGCGATCATCATCGGGCGCACGAAGATCTCGAGGCGGCCATGGGCGCGGCGCCGCGCCCCGGCGATCAGCCGGATGGTGTGGTTCAGGCGGTGCGCGTAGGCAAAGTCCACCTGGTCGATGCGCGTGATGCCCTCGACGGGAATGTCCCTGACGCGCACCGCCATGCCGAAGCAGAGCATGGCGAGAATGGTGATCTTGTGGCGCGCATCGTAGCCCTCGACGTCAAAGGTCGGGTCGCGCTCGGCGTAGCCCTTGGCTTGCGCCTCGGCCAGCGCCTCCTGGAACGAGCAGTTGCGCCGCTCCATCTCCGTCAGGATGTAATTGGTGGTGCCGTTCAGAATGCCGTACACGGCGCTGAAGTGCTCGCCCGCCAGACCCTCGCGCACCGCGTGCAGCAGCGGCGTGCCGCCCATGACGGCGGCTTCGATGGCCAGGCGCACGCCCATCTTCGCCGCCAGTTCCGCCAGTTCCACGCCGTACTCGGCAATCAGGTGCTTGTTGGCGGTCACCAGGTGCTTGCGCGCCCGCAGCGCCGCCGTCGCCACTTCGCGGGCGTGCGTGACACCGCCGATCAGTTCGACGACGATGTCAATTTCGGGATCGGCAATGACCCGTTTCCAGTCGTGAATAATCTGAACCGTTCGCGGCAGCCAGGGCAGGCTGAGGCTCTGCACGTCGCAGATGGTCTTCAGTTCCAGGCGGCAGCCCAGCCGCCGCTCGACTTCGTGCTGGTGCTCGAGCAGCACGCGCGCCGTGCCGGAGCCCACCGTGCCAAAGCCCACGATAGCCAGTCGCACGGGCCTCGGCCCGTTCGCGGCGAGTTCAAGGCGGGTGCCGGCGGTGCGGCTTGAAGGTTTCCTGCTCATCTGCTTCCAGGAGATACGAGGTGGAGGCAACTCACTTAATTAGCATCGAATCGCCCCGGCTGGCAAGGGGAACGTACGCCTCCATGGCGATCCTTACCACTCAACTTCCACGCGCGTGCGCCGGCAGCAGAACTCTTCGTAAGGCCAGAGGCGCAGGGTGCGGATGGCGCCCGGCTGATCGGTGTAGGCAAGCACGAGCATCAGGGTATTGTTCGCTTTGGGGCCGGCTGCGAGGTAGGGTTCCGGAATGTAGAACTCCTTTTGCGGGCCGATGGTGGCGTAGCGGCCGAGGAATTTGCCGTTGAGGTAAATCAGCGCGTCGCGTTCGGCTTCAAACACCAGCTTCCAGGGAATCGTCCAGGCGGGGGGCGTCAGGGGCGTGGCGAACTCGGCGCGGCACCAGGTAAAGGCGGGGACGACGTCTTTCGACACCGCGCCGCCCGCAGGCACAGCCTGCCAATCTTTCCGAAGAACCTGCGTCATCCGGGGATCGATCTCCCGTCCGCGCATCAACGGCGGCAAGCGCTGAACCTGCCACGTTTCGATGGCGGTCGCGGACTTTTCGTCAGCGCCCAGGCGCACGCTTTCCAGGCCGCTCAGGTCGCCGAGTTCCCTGCCGAAGTGGTAGGAGCCGAACCGTTCGTAGGCGATCTCCATCCGGTTCGCCCCCGGCCGCGCCCAACCCGCCAGCGGAACTTCCACCTCGCGCTGGATGTTGGAAGCATCCTCGACCAGCTTGCCGTTGATGAAAACCTTCTTCACGTCGTCGGTGAAGGCTCGGATGAACAGGGCCCGCTCACCGCGGTAATCAAATTCCGCCCGGTACATCACGTAGCCGTATGGGACCTCCCCGAGGTCTTCCAGCGCGCGCAGCGGCCCCGAAGTCCAATCGCCGGATGGCGGGTCAAACCTCTCCACTCGAAACTGCCAGCTGGCAATGTTCAGAGGCTCGGCCGGCAGACTGGGCGTCGCAAGATCCATTTTCAGGCTGCGCCGCGGACGCTCGTAGGCCACCGGTGCGGGCAGCCCGTCCACGAAAACCTTGCCGGGGGTCGGGGGCACTAAGGCTCGAATGCGATGCTCGCCCGGCTGAAATTCGAATTCGGCCCAGAGGCTTTTCTTGGTCATGCCGCTCGCCACGAGCTGGTAGCTATCGGTGATGAACGGCACGGTGATGGGCTCGGCCTTCTCGATACCCGGGATCATCTTGGTCGTGAATTCACCGGTCCAGCTTCGCAGGGCCAGGGCGCGCGGTGCGACCACGAGCAGCAGGTGATTGTTGATGAGCAGAAGTTTTTCGGCTGTGTCCACTCGGATGCCGAGCACGACCGACTCAAACCCTTCGTCCCAGTAGTTGTAGACGTAGTCGCCCTCGATCTTGGGCTCCGTGGCGCTGGCGAGCGAAATCTCGGCGAGGCGGCCCGGCTCGTCATAGACGATCAGAAATTCCCAATTGCTGAGGCGGCCGTAGCTGAGCACTTCCGCCGTGGTGTACCGGATGCGGCTGCCGGGGATTTCCAGCGCGATGGGCAGCATCTTCATCTGGTGCGGGCCCAGTTCCAGTTCGCCCTCGCGCGGCGCGGTGATGGTGCGCAGGGTGGGGCTGAAGGGATCCTGGAAATTCACCCGGTAGCGCTGCGGCGAGCCCGATTCCTCGCGCAGGAAGAGCACGCCGGCCTTGCCGGTGACGCGCTCGGTCACGCTGACGTTCGGATTCGACGTCTGCGGCACCCGCTCGACGAGGTTCGAACGCAGCAGGAGGTTCCCGAAAAGCTTGAGCGACGTGCAGACGCCGCGCGCCGCGTAGTACTTGTCCCACAGGCCGCCGGGCTCGCGCAGGGGCGCGGCGTAATCGTAGGTGGTGGTCAGGGTCTTGCCACCCCAGTCGAAATTGGTCCCGCCAAAGCCCATGTAGTAATTGAAGTAGGTGACGCCCTGCTCGAGCACCGTCTTGGTGAGCAGCTCGAGTTGCGTGGCGTTGACGCCGTCCTGCTCCACCGAAAGCTTTTCGCCGACCTTGCTGAACCATCCGCCCTGAAGCTCGGTCACACCCAGCGGCGACCGGGGCTCGGCCAGGCGCAGCTTGACGAGCTGGGGAATGACTTCCTTCACCACGTTCCAGCGCGGATAGAAATTGCAGGTGTCCATAATGCGCGCCATGTCGCGGTCGGTGTTCTGGCGCGCCTGGTGGGTCCAGCAGGTGATGATGGGCACGGTGATGCCCGCGGTGTAACAGAGATGATAAAGCGTCCGAAGGTAAGCAAGCTTCGCCTCGGCCGGCAGGGGCGGCGTGTAGTCGTATTCGTTTTCCACCTGCACCAGGATGATCGGGCCGCCCATGGTGATCTGGTGGCGCTGAATGACGGGCAGCACGAGGTGATACCAGTGCTGCGACGTGCTGAGGCTTTCGGGATGAGGGGTGCGCAGCGGAAAGCGCTTCGCCGCCACCCAGTCGGGAAAGCCGCCGCGATGCCACTCGGCGCAAACGTAGGGGCCGGGGCGCGCGATCATCCAGAAACCCATCTGCTTGACGAGCTGCACAAACTCCTCGAACTCGCTCAGGTCGCACTGGCCTTCCTGGCGCTCGTGGTAGTTCCAGAAGACGTAGGTTTCAATGGTATTGAAGCCGGCGCGCTGCAGCTTCTCCAGGCGGTCGCGCCACAGCGAGCGCGGGCAGCGCGGATAATGAAACGCAGCCCCGATGACGAAGGCGTCTCGGCCCTGAATGATGAAACAGCGCGAGTCGTACTTGATAATCAGGGGGCTCTCGAAGAGTTCCTCGTCCTCGCCGCCGCCCGGGCGCGCCATAATTGGCGAAGCGTTTCCCCGGGAGGCGGCGAGCGGTGCGCCGAGCGTAGATTGCAGAAACCGTCTTCGCGTCTGTTGCATCCTAGTTCCCAAAGTATGAAGGTGGGCGCAGGGCTCGTCAAGCAGGGCTCCGAAACCGTCGGGCGGGGTGAAACGGCGAGGGGTGGCCCGCTCCGGAAAGGGGCAAATTGCGGCGCGAAATGCTAGCGCAGTTGCGCGAATTGTATTAGAATTCTGCCTGAATGGGGCGGCAGGGGTGGAAGCGCAGGCTTTCTCTCCGGCCGGGGTAATTTCGAATCGCTCCAAAGAGAATAGAGTAGCCAGCCATGAAGCCAATTCATCCGTCTGGACGTGTGAATTATTTTCTCGCCGCCGTGGCGGCGCTCCTGCTGACCGGTCTAACGCTGGTGGCGGGGATCCATCAAACGGCGAAGCCGGCGACGGCGAAGAAGCCGCCGGCTGTCCGCAAGGAGAACCCGGCGCCCGCCGGCAAGATTGATTTCGAGCGCGACATCGCTCCCATCTTCAAAGAGTCGTGCAACGTCTGCCACGCGGGCGACCAGCCGCAAGGCCAGTTGAAGCTGGACACGCTGGCAGGAGTCTTCCACGGCGGCATCGCGGGCAAGGCGGTCATTCCCGGCAACGCCAAAGAAAGCCACCTTTACCGTCGCCTGACGGGCGAAGACCAGCCGCAGATGCCTTTCGGAATGGATCCGCTCGCGGCTGACAAGATTGCGAAAGTGAAAGCCTGGATTGACCAGCTGACGCCAGCTGAAGTGAACGCGACGCTGGCGGTGAGCGAAGGCCCGAAGAAGCACTGGGCTTACGTGAAACCGGCCCACGTGACGCCGCCCGCGGTTCGAACGCCCGGCTGGGTGCGGAATCCCATCGACCATTTTGTTCTCGCGCGTCTCGAGAAAGAGGGCCTCCGGCCTTCGCCCGAGGCTTCGCGCGAGACGCTGATTCGCCGCCTGAGCCTCGACCTGATCGGCCTGCCGCCGACCCCCGCCGAAGTCGACGCCTTCCTCGCCGACCAGAGTCCGGACGCTTATGAGAAGCTGGTGGACCGCCTGCTGGCGTCACCGCATTACGGCGAGCGCTGGGCGCGCCCCTGGCTGGATCTGGCGCGCTATGCTGATTCCAACGGTTTCGAGAAAGACAAGCTGCGCGTGGCCTGGAAATACCGCGACTGGGTGATCCACGCCCTGAACAGCGACCTGTCGTTCCGCCAGTTCACCATCGAGCAACTGGCGGGCGACATGCTGCCGAATCCCACCACGGATCAACTCATCGCCACCGGCTTCCTGCGCAACTCGATGCTCAACACCGAAGGCGGTATCGACCACGAGGAATACCGATTCTATACGCTGGTGGACCGCGTGAGCACCACCGCCTCGGTCTGGCTGGGGACCACACTGGCCTGCGCCCAGTGTCACAACCACAAATACGATCCCTTCACCCAGAAGGACTTCTATCGCCTCATGGCTTTCTACGATAACCAGGTTTATCGCGTCGTGATGCTGGGCACGGGCGACGGGTACGTGGAAGAGCCGGAGATGGAGATTCCCACGCCCGAGCAGGACGTGAAAGCCCGGGAATGGCGCGCCGAGATGGCGCGGCTGCGAAGCGTGCTCGACACGCCGACGCCGGAACTGGAACGCGAGCAGGCGGCCTGGGAGCAGAAGATGCTCACCGCCGACAGTGAGTGGACCGTCCTGCGTCCCAGCCATCTGAAGTCGGCGGGCGGCGCCACGCTGACGCTGCAAAGTGACGGGGCGGTGCTGGCGAGCGGCGCCAATCCCGAAGCGGACACCTACTCGATGGAAGCCACGCTTCCGCCGGCGAACGGCCAGTTCACGGCGCTGCGCCTGGAAGTGCTGCAGGATCCCAGCCTGCCCAGGAACGGCCCGGGCCGCGACGATGAAGGCAACTTCATGCTGAGCCAGGTGGTGGTGAAGATTTCCGGCAAGGCGGGCGAGGAAGAAACGCTGAAATGGAAGGCAGCCTTCGCCGACGAGGAACAGAAGGACTACTACGTCCGGAACCTGCTGGAAAAGAAAGAGGGGTATATCACCGGCTGGGCGATTGATCCGACCACCCATCCGGCGCCGGCGCGCCGCCAGCTGGTTCTGATTCCTGAGAAACCGTTCGGGTTCAAGGGCGGCACGCACTTCTCCATCCGCCTGATGCAGGAGCTGGAGCACGCTTCGCGCAATCTGGGACGCTTCCGATTGTCGGTAACAACCATCGAGCGGCCGCAGAGCATCCTGGAATTGCCCGCCAAGTTCACTCCCATCCTCCGCATCCCGGCGAACGAGCGGACCGAAGACCAGAAGAAGTCGCTGGCCGCGGCGTACCGCAAGTTCGCCCCCAGCCTCCAACCCATCCGGGATCTTCTGGCCGAGAAGGAGAAGGCGCTCAAGGACCTCCGGATTCCGACCGCGCTCATCCTGCGCGAGCGGCCGGGCTACCAGAAGCCTTCGACCCTGCTGCGCGTGCGCGGCGCGTTCCTCAGCCCGGGTGAGCGGCTGTACGCGGACGTTCCAGCGTCGCTTCCACCGCTGCCGCCCGACCAGATGCCAAACCGATTAGGTCTCGCGCACTGGTTAGTCAGCGACGAGAACCCGCTCACCGCGCGCGTCGTGGTGAACCGCTTCTGGGAGCAGATCTTCGGCCGCGGGATCGTCCTGACGGCGGAGGATTTCGGCACCAAGGGGGATCCGCCCTCGCATCCGGAATTGCTCGACTGGCTGGCCACCGAATTCATGCAGCAAGGCTGGAGCCAGAAAAAGCTTCTGCGCACCATCGTAACATCGGCCACCTACCGGCAGTCGTCGGCGGTGTCACCGTCGCTGCTGGAAAAGGATCCCTATAACATCCTGCTGGCACGCGGGCCGCGGGTGCGGCTGGAGGCCGAACTGATTCGCGACGCGGCGCTGGCGGCGAGCGGCCTGCTCAGCCCCAAGATCGGCGGGCCCAGCGTGATGCCCTACCAGCCCGACGGCATCTGGGATATTCCTTACAGCGCCGACAAGTGGGAAGTAAGCAAGGGCGAGGACGCGCATCGCCGCGGGCTCTACACGTTCTACCGGCGTTCGGCCCCCTATCCCAGCATGCTCACCTTCGACGCGCCCAGCCGGGAGGTTTGCACGGTGCGGCGCGTGCGCACCAATACGCCCCTTCAGGCGCTGACGCTGCTGAATGATCCGGTCTATTTCGAAGCGGCCCGAGCGCTCGCCCAGCGCATGGCACGCGAGGGCGGCGCCGACCCGGCGGCGCGCCTCACCTACGGTTTCCGGCTCACCACCGCCCGCAAACCCTCCCCCACCGAACTGGACAAGACCTTGGGCTATTACCAGGCGCAGCTTGCCAAGTTCCAAAAAGACGAGAAGGCGGCTCGGGAAGTGGTGAAAGACGCAAGTGTGACGGCCGCAGCCGTGCCCGAACTGGCGGCCCTGACCATGGTTTCCAACGTGTTGCTCAGTTTGGATGAGACGGTAACCAAGGAATGAGAACTCGACTGTGGTGCGTCGCAGATAACGATTCCATCGCGAGGCGCTTCGTAGCGGCGGCCTTCAGGCCGCCACCCGTACGTGTCGCCCTGAAGGGCGACGCGACGTCCCGCTCGGCCGGAACCATGGAGGAGACCACCTAAGGACATCCGCCATGGTAAAGAACCGTTAGACGCACCACAGGAGCGGCGATGTCCGCATCACCGCCGAAAAGGCAGAGGAAACGACGATGAAAAACCCGACGCTGAACCCCGTGCAAGACATGCTTCGCGCCGTGACGCGACGCCACTTCTTCCGGCAGGCCGGTTTCGGCATTGGCGCCGCGGCCTTCGCCCATCTGGTGAACCCGAAACTGCTGAGCGCCGCCGACTCGCCAAACCCGCAGGCCGCCAAGGCGCCGCACTACGCGCCCAAGGCCAAAAGCGTGATCTTTCTCTCCATGCCGGGCGCGCCGTCGCAGCTCGATATGTTCGACTACAAACCCAAGCTGAAGGACTTGAACGGCAAGAACTGCCCGGAGGAATACCTGAAGGGCGAGCGCTTCGCCTTCATCCAGGGCGTTCCCAAGCTGCTGGCGTCCCCGCACGACTTCAGCCGGCACGGCCAGTCGGGCGCCTGGGTCAGTAATTTGCTGCCGGAACTCAGCAAGCGTGTGGATGACCTCACCTTCATCTACAGCATGACCACGACGCAGTTTAATCACGCCCCGGCACAGATCTTCATGAGCACCGGCCACCAGATTCCCGGCCGGCCGAGCACCGGTTCGTGGCTGACCTACGGCCTGGGCAGCGAAGCCAGCGACCTGCCCGGCTTCGTGGTGCTGATCAGCGGCGAGAATCAGCCGGACGGCGGCAAGGCCTGCTGGTCGAGCGGATTTCTGCCCAGCGTTTATCAGGGCGTCGAGTTCCGCTCCAAGGGCGACCCGGTGCTCTACCTGACGAATCCGGAAGGCGTCAGCCCCGAAACGCGCCGCGCCTCGCTCGACCTGCTGCGCGACCTGAACCAGCAGCACCTCGAATCGAACGGCGACCCGGAAATCGCCACGCGCATTGCCTCCTTCGAGATGGCCTACAAGATGCAATCGAGCGTGCCCGACCTCACCGACATTTCCAAGGAACCGGAACATATCCACAAGCTCTACGGGACGGAGCCGGGCGCGAAGTCCTTCGCCAACAACTGCCTGCTGGCACGGCGATTGGTCGAGCGCGGCGTGCGTTTCGTGCAGCTCTACCACCGAGGCTGGGACAACCACGGGGTCAACGCCGAGACCGACATCGTGCAGCGCCTGCCGCGCCTCTGCCGCGAAATCGACCGCGCCAGCGCGGCGCTGATCATTGACTTGAAACAGCGCGGCCTGCTCGATTCCACGCTCATCGTCTGGGGCGGCGAGTTCGGCCGCACCCCCATGAATGAGGAACGCGACAAATCCAAGTTCCTGGGCCGCGATCACCACGCGCGCGCTTTTACCATGTGGCTGGCCGGCGGCGGCGTCAAGGGCGGAGCCCATTACGGCAAGACCGACGAGCTGGGCTACAACGTGGCCGAGGACCCCGTCGAGGTCCACGACCTGCACGCCACCATGCTGCACCTGATGGGCATGGACCACACCAAGCTGACCTACAAGTTCCAGGGACGCGATTTCCGCCTGACCGACGTCTCGGGACACATCCTGCACAAGATCCTGGTGTAGGGGCGGTCCGCTATCGAACTTCGGTTTTGCTCCTGCGGGAATTTGCCCGGCGCTGCACCCGTAGCGGCCACCTTTAGGTGGCCATCTGTCTTTGCTCCGAAGGGAATGCGCGCGGTGCTACGCCTGTCGGCCTGAAGGCCGACGCTACCTTCGAGTTTCTCCCATGGGAATTTGCGCGTCGCCAAACTTGTAGCGGCCACCTTTAGGTGGCCATCTGTCTTTGCTCCGAAGGCAATGCGCGCGGTGCTACGCCTGTCGGCCTGAAGGCCGACGCTACCTTCGAGTTTCTCCCATGGGAATTTGCGCGTCGCCAAACTTGTAGCGGCCACCTTTAGGTGGCCATCTGTCTTTGCTCCGAAGGCAATGCGCGCGGTGCTATGCCTGTCGGCCTGAAGGCCGACGCTGCCTTCGTTTTCCTCCCACGGGAATGCGGGCGGCGCCACACCCTTCCCGCTAACTAAATCAGGCGACGCCATTTTGCCCTGGCCGGCGTCCACAAAACGGGGTGTTTTGCCCTCCCTCGATTCAAAATCCTCCGGTTGTTTGGAAGGCTGAAGCGCCCTTCCCAAATTCAGCGGTCCGCGCAGCTTGTTTCAACAAAAGGGGCGTGGACGTTCAGAAAACGCCCGCGCTACAGGTTCAGTCTGTCTCACAAGGCGCAGACGATCCAATGCCGACACACGATTGCATGCCGACCGGTCGGTAGGTAAAGCCGCGCCCCATGGAGCCCCTGCAAAGAATGCCACCCGTGGCACGAAATCTGCGGGGGTTCAGTTGCCCGCGGCGCGGGCGCGAGCCAGCCCTTCGCGGGCGATGGTGTCCTCGGGGAAGAGCGCCACGTACTGTTCCAGCACGCGGCGCGCCTGCGAGTAGGACTGCATGGACATGTAGCAGAGCACCAGCGCCTGCTGAAGATCGGGCGAGAAGGGCCACATCGCCACGCCTTTTTCCAACACCTCGGCCGCTTCCGGCTTGCGGTCCATCTGGATGAGCGCCTGGGCAAGGTCCAGGTAGGTGGTGTCGAACGTGCCGCCGCGTTCGAGCGCGCGCGTCAGGTAACCAATGGCGGCGGCGTGGTCGCCGTCGGCGACGGCTTTGCGTCCCAGGCACATCAGTACCACGGGATCGTCGGGGTGCGTCTTGCGCAGTTCTTCGAGCAGCTCCAGATAATACGTCGCGGCTTCGGGGAGTTTCTTGAGCCCCATGATGTCGCTGTAGGCACGCAGCTTCACCAGCGGCGAAACCGGCTTCCGCTTATCCGCCCCGCGGCGGTTCACAATGATCAGGCCGGGAACGTCCGGGTCGCTCGCCTCGAACGCCGAATCCGGGAACGGCTGCCCCGGCCGCCGGACGATGCGGTGACTGGCATCATCGGAGTGCGGAATGCCCGCCACGCCGCGACGCGGCATGTGGCAGCGCACACAGTCATTGACCGGCTGCTCTTTGGAGCGCTCAGCCAGCGTCAGCCGGCAGCTCGTGTTGGAATGGCACCCCAGGCATCGCTCGCGATAATACTCGACCTTGGTGTCCTTGGCGGGCGGCTTATGGATGATGTGGCAAGTTATGCAGGTCATGCGGCCCTGCGTGGCCTGGTAGCACTTGCTCATTTCCATTAACGAGTGCTTGAACCACAAGGGCGTTTCCACGCTGCCACGCACCGGCGGGGCTGAAGCGAGTTGCTCCAGTTCCTCGCGCCGTTCGATGGGAATGGGGATTTTGAAGAGCGCGACGGTATCGTAGAGCGGCAGGCCGGGGCGGTAGTCGAGTTCGGTTTTCCCCGGCTGCACCACGCGCGAAGCCCAGCCTTCGTGACACTTCAGGCAAACGTCGTCGGCCAGGCGAGGCGGGAGCCGCGCCGGATTGACGATGGTGCGGTCGATCTTCCCCTTCTTGCGCCTGGGATTCTCCGCCAGATCCTTCAGGTGCAGTTCCCCCGGCCCGTGGCACGCCTCGCAACTAATGGCGTATTCGCCGAAGCGGAAGGGAGGATCCCTGTAAACGCCGGGCTTCTGGGGATCGATGTTGGGCTGGCCGTTGTGGCAATAGGGACACATCACGATGGCCCGGTTAAACGGGCGCGGCGCGCCAGCGTACCCGGGTGCCAGCTCCCACTGGTTCGGCGCCACATAGTGGGACAGCGGCGCCTGGAACAGATTCTGGCCCCATTGCACAATGTAGATGCTCCCGGTGAAGTTGCCTCCGATGCGGTACTTCAGCTTGTGGGAGGCGGAGTAGATGCGGTGGCCGCTGGCATCGACCTGGTATTGGGTCTGAAAGAGTTCCGACCCCAGCCGCACGATTTCGTAATGCCGGTCAGCCTTGGGGTCATAGACGCTCACCCGGCCGGGCACCTTGGCCAGCTCCTCGGGCGTGTCGGCCGGACCCATGGAATTGCCGTGCCAGGTCTGAGTGTAGTACTGGCGGGAGATCTCCTCATGGCACCCGGAAGCCTCGCAGGACTTGGAGCCCACAAACTCTACGCCCGGCCGCGTGTTCAGGAACTCGACGCGCTTCGCTTTCTGACCCCAGGCAAACGTGGCGCTGCCCAAAATCAGAAGCGCCACACCGAGCCTCGTTGGTTTCTTCATTGCGCTTGGCCTGCGGCGAGGGGGCAAGGCGTACTACTGAGCCAGGCCCGCAGGACTTCGGGGGAGTTGCGGCGAGAAGGATAGGATACAACCGGAGTCCGACGCCTTCAATAGGGATTCATGGTAAGGGCAGGACCTGGGGCCAGCCGTCCGTCCAGAGGAGCCGGGAGATTTGCAGGCTGGGCCGCCCGGTGGATGCACTATAGGCGTGATAGACGAGCAAGTCGGTCGCGCCGTCGCGATAGAGCGACTGCCCGCCGGGGCCGCGCCATGCGCCCTCGCCCGCCAGCAACAGTGTGCCGCCCCCTGTCATCATGGGCGTGCCGCTGCGGTCGGCGTAGGGTCCTGTGACCTCATTCGATTTGCCGGCCATGATCTTGTAGGTGCTTTCCGCGCCGAGGCAGCAGCGATCGAAGGAGACAAAAAGGAAGTAACTGTCTTTCCAGATAATAAACGGCGCCTCGATAGACTTCTCCACCGGCCGGGCGGCCAGTGAGTACAGGGTCACATCTTCTGTCGAGAGTTTCCCCGTCAGTGGATCGAGCCGGCGCATCTTGATCCCGCCCCAAAAGCTCCCCCACGACATCCAGACGCGGCCCTGCTCGTCGGTAAAGATGTTGGGGTCGATGGCGTTCCAGTCGTCGCTCGTTTGCGATTCGACCACCACGCCCTCATCCAACCAGGCGTAATCGGGGCTGGAGGGATCCAGAGTCACATTGGTGGCGAGCGCGATCAGCGACCGGTTGCTCCCGAAAGTCGAGGCGGCGTAGTAAACGTGATACTTCCCGGAGAAGAAGGAGATGTCTGGAGCCCACAGACCGGTCACCCCAGGGATGAGAGGGGGAATCCAGCCCGGAATGGCGTCGAAGACCTGGCCGCAGAGCGTCCAGCGCTTGAGGTCCGAAGAGCAACGAATGGGAATGTGCCCGGGCTGGCCAGTGTCGGTCGAGAAGACGTAGTAAGTCGAGCCCTGCTTGATCAGGCTTGGGTCGTGCACGCCCTCGATGTCGCCGCTGAAAGCCGAAGCGGGCGGCGCCGACGGCGGGACAGAATCGGCCCCGCAGGCGGCCAGCAGCAACACCGCCGCCCAATTCCAATAAAGGCGCTGCGGCACTTGCTGGGCGAGAAGCTTCGCCCCGCGGATTTGCATCAGATACCCTCGACGGTTAGCAGATGCGCGGCAGTTGTTCCCCGCTGATCATGTCCACGATGCGGGTGGTGCCGATGCGGCTCTTCATTCGAACCATAGCGGAGTGGCCGCCCTCAACCTGTCCGATGGCGGACGCACCGCCGCCGAGTGGATGGGCGCGCATCACGGCCAGCGCCTTACCGGCATCGGAGGGCGGCACGAAGGCGATGAATCGCCCCTCGTTCGCGACGTAAAGCGGGTCCAGGCCCAGAATTTCGCACGCGCCCTGCACGTCCTCGCGCACGGGAATTGATTTTTCTTCGATGGCGATGTCGCGTGCTGCGGTTTCGGCGATCTCGACCAGCGCACTGGCCAGGCCGCCGCGCGTCAGGTCGCGCAGGCAATGGATTTCGACGCCCGCGGCGAGTATCTGGGCGACAAGATCAGCTAGCGGCGCGCAATCGCTTTCGATCTGGGTTTCGAAACTCAAGCCTTCGCGCACCGCCATGATGGCGATGCCATGCCGCCCGATGTCGCCGTTGAGAAGAATGGCGTCGCTGGGCCGAACCTGGGCAGGACCGATGGTGAGCGCGTGCTCGATCAGGCCGATGCCGGCGGTGTTGACATAAATCCCGTCGCCCTTTCCCCTGTCCACCACCTTGGTGTCGCCGGTCACAAAAACCACGCGCGCCGCCGCGGCCGCGGCGCGCATGGATTCCACCACGCGCTGAAGCCTTTCGACCGGCAGGCCTTCTTCCAGAATGAACCCGGCGCTGAGCGCGATCGGCCGCGCACCGCACATCGCGAGGTCGTTCACGGTGCCGTTGACCGCCAGGGTGCCGATATCGCCGCCGGGGAAGAAGAGGGGGCGCACGACGTAGGAATCCGTGGTGAACGCCAGCCGCGCGCCGCTGAGTTCAAGGACCGCACCGTCGTGCCGCGCTTCGAGCGCCGGGTTCGAGAAGCTCTGGAGAAAGACTTTCTCGATCAATTGGTGCATTAGTTTGCCGCCGCCGCCGTGGGCGAGGAGAATGCGCGAGCCGTCCGCGGAGGGCAGCGGACAGGTGATGTTGAACTCCTTCGCTGATGCGCTCACTGGCTTTCAACCTTCAGCGGCTGCAGGTCCCGCCGCTTGCGATAGCTGTAATAGGCGGCACAGGCGCCCTCGGAGGAAACCATGGGCGCGCCCAGCGGATGCTCCGGCGTGCAGCGCGTGCCGAAGGCCTCGCACTGGTGCGGTTTCCGGATGCCGCGCAGGACCTCGCCGGCGATGCACTCCGAGGATTCCTCAGCGACCATCTGCGCAAGCCCGAATCGCCTTTCGGCGTCGAACGCCGCGAAGTCATCGCGCAAGGCGAGTCCGCTTTGAGGAATCTCGCCGACGCCGCGCCACTTGCGCGGGACGATATGAAAGACCTCGCGGATCAGTTGTTGCGCCGGCTCATTTCCCGCGCGCCGCACCGAGCGCGCATATTGGTTCTCAACTTCGGCGCGGCCTTCCTCGAGCTGGCGGACGCAGAGGTAGATGCCCTGCAGAATATCGAGCGGCTCGAAGCCCGTGACCACGATGGGAACGTGGTATTTCGCGGCGATGGGTTCGTACTCGGTGTATCCCATGACGGTGCAGACGTGCCCGGCGGCGAGGAAGCCCTGCACGCGGTTGTCGCACGAGGACAAAATCGCCTCCATGGCCGGCGGCACCAGGACGTGCGACACCAGAATCGAAAAATTGCGCAGGCCGAGGCGCCGGGCCTGCGCCACGGCCATGGCGTTGGCGGGGGCGGTGGTCTCGAATCCGACGGCGAAAAAGACCACCTCCTTCTCGGAATTCTGCTGGGCCACCGTGAGGGCGTCGAGCGGCGAATAGACAATCCGCACGTCGCCCCCCGCGGCTTTCACCTCCAGCAGGCTGCGGCCGCTGCCGGGAACTCGGAGCATATCGCCGAAGGAGCAGAAGATCACCTCCGGTCGCGCGGCGATTTCGACCGCTTGATCGATCAACTCCACCGGCGTCACGCACACCGGGCAGCCCGGTCCGTGCACCAGCGTGACGCCCGCCGGAAGCAACTCGTCGAGGCCAAATTTCACGATGGTGTGCGTCTGCCCGCCGCAGACTTCCATGATCGTCCAGGGCCGCGTCGTGACCCGCCGGATGGCTTCGGCCAATGGCTGGACGGAACCCGCCTCGCGATATTCGTCGATGTATTTCATTCCTCTGTCGCGGCGGGCGTCAGCCCGCCAGATGGCGGCCTGAAGGCCGCTTCTACGTACTCTGCTCCAACTCGCCCAGTTCATTCATCTCGCGCAGATACTCAAAGACGCGCTGGGCTTCTACTTCATCGAGCCGGCTGATGGCGCAACCCACGTGGACGATCACGTAATCGCCGACGCCCGCCTCCGGCACGAAGCCCAAATTCACTTCCCGGACGATGCCACCAAAGCTGACTTTGCCGGTCCGCGCTAAAGGATCGTCGCCTGCCACGCTCAGAATTTTGCCGGGAACCGCCAGGCACATGTCAGTCATCCTCCGCTTGCGTCAGGGCCATCACCGCCTGGCCCAGCGCGATGCCCCCGTCGTTGGGAGGAATGCGCTGATGCCAGTAGCACTGGAAACCTTCTCTTCGCAGGCGGCTGACCGCGCCTTCGGTGAGAGTGCGATTCTGAAAACATCCGCCCGAAAGCACCAGGCGCGGCTCCCCCGCCCGCCGTGCGACCGCCACCATCATCTCCACCAGCGTACGGTGAAACTGGGCGGAGATCAAACCCGCCGCGGTCCCGGATTCAATGTCATGAAGAATGGCTGTGACCATCGGACACCAGTCTATCACCCAAGGCACCGGGCCGTCCGGGATGGTGAAGGGATAGGCTTCATCGGCAGGGACGCCGTCGGCCGCGAACTCCAGCTCCATGGCTGCCTGGCCTTCGTAGCGATTCCACTGCCGCAGGCCGGTGAGCGACGCGACGGCGTCGAAAAGGCGCCCGGCGCTCGAGGTAAGGGGGCAGTTGATCTTCCGCTGAAGCATGGTCTTGAGAATGGCCAGGTCGCCCGCTGAGAACTGGGATGCGGCGCGCGTCGCAAAGGCCGCGTCGCCCAGCGCGGCGTAAACAGCGCCCAGAGCGCTCCGCCGTGGCTCCTTGACGGCCGCCTCGCCGCCGGGCAGAGGGAACGTGCGCAGGTGGGCCACGCGCCGCCACGCGCCACGCTTGACGCGGAGGAATTCGCCGCCCCACACCGTCGCGTCGGTTCCATAGCCCGTGCCGTCCCACGCGATGCCCAGCACCGGGTCGTTCAAGATTCCGTTCTCCGCCATGCAGGAAGCCACGTGCGCCAGGTGGTGCTGAACGGACTTCATCGGCAGATGGAGGCGAGCCGCAAAGCGCGTCGAGTGATAATCCGGGTGATCATCACAGGCCACCAGGTCCGGCTTTGCTTCGCGCAGCTTCTCCAAGTGCCCGATGACGCGCTGAAAGGTCGCAAACGCTTCGGCGCTTTCCAGGTCGCCGATGTGCTGGCTGACGAAGATCTGCCGGTCCGCCGAAAGGGCGACCGTGTTTTTGAGATCGGCGCCGACGGCGAGAACGGTCCGGGTCTTGGTTGCCGTTTCAATCCGTACCGGCAGCGGCGCGTAGCCGCGCGCGCGGCGCATCACCAGTTCGCGGCCCGCCACGATGCGCACCACGGAATCGTCTGCATGGTTCGCGATGGGACGATTGTGAACCAGAAACAGGTCAACGACGCTTCCCAGCCGCGCCACGGCCTCGCGCTCATCCGTGCAGATCGTTTCGTCGCTCATGTTGCCGCTCGTCGCCACAATGGGGAAACTCAACTCCGCCATCAGCAGATGATGCAGCGGCGTGGTGGGCAGCATGACCCCGAGAAAAGGATTGCCGGGCGCGACGCCCGCCGCGATCCCGGCTCCGCGGCGGCGCCTCATCAGCACAATGGGTGATTCGGGAGAGCGCAGCAATCGCTGCTCAAGCGCTGACACTTCGCAAAGCTCTTGCGCGGCGGCGAGCGAAGGAACCATCAGCGCGAAGGGTTTCTCCTCGCGCTGCTTGAGCCGTCGAAGCCGGGCCACCGCCTCCTCGTGGCGCGCGTCCACCATCAATTGAAATCCGCCGAGACCTTTCAGGGCGAGGATCCGGCCGGACCGCACGGCGTGCGCGGCTTCCTCGAGGGCCGGGCGGCGTTCGTTCATCCGTTCCCCTCGCCGGCTCCAGAGTTCAAGGTGCGGGCCGCAAGCCGGGCACGCATTGGGCTGGGCGTGGAAGCGGCGATCCAGTGGGTTCTCATATTCGCTGCGGCAGGCTTCGCACATCGCGAAAGCGCGCATGGTCGTATTCCGCCGGTCGTAGGGAAGACCTTCGATGATGCTGAAGCGCGGGCCGCAGTTCGTGCAGTTGGTGAACGGATAGTGAAAACGTCGGTTTGAGGGATCGAAGATTTCGCGCACGCAATCGGCGCAGGTCGCGATGTCGGGCAGCACGAGCGCCGTGGTCTCGCCCCGCTCATCGCTGGCGAGGATTTTGAACTGGGTCTCGCCGCGCGCATCGAGAACGCAAGGTTCCAGGCTCTGGATGGAAGCTAGAGGAGGTTTCTCGGATTCAATGCGCAGCAGAAAAGATTCGACCGAGGCTGGCTCGCCTTCAACCTCGACCATCACGCCCTGCGAGGTGTTGCGCACCCAGCCGCCAAGCCCCAGGCCCGTCGCCAGGCGATAAACAAAGGGCCGGAAGCCCACACCCTGGACCGCGCCGTGAATCACCAGGCGCAGGCGGGTTCGGGTCGCAGGGGCCATGATGGTTATTCAATCCTAACCTACTCTGCATGTCATTCCGAACGGGTCCGATGTAGTTCATCGGACTGACGAGGAACCCGTGACTCAATCCAGAGCGAGATTCCTCGCTTCGCTCGGAATGACAAATCAATTCACCCCTTCCTCCACCTCGACGCTTTCCAGCAGGATGTCCTGCGCGTGGGGATCGGACTCATCCCCTTGCTGCTCGACCTCGAGGCGCGCGCCGGCAGCAAGCGTGCCAGTGGAGGCTTCGACGAAGTGCTCGCGGAAGTGTTCGGGCGAAATATGGGCGAGCGCGCCGAGGCGCACCTTGACGCTCAAGATCTTCCTCGCCCCGTGCTCGTGCGCCACGGCCTCGATCTTGCGCATCAGGTCGTTCATCAGCGAGAACTCGTGCATACATCTCCTCAATTGATCGTCGCCCTTCGTAGCGGCGGGCTTCAGCCCGCCACGGGGGATTTGAAAACTTGGCGACCTGAAGATCGCCGCGACGACGAGTCGGGTCAGGCCAGATCGCGGAGCACGCCCTCCACCACCGCCGACGCCGCGGTTTCGACCTCGGGGCTCAGGCCTTCGCCCGCCACGAACTGTTTTCCCTCGATACCATACACGATAATTTCGGGAGGCAGTTGACCGAGAGCACGGGCCATTTCGATGGCTTCCGCCACGCTGAAGGCGTGCGTCGAATAATGAAAGAACGGCGCGGGCAGCGGTTCGCGATGTGCCTCGAAACGGTGGATGGCGCCGGGTGGCGAACCGGAACTCGTCGCATCCACGACGATGACGCGTTCGTAGCCTTTCCACGCCTCCATCAGTGCCGCGCCTTCGCCGCTGGCTTCGAGGACGGTGACGTGGGGCGGAACCTCTGCCAACAGGGCGCGCGCCACCTCCAGGCCCACGCCATCGTCGCCGCGGAACTCGTTTCCAACGCCGATGACGAGGATGTTCATTCCCGCTCGATATGGAGCTTCAGGAAGTGGGTGGCGCAGGAGATGCAGGGATCGTAATTGCGCACCGCCTGCTCGCACTGCCATTGAAGTTTGGCCTGGGGCAGCTTGACGATGGTGGGGACGAGATCCCGCAGGTCTCCCTCGATGGTCTTCTGGTTCTGGGAGGTGGGCGGCACAATCTTGGCGTCGCGAATCGTGCCATCCTTGGCGATGCGGTAACGGTGGTAAAGAATTCCGCGCGGAGCTTCCGTGCAGCCGCAGCCCACGCCCTCGCGAGGCTCGACCTCCACGTAAGGCTTCTCGGGAGTCTCGAGCGTCCGGATGATGCGTAGCGCTTCGTCGCAGGCGTACACGGTCTCAACGGCGCGCACGATGATGCTGTGGAACGGGTTCTTACTGACCGGGCCGAGGCCCGCCGCCTTCGCGGCCTCCTGCGCCACGGGCGACAACTGGTCGAAATTCAGGTTATAGCGCGCCTGGGGACCGACGAAGTACGCTCCGCGTCCGTTGAGCACCGAGTGGAGGGCGTTCGAGTGCTCCACGTGCTCCTCGGTGAAGTTCTTTTCGTAGTCGCCGACGGCGATGTCGAGACCCTTGTTTGAAACCAGCCGTCCTTCATTGAACGGATATTCGCCCGGGTAGCGCAACGCCACGAATTCATAATCGCGCTCGAAGCTGGGGAAGGGAAGCTTGGCCGTCCAGCGAACGGTTTCGATGGCGGCTTCCAGCGCCCACTTCAGTCTCTCGGCCAGTTCTGCGAGATCTTTCTTCGCCGGCCACTTGTAGAATCCGCCCACGCGCACGTTAATGGGATGGATTTCGCGACCGCCCACGAGATTCACAATATCGTTGCCGATCTTCTTGAGCTTCAGACCTTGCTGGACGACCGCCGGGTGGTCTTTGGCCATGCGGATGGCGTCTTCGTAGCCCAGGAAATCGGGCGCGTGCAGCAGGTAGATATGCAGAACGTGGCTCTCAATCCACTCGCCGCAATAGAGCAGGCGGCGCAGGTCGCGGATAGGGCCGGCAACCTTCACGCCGCAGGCGTCTTCCATGGCGTGGCAGGAGCTCATCTGGTACGCGACGGGGCAGATGCCGCAGATGCGCGCCGTGATGTCGGGCGCTTCGGTGAAACGCCGGCCGCGCAGAAACGCCTCAAAGAAGCGGGGCGGTTCGAAGATGCGCAGCTTGACGTCCTTGACCTTGTGGCCGTCCACTTTCACGTAGAGCGCGCCTTCGCCCTCGACGCGCGCCAGGTAGTCGACTTTGATGATCTTACTTTTCATGCGCTTCGCTCTCCTTGCGGAACGGCTCGGCGTAGGCATTGAATCCGCGGAAGATCCGGACGAGGTCGTTCGGCGTCGTGCCTTGGCGTGACCACCAGTGGGCGAGCGAGGCGGTGTTCGGCGTCTCCTTCGGCCCGTAGCATCCGAAACAGCCGCGGTGATAGGAGGGGCAGAGAGCATTGCATCCGGCCTGGGTCACCGGCCCGAGGCAGGCCGCGCCCTGCGACACCATTACGCACACCGTGCCGCGGTGTTTGCATTCGATGCAGACGCTATGCGGCGGCGTGTTCGGTTTGCGTCCGTTCAGGAAGGCGCTGAGAACTTCCACGAGCTGCATCTTGTTGATGGGGCATCCGCGCAGCTCGAAATCCACGTACACGTGGTCAGCGATGGGCGTCGACTTGTTCAGGGTGGAAATGTAATCCGGCCGGGCGTAAACGTAAGAGGTGAATTCTTTGACGTCCTTGAAATTGCGCAGCGCCTGAATCCCGCCCGCCGTGGCGCAGGCTCCGATGGTAATCAGGACCTTGGACATGCGGCGAATCTTGTGAATCCGCTCGGCATCGTGCGGGGTGGTGATGGAACCTTCGACTAGCGAGATGTCGTAAGGCCCGGGGGCCACGGCGCGCGAGGCTTCCGGAAAGTTGGCGATTTCGACCGCACCCGCCACCGCCAGCAGCTCGTCTTCACAATCGAGCAGGCTCAACTGGCATCCATCGCAGGAGGCGAACTTCCAAACTGCGATTGTGGGCTTGCGCCGCCGGGGCATATCACACCTCAGACATCCCTAACAGTTTCGCGATGCGGTCGTAGCGGAACACCGGCCCGTCCTTGCAGACGAACAGCGGGCCGTACTGGCAATGGCCGCAGAAGCCGACCGCGCATTTCATATTGCGTTCCATGGAGACGTAGATTCGGTCTGACGGGACGCCGCGATCTTGCAGTTCCAGCACGGCGAAGCGCATCATGACTTCCGGCCCGCAGACCATAGCCACACAATCGGTGCGGTCGAAAGGCGTCCGGCCGATCAGCTTGGTGACCACGCCCACGTTGCCGCGCCAGTCAGCGAAGGCTCGATCCACGGTCACGTGAACTTCCAGGTCGAGCTGCCCGCGCCAGCGTTCCAGCTCCCGCCGGTAGAGCAGGTCCTCCGGCGTGCGCGCGCCATAGAGCAGCACCACCTTGCGGTATGCTTGGCGCTGCGCCAGCGCCTGGTAAAGCACCGGCCGGAGTGGCGCCAGGCCGATGCCGCCGGCCACCACCACCAAGTCGCGGCCCTTCGCTTCCTCCACGGGCCAGGCGCTGCCGAAGGGTCCGCGCACGCCCATCGTCTCGCCGCGCTTCAGCCGGCGCAGGGCGCGCGTCACCGGCCCCACCACGCGCGTCGTGTGCCGAAGCCGCGGCGCTTCGGCCGGGTCGCTGCTGATCGAAATCGGCACTTCGCCCACGCCGTAGGCGTAGAGCATGTTGAACTGCCCGGGCGCGAAGGAGTGACCGCCACCTTCCTCCACCGGAACCAGCGAGAAGCTGAAGGTGTCGCTCGTCTCATTCCAGATCTGCTGGATCCGGAAAGGCCGGGGCAGCATGGGTTCGATTCCCAACGCCGTCGGATTGTTATGCATGAGGGCCATAAAGATCGAGCAGTTGCACAATCGTCGCTTCCAGCCGGTCCACCATGAGCGGCGTGAAGCGTTTGAAAAGTTCGTAGCCGAGGCTGTGGTCGCGTTCGCATTTCCCTCTCAGGCATTTGCCGTCGAACGCCAGAGCGCGCGTGGGGCGCTGGGCACGCGCGCCGAAGTGCCAGCGATGCGGCTCGACCAGCCACGACCAGCCCACCACGTCACCGGTCTGCGCCGTCTGAATGGTGATGTTGCCGCGCGTGGGCACGTGCACCTCGATAGCCACCTGACCGTCGCGAATGAGAAAGAACTGGTTGGCAGGGTCGCCCTCGCGAAACAGCATCTTCCCTTCCGTGACGCGCACGTTCTTGGCGCAGCCCGCAATCAGCTTGATGTGGCGTTCTTCCATACCCTTGAAAAAATCGTGCTCCCGAACAATAACGTCCAGCTTCTGGATCATTTGGCTCCTTTCAGGGGCCGGACCAGCGCCGCCCCGCGGATCGCCTTCACTTCCTCAGTGATATCAATGCCCACCGGACACCACGTAATGCACCGTCCGCATCCGACGCAGCCGGAGGTGCCGAACTGGTCGTGCCAGGTCGCCAGCTTGTGCGTCATCCACTGCCGGTAACGCGACTTGGGCGTGGCGCGCACGCTCCCGCCATGAATGTAAGAGAAGTCCATGGTGAAGCACGAGTCCCACTTGCGCCAGCGCTCGGCGTGCTCGCCGGTCAGGTCCGTCGTGTCTTCCACCGTGGTGCAGAAGCAAGTGGGGCAGACCATGGTGCAGTTGGCGCAGCTCAGGCAGCGCGAAGCCACGTTCTCCCATCGCGGGTGTTCGTAGTTTGCGTACAGAAGTTCCTTGATACCGCCCGTTTCCATCGCCCGGCCCATGTGCTGGGCCGTCTCCGTCACGATCTTCTCGGCAGCGCGCTTCTCGGCCTCCGCCGCAGGCTTGTGCGCCACCTTCTCCAGAACCTCCGCGCCCTTCTTGCTTCC
The DNA here is from genome assembly GCA_964533045.1 of uncultured Acidobacteriota bacterium. Lineage (GTDB taxonomy): Bacteria > Acidobacteriota > Terriglobia > UBA7540 > UBA7540 > JACQNR01. The sequence goes on along the minus strand of CAZHKT010000027.1, from coordinate 6,295 downwards.
GGACTCGGCCACGAAGTAATGCGCGCCACCTTCGATCACTTCCGTCAGCGCCAGGTCGAACCCCGCCTCGGCCTTCGGGCCCGTCTTCATGGAGACGCAGAAACATGTTCCTCCCGCCACGCCGCAGTTGATGGCCACCGTGAAGATGCGCTCGCGCCGCGCCTTGTAACCGGGATCGACGTAAGGCCCGCCCATGAAAACCTTGTCTTGAATCGCGATGGCGTGCAATTCGCAGGAACGGATTCCCAGGAAAGCGCACTTCGGCGCCTCGCCGCTTTCGGGAATGACTTTGAATTCTTTGTCCTCGCGCTGCGCCCGCCACAGGCGCTGATGCGGCGGGAAGAGAAACTTCTTCCACGAGTGCGGACCGACGACGTAACCGAACAGCGCTTCGTCCTGGCGTCGCTTCAGGCGGTACTTGCCGCCGTCCTGCTCGTCAGTCCAGCCCACGGGCAGGTCGCTCGCCGAAGCCACGGCGTCGTACACGATCGCTCCCTCGCGAATCGTGGGGCCCACGACCTCGTATCCCGCGGCTTTCAGCGCGGAGATGAGCTGGTCAAAGTCCTTGCGCTCAATGATCACGGGAGAGTTGGCGGGCTGGGGTTTGTTGCTCATGAATATCGTCGCGCCGGGCTCCAGCCGGGCGCTTGCCGCCATGAAGGACGGCGCTTCAACTCACCCATCCCCCCTGCAGGCAATCAGCAACAGCTATTAGATACAATCTTCCACCATTCTGCGGAGCAACTCAAGTTCCAGTTCGAGGGGCGTTCACCCGCGCCGTTCTCGTCCACCAAACGGGGGCCAATCGCGGGTTTTCGCCCAATCGCACTGGCGGAATTGCCTTACGTCAGCAATCAGTGTGTGAATTGGCGCTTTCCGGTACAGACATCGATGGAAGGCCCTTCGTCATTGCTCGAAGTCAATTTGCCGCCTGTGTCGGCGCGTATCCCCACCGGCCCATGCCCTGCGCCATTGCGCTGACCCTGTCGTGAATTTCCTCAATCGGCTCGTCGCGCCGCCGGCGACTCGGGTCATGAATTATCTTCGCCTTATATGGATTCCCTGCCCGGATGCGCAGGGCTTCGCTTTGCTTTGTGCTGGTCCGTGTGATCTTCTCTCCACGCGTCGGGGTTACTTTCCGAGTTGCTCGATGAGTTCGCAGGTGCGTTCGAGGGCGTGCAAGACGGAGAGATTGCTCTTCAGGCGCTGGCAGTTTCGGCGAATCTCCTCGGACTTCATCAATCGGCCGAGCGTTTCCAGGACGCGACCCGTTTTGTACTGGTGCGGCCGCAGGAATTCCCCCGCGCCCAGGCGCCGCACGCGCGCAGCGTTGTCGGGCTGATCATGCGCCAGCGGCCGCACGAGCTGCGGGACACCCGCCGCGAAGGCCTGAGCGGTGGTTCCGATGCCGCCATGATGGACCAAAGCCGCGGCCCGCGGCAGCACCTGGCTGAAAGGAACGTAGGTGAAGTGATGAACGCCATCGGGCAGCGACGCGGGAACCTGGTCGGGAAACTGAGAAAGCAGAATTCCGCGCCAGCCGGCGCGGCGGCAAACTTCGGCGCACGTCTCGAAGAAATCGCGCGCCTGCGCATTGGCCGAGCCCGCCGCGAAGACGACGGGCGCGGGACCTGCCGCGAGAAAGGCGGCGAGTTCAGCGGGGGTCGCGCGCGCGCCGCTCTCGTCGTAAAGAGGGAAACCGGTCAGGCAGGTGTTCGGCGGCCAGTCGGGCTGCGGTGCGGCAAACCACTCCGGAAACAGCCCGATGACGAGCTGCGGCGAATGCATCCACCGGTCAAACAGTCGCCGCACCGGCGCAAGGCCGACTTCCCGCCGGAATTCGTTCAGCGGGCCGACCAGCAACGGGTCGATAAAGAACCGATCGGCGGCCCGATAGAACCAGGGCCGCAACCCGCGCGGGAGTGCGCCCAGGATATCGGGATAGGACAGCACCGCGGGCTCGTGCACGCTGCGGAAGATGGACGGCTGGAGGTGAACGGTAGCGAGCGGAACCTGGAGTTTCTCCTGCGCGCAGCGCGCGCCGAAGGTGAGGCCGGACGCCGCCACCACGATCCTACCCCGGCGGTCTTCCTTTTCGATAAGCTCGTAGACTTCCCGCATCGCCGGAATGATAAGTCGCCGCGCAATGACGGAGAGAGCTCGGTGAGGACTCCAGATGTCGGGGTCGCGGACGGAGTCGTGAAAATCCTTCTCCGTTCCCAGGCCGCAGAACTCGAGGCCCACGCGCCGGGCCAGCGGCTCGAAGACCGTCGCCGCCACCAGCAGGACGTCGTGCCCGCGGCGCTTCAGCGCCAACGAGAGCCCCACTTTGGGATGGACGTCCCCGGCGCTGCCCAGCGCCACGATCACTACTCTCATCGCGAAGCGATTCCTTCCGGCGAGTGAAAGCCCGACAAGCATGTTAGCACAGGCGCCGACAGCGCCTTGGCGCGGAAATCACTGGGATTGAACCGAGGGCGGGGTTATGGTACGTAGGATTCATCAGATGAAGGCGGAGGTGGTGATGGCGGCTCTCGCGACGATTCAACCCGGGGTTCTTTCGCTGCTTCGCAGCGTGTCAGCGTTTTTATTCTCGCTACACGGCATGCAGAAGATGCTTGGGGTCTTCGGCGGAATGGGCGGCAAAGGGGGCGTGGCTGTGTTTCCCACCCTGGCGTGGTGGGGAGGACTGATCGAATTCGCCGGGGGCCTTCTGCTTCTGCTGGGCCTGTTCTCGCGACCCGTAGCGTTCCTTCTCAGCGGGCAGATGGCGGTGGCGTATTTCATGTTTCACCAACCGCGAGGGTTTCTTCCCATCAGCAACGGCGGCGAACTCGCCGCGCTCTACTCCTTCGTCTTCCTCTATGTGAGCGTGGCGGGACCGGGACCGCTGAGCCTGGATGGGCTGATCCGCAGGAAGACCTAGCTCTGCTGCCAGGAAGAAAGGAGAAAGGCCGTGTCCTCCTTCGCGTGAGAACACGGCCTTCCAGCTATAAGAACTGTAGTTCGTGGCGGATGCAGCTAGCCATTCGCCTTGTTGTGGCACTTGGCACAGGTTCCGACGGGGGCTGCCTTGCCTGCCGCGTTGGACTTCACGTGGCAATCAATGCAGGTACCGGCCTTGGCCATGGGGTTATGGAAGGCGGCTTGGGTGGCAGTCTTCATCCCCGCCTGGGGCGGCTTGGTGTGGCAGTCGCGGCAGGCTTGCTGCGCCGCCGTGGCAGGCTTCTCCGGTTTGGATGGGTGATGGCAGGTCTCACACTTGCCCGCCGCGTGGGTTTCGGCGTGAACTTTGTGCGTGAACTTGACTGCGCCCAGTGGAGCACCTTTCAGAATCATTTCATCCGCCGGTTTATCGGCGGCCTGCGCCATCCAAAGGACAGACAGCATCAGGAAGGGAAGAATAAGGGAAGGAACTACCCATTTCTTGCTGTGCATAGAACCTCCTCACGAGATAGCGAACGGTCCGAGCGCGGCGAGGGAGGAGATCAAAAGTCTACGCGCAACCAGACTTCACGACCACCATCTTTACCCGTTCCCGCGTCGCGGGTCAAGGGGGTAGTGGAAGCGCCACACCATCGTTGAGACGCCGCAACGGGCCAGCCGGGTTGCCCTACAGAGAGGTGCCGTGGAATCAGCGCGTTGCGGCGCGAGGGAGCCCTTTGAGCACTTTCAGATCTTTCCGGTAAGCCAGCCGGACTGCGATATAGTCCTCATGGTCCAGCTTGATCTCACGCGTGATCCTGCGAATCTCGTGATCTTCGACGGAAGAGATGGACTGGTCCGCTGCGGAAACGGTGAAGAGGCAATGGATCAGGCCCATCTTCTGATCCCGGGTGGCGATTTTGTCAAATTCGCGGCCCACCAGGAAATTTTCTGTGCTCCCGAAGAGGTCACTTTGGTGGCGGGCGATATCGGCGACCAGGGCCGCCTGTTCACGAGTCAGGCCGCCCTTCTCGCGCAACATCTGCTCGATGACGCGGAGCTCCTCGGCACTCGTGCCTCGCTCCACATTGGCGACCCGGCTCAACAGGTAGGCAAAGGCGGCGAGATATCGCGCCTCCGTTGGATTCAAGTGCCGGAGGACTTCCATGATTTTTCGGACGGATTCGGTTTCGGGCAAAACCCTGGCGCGGCGCGCCTTTTCCCCGCGCGCGGCCTTGGGTGACATCCCCAGTAAGGTCCAGATGGATTCGAGTGCTCCCATCGTTTCATTATGCCCACTCCGTCACCCTTCTTTCAAATGGTGATCCCGGGTTACAGGCCAAGTCTTTACGGTGCAGATTATCCACAGCTTGCATCGACTAGTGGGATTTGCCAGAATGGCCGTCGGAATCCGACTCACTCTCAGCAGGATCCGCGAGGTTGTCGCTGATGCTCAGGCCCATGGAATCATCCGGTGGTGGTCAATGTTTCTCCGCGGCCGCTGTGGTTTTTTTCGCCCTCGCCGCACTGAGCTGCGGAGGAGGCTCCTCGACCCCGTCGCGGATTCATGTCCTTCGCGTGCCGGAACCACCTTCGGCGACTCCGGAGGCGCTGGTACGCGTGATCGGCGTCGAGCACTTCAGCGCCACGACGCTCCTTCAGGATTGGCGCATTCTGAGGTATCCATCGCCGACACAGTTGGAGTACTACGACGACGACCGGTGGGTCTCCGAACCTTCCACAATGGTCGCCGAAGTCGCCGCGCAACTGCTGGAGCGCATGGGTATTGCCCGACAGGCCAGAGTGCTTCCCTGGGTGGACCAAATGGATTACGTGCTCCAGGGCCAGATTCTCAACTTCGAGGAAGTGGATGCCGAAAGCGAGCATGTCGGGCGGGTCGCGATCGAATTGACATTGCTGAGCTTCCCCAAGCGTGAGGGGGTATGGAACGGAACGTTCCGCGCCCAGAAACCCATCACGTCCGACGGCGTCACAGCCGCCGTCGAGGCCCTCAGCGCCGCGACCCACGAGGTCCTGAAGCAGGGGTTTGAAAACCTTGCCCTGCACCTCAAGCAGAAGGAATAGCAGGGGAATCGGCATCGGCTGTGGGGCTTATGCCCTGAATTGCTCGTCCACTCCAACCTGATAGCCGCTGGCCAGGCGGCTGGTTTCGTTGGCCCGGCCCACCACGGCCATCAACTCCGCAAACATTGCGTCGGTCATTCCGGTCCGCGAAATGCCGGTAGCGAAGGGCTCCGCCCTCCCGCGGGAGCGCGGAGCGCTTCCCAGCCGAAAACCGAGTTCACGGAGCGCCCACCGGCTCAGCCGACATTACCACGCGCGGAAAGCATTCGGGCATGTGGGTGTCGTAGACGCGATGCGGGCTGAGAACCCAGGCGGGGTGGGGATTCACTTCTTCCCCATTGCGACGGAAGAGATCAAACCGCCCGAAGAAGATCCGCCAAGTGTCACCGTCGCGCGGCGGCAGCGAGCGCCCCGAGGCCAGATGCTTCAGACTTTTCCACGGGAAGGCGATTTCGACCGTCCAGCCTTTGTCAGGCGCGGAGTTTTCATTCAGCGTTCCGTCCACCTGGGTCGCGGCTTTCAAGCCCGGCAGGTCCCAGTTCAAGAACGCCCAGCGCAAGCCACGCGGGTTGGTGCCGCGCCAAAAGGTCTTGGCATGTCGGTCATAGTCACCGCCAAAGGTAAGCGCCCCGCTCTTCACCACGTCGAATTCGGGCAGATCGAACTTGCCGCCGGGTTTCATGGCGTCGCGCCAGATGAAGAAGACTTCGTAGATGGTTCCGCGTGCATTGATTTCGAACTCGTAGTAGGCATCGCCCCCGTCGATGAAAACTTCGGCGTCATCTTCTTGGAACACGGTGGAGTCGCGCTCGGTCAACTGGGCTTCGACGTAGGGCTGTTCGATCCAGTAGCCGACGTAGAGATTCTCGTCGTCCCAGAGCGTGGCCACGCGCGTGTCATACCAGCCCGGCTCGCCCGTGACCATGTCGCCGAAGCGAGGCGATTTGGTGACCATTTGCCAGGAAGCCTCATCGAGGCTCCCGTCAATTTGAAGCGGCCCCAGCACGCGGCGCGCCGTGATGGAGGCGATGCCCTGCTCGGTGCAGGGCGAGGTTGCCGTTCCCGGTTTCGGATCGGCGGCAGCTGCGGCATGGGCGCACGCGAGCAGCAAGGTCAAGGTGAACGCAAGTCGAACCTTCATGGTACTCCTCCTCGGCGGCGGCGGGCGACAATTAGCCTGTCCGAACCCCTCAAACCCGTGCATAATAGCGCGCGCCGCATGGTTGACGCATTAAAGAGAATTACATAATATAGTGACAATCAGAACAATTCGGCCTGTTTCCAA
>CAZHKT010000026.1:0-30484 GCA_964533045.1 uncultured Acidobacteriota bacterium | reverse complement strand
GGCGACGAACCAGGCCAGGTCCGTGGCATTGAACTCTTTCTCGGTGATCCCGAACTGAGTGTCGGCTTCCTGAGCCAGACCTCGTAGCAACTGGGTGAAGCTGGAGAATTTCTCGAATTCGGTTGCCTGCTCTTCCGGCAGATTGTTCTTCACGTTGTGGCGGCGGAATTCCGCCCCCAGGCGCAGCGAGTGCCGCCCGCGCGTGTAAGAGAGTGTATCCGTCAGGTTGTAGGTGAATTGCTTACGCTTGTTGAAGGAATCATTGGGACCGCCGAAGCTGAAGCGCGGCCCGCGGAAGATGTAGTGCCCCAGTCGCCGTGTTGCCGGGGAATCGTCAAAGAGCTGCGCCGGGTTGGTCACGCCGATGGAATCATTGGTGAGGGCCAGAAACGGCTCGTCCAGGGCGCGCGTGTTGTCGAGCCAGAGGAATCCGAAGCGTGCTTCGTTGACAAAGTTCTCATTGAACACGTGGGTGTCGCCGACCGAGAGCGTGCGCGCCCGGTTGCCGCGTTTCAGAACGAACGGCGAAGCCAGACTTGAGGGGTCAGGGAACGAGTCCAGGCTGGGGAAATTGGAGAAGAAGAAGGCGCCGCTGAGCCGGTTCTTGTCTGAAAGATTGGTGTCGTTGCGAATCGTGAACTGGTCCTGCTGGAACTCCGAGGGCCAGACCTGCCGAACTCGCATCAGCGGGTTGCCGAGGGCGTCGGTTGTCGTCGCGGCGCCGGGGCCCGGCCCGTGGATCACAAAGTCCCCGGTGGCCGGATTGCGCAGATTGAAGATGTTGACGGCGATCGGAGAGATGTCCGCTTCGGTGAGGATCACGTCATTCGCCGGGTCCGCGTCCAGGTTGCGGACGTTGACAGCATTAAAGGCTGCGGCAAGGTTGGCGGCCGTGCGGTCGCCCGTGATTCCGTTAAGAGCCAGAGGCAGGTCCGAGAGCGAGGAGCCGGTGGGAACAAATGCGGTTCGGGCGTCGGTGCGCTGGTAGCCGGCAAAGATGAACGACTTGTCCTTTTTCAGAGGCGCCCCGAAGGTAAACCCTTCTTCATTGCGGCGCGCCGCGGGCCGTTCGATGCCGTCGCGGTTGAAGAAGAACTCGTTGGCGTTGAATGCCTCGTTCTGATTAAACCAGTAACCCGAACCGTGGATGTCATTCGATCCGCCGCGCGTGACGATCTGGAAGTTACCTCCGCCGTTCCGGCCGGTGGAAGCGTCATAAAGACTCGTCTGCAGCTTGACCTCCTGAATCGTCTCGAGCGCGGGCGCGATATTCTCGGTCAGCGAACCCTCATTGGTGAGCAGGTTGGTCGCGTCGACGCCGTTGAACTGCAGGCTATTGCTGGTGGTGCGTGTGCCATTCACCGAAGGGCTGATGGAACCCGTGTCGTTGCCCAGCACCGGCGGCAGATCCGCGTTGACGCCCGCCTCTGCGGAAAGCAGGTGCGTGAAGTTTCGGGTGGAAGTTGGAACCTCCACCAGTTCCGCCGAGCTCAGTTGCCGCACCGTCGTCGCCTGCGAGGATTGGACCAGCGGGGCGTCCCCGGAAATCGTGATGGCTTCGGTAGTGGCCCCGATGGCCAGCTCGACGTCGACGGAACGAGCCACGCCCGCTTCCACCTTCACCCCGGCGCGTTCCAACTGTTTGAAGCCGGGCGCCTCGAACGTCAGCTTGTATTCGCCCACGGGAAGCGCCGCCAGATGGTATCGTCCTTCATTGTCGGCAGTGGTCTCCCGCTTGCTCCCGGTCGAAGTTTCCGCCGCCACCACTTTCGTCTTTGGGATCACCGCCCCACTCGGGTCCATGACCACGCCGAGCACGGCGCCCGTGGCGCCAAACTGGGCCCAAAGGGCCGCGCCGCTACCCGCTGCAAATGTGAGGATGGCAGCGAATGCAAGCATCCTTGCGAATTTCATGACCTACCTCCGCGTTCAATCGATTTGGAATCAGCAGACGAAAAGCAGACTGCCTTGCAAAGGAATCCGTAGCCTATAAGCCGACCATTACGCCCACGCAAAGTCCCGTTGAAGCCTTGGTGACAACCCGCAGCCCGACCGCGCCGTGGCAACGCGTTCCCTTTTTCGTTTAAGCCCAGACTCTGTAAGCGTTTCGCACCCGTTCCAATACCTGCCTTATGTTAAGGCAGCGTTACATTCCGAGGCCCCGGCCGTCCGTCGAGCCGGTCCGCATTTGCATTCGGAGTGCCCTGGGGCGTAGTCCGGGTCCAACCCCTTAGCGTCCCCTCCGAGGCGCGACCCGAAAGCTCGTTCACGACGAAAGGGAGGCGATGTGAAATCCCTCGTTCCGAAGCACGAAGTCATCTTCACTTTCGCCGACCGCGGAACGACCGTTCGCCTCCCGATCGAGCTTCGCCCGCGCGGCCTTGCGCCGAAACTCTACGCTGGCCACTGCGTTGCGAATCACGTGGTCAATGTCCCTTTCTTCCAGTGGCGGGACCACGAAGTCAAACGCGCCGAGTTCCAGCGCCCGAACATACACATCGATATCGGTGACCTTCGAAACCACGATGACATTCACCGGCAAGGGACTGGTCTCGGCCAGCGAAAGGATGCCGGTCCAAGGCCCATCCGGGAGCTGCATGTCGGTGAAGACCAGATGGGGCGGAGAATAGCTGTGAATCAGCAGCGCGGCCTCGGCGGTGTTATCAGCCCGGCAAACCGCCCAACCCGAGCGTTCCAGCATGGATTTCAATCCCGAACTCCAGTCCGTTCGGCTCGAAACCAGAAGGACTAAGGGCATCTCGGTCATAAGTCTCTCCTGATGCATGCACTCGCGCCTTGGCAATTCGGGGTGGGGGGGTGCGGGGATCTCGCCACCCCCCTCCTGCCCGGTGGTAACGTGGAGCATTGCATCGCCTCCACGATAGAAAGAAGGTGTTGAGAGGAGATGACCCCGGTGTGAAGTTTGGGTGACAAGCCGGCGGGACATTTGTCACCGGCGGGCGAGCCGGCGAGGCGCTCTACGATGCGGGGGGGAAGTTGAGGGTGAACGTGGAGCCCTTGCCCAGTTCGCTTTCCACCTGGACGGAACCGCGCATGCGCTCGACGATGTGTTTCACGATAGCCAGGCCGAGACCGGTGCCGCCCATTTCGCGCGAGCGGGCCTTATCGGCGCGATAGAAGCGTTCGAAGATGCGCGACAGATCTTCGGAGGGGATGCCCACGCCGGTGTCCGAAACCGTGATGCGGACCCCGCCGGCCTCAGTTCTCCCCGCCGAAACGAAGACCTCGCCCCCCGGGCGATTGAACTTGACGGCGTTGTCCAGCAGATTGATCAGCGCCTGCTCCAGTCGCATCCGGTCTCCCATCACAGAGAGGTCCTCCACCGAACCCCGGTGAACCTTGACTTCGCGAACACGCGCTTCCGCCTCCACCGTCCGCAGCGCGGACTCCAGCGCCGCCGTCACCGAGACTCGCTCCGCTTCCGCCAGCAGTTTGCCGGATTCCAATTCAGAGAGCGTCAGCAGGTCGGAGGCAATGTTATTCAGCCGGATGGCGTGGGCGCGAATCACCTCGAGAAAGCGCCGGTTGTTTTCCGAATCTTCCAGCGCGCCGTCCAGCAGCGTTTCGGCGTAGCCGCGAATGGCGGTGAGCGGGGTGCGCAGTTCATGCGAGACGTTGGCGACAAAATCCTTGCGCACGCGCTCCAGGCGCTCCAGGTCGCTCACGTCGTGCAGGATGGCGATGGCGCCGCGGTGGGAGGGCGCCGCCAGCGGCGCCACCTGAACTTCGAAAATCTTTCCCGCCACGGTGGCGAGTTCCAGCCGCCGCCGGGCGGGCTCGCCCTTTACCAGTACCTGGGTCAGCGTCTCCAAAAGCTCCGGATCGCGGATCAGTTCCAGCAAGGGCAGGCGCTCGGTGACGGGCCATGCGGCACCGGCCGCCTGGGCGAACGACTGATTGCAGAAGATCACGCGCAGATTGTTGTCCACGGCCAGCACGCCTTCCACCATGCTGGCGAGGATGGCCTCGCGCCGCCCCGACTCCAGGCTGAGACGTTCGACCAGTTCGCGGTGCTGGGCGGCCGCCCGGTCGAGCGAGCGCGCCAGCCTGCCCAGCTCGTCGTCGGCGTCCGCGGCCAGAGTCCCCGCCCCGCCCCACTCCACCAGGTTCTCGGCAAAGGCGCGCAGGCGGTCAATCCGCCGGGTCAAGTGCCGCGAGAAAACAAAGGCGATGGCCAGCACCACCAGCGCCGCGCCCAGCGAGGCGGTCAGCAAACGCAGGCGCACGGCCGCCACCGCCTCCTTCACATCCTCGATGGGAACCGCCAGACGCAGCACTGATTGCGTGTCCCCCTGGTAGTTCACCGCCCGGGCCAGATAGCAGAGGTCGCGGTCCAGCGTTTGGCTGCGGCGAATGGCGCTTCCCCGTCCGCGGGAGACCGCGTCGCGCACCTCGGGGCGGCTGGCGTGATTCTCCATGGTTTCCGGATCGTGTTCGGAATCCGCCAGCACCGTGCCCCGGGAATCAATGAGCGTCAGGCGGGCCTGGGCCCTTGCACCCCTGTCCCGCGCCCAATCCTTCAGTTGGTTGCGGCCAACGGCGGCTAGCTCGGCTTCCAGCAAGCGAGCCTGCGCTTCCAGGCGCTGCTCCACGTTCACCACCTGGTGGCGCGCCATGTAGCGCGCCAGGAAGAAATCCAGCAGGAGAAGCGTGACGGCGACCAGTATGGCGGCGCCGAGAAAGAGTTTGCGAAAGATGGGGCTGCGAAGATTCACAGGTGTGCGGCTATTCTTCCCGTTCCCCGGCGGCAAACCGATAACCGGACCCGCGCACGGTCTGGAGGTACTCGGGTTTTTCGGGCTGCGCCTCAATCTTCTCGCGCAACCGCCGGATGTGCACATCCACGGTCCGGGGCGTCACAAAGCGGTCCCGGCCCCAGACCGCGTCCAGGAGCTGCTCGCGGCTGAAGACCCGCCGCGGCTGCGAAGCCAGAAAATGCAGGAGCTTGAATTCCAGGGCGCTGAGCTCGATGGTTTCGCCGCGGACGACCGCTTCCTGAGTGCGGGCGTCCAGCCGCAAGTCTCGCACCTCCACGACTTCCTGCTTCTCCGCCGGCCGGGATTGGCGCCGCAGCACCGCTCTGACACGCGCCACCAGTTCGCGCGGACTGAAGGGCTTGACCACATAATCGTCCGCGCCGAGTTCAAGGCCCAGGACACGGTCAATCTCCTCACCCTTGGCGGTCAGAAAGATAACCGGCAGCGACCGCGTGCGGTCTTCGCTGCGCAGGCGCTTGCAAATCTCAAAGCCGTCCAGATCCGGAAGCATGATATCCAGCAGCGCCAGATCGGCAGGATTCCGCCGCAGGAATTCCAGCCCCTCCTTGCCGGAGGCGAAGCTGGTAACCTCGAACCCTTCCTTGCGAAAGTTGTACCGCACCAGCTCGGTGATGTCTTTTTCGTCTTCGATCAGAACAATGCGTTGGCGCACGGGCGGATTATACCATCACCAGGTTTGTCTTCCGGAACAGAGGCGAATACGCCCCTTTCGGCATCCCCACTTCCGAGCGCCCTCCGGCAAGATTCGCTGCCAGGGTGGTGCGCCTAACGGTTCGTTCCAATGGCGAATGTCCTCCGCAGTTTCGGCCGAGCGGGACGTCGCACCGCCCTTCAGGGCAACACCTTCCGGTGGCGGCCTGAAGGCCGCCGCCACGAAGTGTCCCGCGATGGAATAGTTAACTGCGACGCACCACACTAGGATTAGGATAAGGGCGCGTGTCGGAACCGGAAGATGGCCTATTCAAAACTTCAAACGCCCGAAAGGCTTTTGCTGGGATACTTCGCGTATCTGGCGGCGAGTGTCCTGCTGGTCTCGGTGGGAGCGCGACAGCGGCTGGTGGTCATAACCGCCAATCTCCTGATTGCGGCGGTGCTGCTGCTGGTCAGCCAGCGGGTCGAGGAGCGTCGCTGGCTCCGGTCGCTGCGGCCGTGGCTTCCGTTTTTTTTCATCCTCGTCGCCTATCGCGAATCCGGCCTGCTGCTTTCGCCCGACCCCGCCCACCGCCTGGATTTCATGTTCATCCGTTTGGACAATGCCATCCTGAAGCATCCTGCTGTTCTCTGGACGCTCCAGCGTGGGGCACCGTGGATCCAGCATTACCTGGAGATGTCTTACTTGCTCTGCTACCCGATCGTCCCGCTGGGGCTGGCCAGCCTGTACCTGGTCAAGGACCGCGGCGACGCAGCGCGAGACCATTTCTGGACGGCGGTTCTGCTCGCCTCGCTGACGTGCTATTTCCTTTTCCCATTCTTTCCCCTCGCCCCGCCGCGCGAACTCTTCAACGATCTGCCCGGACCGCGCGTCGCGCCGCTGTTGCGGGCGCTCAACCACTGGTTTCTGGGGCATTACGCGGTGGGCGCCAGCCTCTTCCCCAGCGCGCATGTCGCCTCCACCACCGCCATGGCGCTTGTGATGCGGAACTACCTGCCGCGGCTCGGCTGGGTGTTTGTGGTTGTCGCAGCGAGCATTGCGCTCGCCACCATCTATGGCCGCTATCATTACGCCCTGGACGCCATGGCAGGCATCCTGGTGGGGATGGCCGCTTACTGGATCGCTTGCCGGTGGCGGCGGCCGGACATCGGGCGTGCAGAATCAAACCCTCAATAACTCAGTCCTGTCAGCCAACCTGTGTACCACTTATAGGTGGTTTGCCAGGCATTGGGGTTGTTCCACACCTTGCGGAGGTTGCGCCAGTACCGCATGCGGGCAGCGGCAGCGGGCTCGATCACACTGGGATGCGCGCTGGCATCCACACTGAATTCACCGGGAGGCTCCTCCGGCAGTCGATCCCCAAAACCCTGGGAGGTTCGGGAAATTCGGCGAGCCGCTTCCCAGTAAGCGCGGGCCAGTTGCTTTTCCGCCTGGCGCTGCTTCGCCGACCAACCGGGTTGAACATCCAGGAATTCCGCGGGAGGTTCAGGCTTCAACACCATGACCTTCGCCACCGACTTATAGACGAAGGCACCCAGCAAGACGAGGCTGACCACCCCCATGAAGAATCCGAAAGTTGAGCCATAACCCGAGCGAGGCATAATGGACGCCTCCTTGCGCGCCCGTGTTGCGGCGCGTCTTACCATCATCATAGAAGCTTATTTTTCAATGACCATAGCCCATTGGTTCCAGCCAGGAGCCTGCCCGCGTGGCGGAATGGCATGCCAATTGCTTATCCACTCACCAGATAGGTCGCAACGAGGACCAAGTTGAGCCATCCGGAGCAGCAGGCGGCAACCCCACGGCGCCCAACCCCCTCGGTCGAATGTTTCAGCGTCACGCAGTTAGGAGCCCTGGGCCGGAAGGTCTTCCGGCTGGGCTTTTCCGCCACCTACCGGCCGGGGCGTGAAACCGTGCATGAGGCGCTCGACGCCGGCATTCAGGTCTTCTTTGCCTACGGTTTTGACACACAATTAATCCGTGTTTTGCGCGAAATCCCACCCCACCGGAGGCAGCAACTGGTTATCGTCACGGGCGCCTATAACTTGCTTTGGGGGCATCCTCATCTGCGCCGCACTTTGGAGAAGCGCCTGCGGCAATTCCGGACCGACTACCTCGACTGCTTCATTCTTCTGGGAGTGATGGGAAAGGAGAAGTTTCTGGACCGCGCCCTGGAGGAGATGGACCGCTTCCGGCAGGAAGGCAAGATTCGCGCCGGGGGCGTTTCCATCCACGCCCGCCAGCTGGCGGGCGAACTGGTGAGGCGCGGCAAAGTGCAGGCCCTGATGCTGCGCTACAACGCCGCCCATCGCGGCGCGGAGCAGGATATCTTCCCCCACCTCGCTCTTCACAACCCCGCCGTCATCAGCTACACCGCCACGCGCTGGACCGCGCTGCTGCGCCGCCCGCGCGGCTGGCCCCAGGACGGCCGAATTCCGACCCCCGGATTGTGTTACCGCTTCGCCCTCTCCGATCCCCGCGTGCACGTCTGCCTCACCGCCCCCAGCAATCGCGCGCAGTTCAAGGAAAACCTCACCGCGATGCGCGAGGGCCCGCTCGACGAAGAGGAAATGGCCTTCATGCGCCAGTTCGGCGACGCCGTGCACGCGCGGCAAACGTGGTTTATGTGAGAAGGATTCAGAGGAAGAACCTGAGCCCCTGTCATCCTGAGCCTGCCGGCAGGCAGGCGAAGCGAAGGTCCTCTGCAGCTGTTCTAAAGAAGCGGCGCAGGTCCTTCGGCGGTCCCGATCAGATCGGGACCGCCGAAGGATGACAAGTATCCGTACTGTCCGATGAGGTTCTTGAACCTCTGTGCCTCTGTGGTTACACCCTTTCAAAGCGCGCCTGGAAGAAGCGCAGGTATTTCGGTTCGTAGATCATGCGCAGGCCGCGCGCTTGCTCGCGCCGTTCGCAGGTGGCAAGGATGGATTCCGCCACGACGTCCATGTGGGCCTGTGTATAGACGCGCCGCGGCAGCGTCAGGCGCACCAGTTCCAGCTTGGGAAAATGTTCCTCGCCCGTTTTGGAATCGCGACCGGCGCTCACCGCGCCACGCTCCATGGAGCGCACGCCGGAATCGATATAGAGATCAGCGGCCAGCGCCTGCGCCGGATACCGGCTCTGAGGTATGTGCGCGTAGATGGCGCGCGCGTCGAGAAACACGGCGTGGCCGCCGATGGGCTTCACAATGGGGATGCCCCAGTCGAGCAGGTGCTGGCCGAGGTATTCCACCTGGCCCACGCGCGAGCGGATGTGATCGTCGTCCACGCTTTCCACGATGCCGCGCGCCATGGCTTCCATGTCGCGCCCGGCGAGGCCGCCATAAGTGTGCAGACCTTCATAGACGACCACCAGGTTCCGGGCTTCCTCAAAAAGCGCCTGATCGTTGGTCGCCAGCCAGCCGCCGATATTCACCAGCGAATCCTTCTTGGCGCTCATGGTGCAAGTATCGGTATAGGAGCAATACTCCTTCAGAATGTCGGCGATTTTCCAGTTCTGATAGCCGGGTTCGCGCTGCCGAATGAAGTAGGCGTTCTCGATGGCGCGCGTGGCGTCCAGCACAATGCGGATGCCCTGCTGGCGGCAGAGGTCGCGCAAGTCCCGCATATTGGCCATGGACTGCGGCTGGCCTCCCGCCATGTTCACCGTGCCCGCCACGGAGACGTACGGAATCTTTTTCGCGCCTACATCGGCGATCAGCTTTTCCAGCTTGGCCAGGTCCACGTTGCCCTTGAAGGGATGCTCGTTGGCGGGATCGTGCGCTTCGTCAATAATCACATCCACAAACGTTCCGCCCGCCAGTTCCTGGTGCAGGCGGGTAGTGGTGAAGTACATGTTGCCCGGGATGATGTCGCCCTGCCGGATGAGGATTTTCGAGAGGATGTGTTCGGCGCCGCGCCCCTGGTGCGTCGGAACAAGGTACTGGTAGCCGTAGTATTGCTGAACTTTCTCCCAGAGATGGTAGAAGTTCTTACTGCCGGCGTAAGCCTCGTCACCCTGCATCAGACCCGACCACTGGCGATCGCTCATGGCGCTGGTGCCGCTGTCGGTGAGCAGGTCGATATAGACGTCTTCGGAACGCAGCAGGAAGGTGTTGTATCCCGCCTCCTCGATCGAGCGCTGGCGCTGCTCGGGCGTGGTCACCTTGAGCAGTTCAACCATCTTCACTTTCCAGGGCTCGGCCCAGGAGCGGCGCTGCGGTTTGGGATAGGCCATCGGAAATCTCCTTCCTGATCCCGGCCATTCTACTACCGAGCCATCCGGATTGCCGTAGAGGCTTATACTAAGGCGCTGGGACCGCAGGCATCCTGCCGGCCGAGGGCTGGGACCGCAGGCATCCTGCCTGCGTTCGTGCTATAAACTTGCAGGCGAGACGCCTGCGGTCCCAGGAAAGGACATCCGCCGTGATGAAATTCTCGATTCGATTGCTGTTGCTGGCCACCCTGTTTTTCGCGGGTATTCACACCGCGCCCGCGCAGGACCCGAAGGCGCCGCCCACGCGCGTCGAAGAATTCCGCGAGGTCCTGCACGGCGTCGCACTGGTGGATCCCTACCACTGGCTGAACGACCTCAGCACGCCCGAGGCGCGCGCCTGGATCGATTCGCAGAACAAGTACACGGCCTCGGTGCTCGACGCGCTGCCGGCGCGCGCCAAGATTCAGAAGCGGCTGAGCGAATTGCTGGTCTATGACACCATGGGCGCTTCGGAGGAGCGCGGCGGGCGATACTTCTTCAGCAAGCGCCGCGTGGGCGAAGACCAGCCGGTGATTTACGTGCGGCGGGGGTTGGGGGGCTCGGATGAGGTTCTCATCGACCCGCGCCAATTATCGCGCGATCCCACGACGGTGGCGCTGCTGGCGGACATCTCGCGCGACGGCAAGCGCGTCGCGTTCCAGGTGCGGCAGGGGGGCGTGGACGAAGTGGAGATTCGCGTCACGGACGTGGACGCGCGCCGCGAACTGCCCGACCGCCTCCCCCGCGCCCTCTATTCCGGCGTGGCCTTTAACGCGGACGGCAGCGGCTTCTACTACGCGCGCCGTTCGCGCGAGACCGGCAGCCGCATTCATTTCCACGCGCTCGGCACGGACCCCGTCCGCGACCCCGAAGTCTTCGGCCAGGGCACGACCCGGGATCAGTTCGTCTCACCCTCCATTTCCGAGGACGGCCAGACCTTGCTGTTCAACGTGCAGCACGGCTGGACCAAGACGGAAATCTATTTCCAGGACCTGCGGGGCAACGGCGCGGTCCGGCCGCTGGTCCAGGGCATCAACGAGAACTTCCGCCTCGATTGGGCCGGGAATCGTCAGCTGGTCGTCACAACGGCGTGGAATGCGCCCCGCCGCCACGTCTTTCTGATCCATCTCGACCGTCCCGCGCCCGCCGATTGGCGAGAAATCGTGCCCGAGGCCGAGGACAGCATTGAGGAAGCGAGCGTCATCGGCGGCAAGCTGTTTGTTCGCTATCTGCACAATGTGGCGAGCGTTATCAAGATCTTCTCGCTGGAAGGCAAGCCGCTGGGGGAAGTGAAACTGCCCGGCCTCGGGTCAGGAAATATCTCCGGGCGGTGGAACAGCTGGGAGGCGGTGCTGACCTTCAGTTCGTTTGTGACGCCGCCGACTGTTTCGCTCTATGACACGGCGAGCGGCAAGACCCGAACCTGGTTCGAAGCGAAGATTCCTCTCGATGCAACGCAGTTCGAAACCACCCAGGTCTGGCAAACCTCGAAGGACGGCACCCGCGCGCCCATCTTCCTGGTTCACAAGAAAGGCCTCCAGCCCGATGGTGCCCGGCCGACGTTGCTGTACGGTTACGGCGGATTCAACGTCAGCCTGACGCCGCGCTTCACCCCCGCCGCGGTGCTCTGGGCGGAGGCGGGCGGCGTCTACGCGCTCGCCACGCTGCGCGGCGGCGGCGAGTTCGGCGAAGCCTGGCACCGCGCCGGCATGCTGGAAAACAAGCAAAACGTTTTTGATGATTTCATCGGCGCGGCCGAGTGGCTGATCGCCAACAAGTACACCAATCCATCCAAGCTGGCCATTCAGGGGGCCAGCAACGGCGGCCTGCTGATGGGCGCTTCGCTCACCCAGCGGCCCGATCTCTACCGGGTGGTGCTCTGCGGCTATCCCGACCTCGACATGGTGCGCTATTACCGCTTCACCAAGAACAACAATCCGCCCGCCTTGCTCGAATACGGCAACGCGGCGATTCCCGAACAGTTCAAGTTCCTCTATGCCTACTCGCCCTACGAGCACGTGAAGCCGGGGACGAAATACCCCGCCGTCCTGTTCACCACCGGCGACGGCGATACGCGCGTGCCGCCGCAGCAGGCGTGCAAGATGGCCGCCAAGCTCCAGGCGGCAACGACATCGGGTTACCCGGTCCTGATCCGCTACGACGTGGGCGGCGGCCACGCCGGCGGCAAGCCGCTCTCCAAAACCATCGAGGAGTTGGCCGGAGAGTTCGGCTTCTTGTTTTCACAGCTGGGGATGAATTGATGATTCCTGACAGACAAAAGTAGAAGGGGCGAGTGACGCTCGCCCCTTCAATTCCACTGACCCAGAAAACCCCAATTACGATCGTTGGCTTTCCCGGCAACAATTAACGCGGGCCGCGACCCGCTGAAGCGCCGGCACCCGCGGAACGTCCCACGCCCGCGCCGCCGCCGGCTCCGTTGGGGGGGCCACCCATTCCGCCAGACCTGCCCATCCCATGCGAAGAGCCGAAACCGCCCATTTGCTGTTGCCGACGCATTTCGGCTTGCTCGCGTTCCTGCCTTTCGCCGCGAGTGCGCTGAAGATTCGCCAGTGCCGTCGAGCGGCCTTTTTGCGAAACTTCCATGGCGCGCTGGATCGCGGGCCGCGCCTGCTCCGGGACCTTTCCGGCGAGGTCCGCAAGAACTTCGCCGTGCTTTCGGGTCGCCTTTTCGACGCGGTCGTAGGCCTCTTCGCGCTGGCTTTCGTTGCCACTGAAACCGCCCGAACTCATGGCGCGGTTAATGCCTTCCATATTCCGGTCGTAGTTCCGCAGAGCCGTCTCCACTCCCGCGGCGTCGCCCGCCTGCCCGCGCTTCTTCGCTTCCTCCAAATGACTCTTGTTCTCCTTCAATCGGTCCTTGACCTCGCTGAGGCTCATCCTGTTTTGAGCCGGCGCATCGTCCTGCGCCCGCAGACTGGCCGGCGCAAAGGAAAGAAAGTAGAGAACCGACGCCAGGCCCACGGTCCCGACTCTTACTCTTATCACGCTCTTCATTGGATCCTCCTCATGGTCCCTTGGGGACCTTCCTTATCCAATACCCGGGGACAGAAGCCCTTTTGAGGCTGGCTGTTTCTTGTCTTAATTACTTGCACCAAGCCCGGGGCACACACTCATATGGGTTAGAGGCAAGTGTTGCTCCAAAGGAGGTCCCGCAAAGACAATATATCGCGCTTAGTTTCAAACAGTTACGAATACCTTCTGGTTAGAATGCGCCATGGATAGCCGTCCTGGCGAAATATTTGCCCCATATGGTTGATTTCGGCCACTTCAGGAAAGGAGCACTTGGCTTTGCATCGCCGCAGGGCAGGCTATCGACCGTGTAGACCTTTTGGCATGAGAGGAATCGTCGAGTGGCTTGGTGTTTCCCGCCGCCCGCTGTGCTAAACTTTCTTTTGGGCACTCCTTTCAAGGCACTGAGCCGTATGGCGCGGTAGGCGAGATGAAGTTTCGAATTCCAAATGGTTATTCACCCACCTGCGGCCAATGCATGGCTGCCCTAGCCGTCTGCGCGGGGGGCGCCCTGGCGCTGGCCACTCTTTCTCCTTTGACCGTGATGGTGGGGCTGCTCATTGGACTGCTAGCCCTGATCGCCGGCGTCGCGCTCGCGACGCTTCACCATGAACGTCGTTCCCGGCTCCTGCTGGCCGACCTGCGCGCCGCCATCCAGCGCATCTCCCCCCATTACGCCCAAATGACCTCCGGCAAGGAACCCGCCACCGGCACTGAAGGCCTTCAGAATGAGATCCGGATGCTGACTGAGCAGTGGACGGAGTTCTGCCATCATTGCCAGAATGTGCATGATTCCCAACTGCTCCACGCCGAGCACCTGGCGACACTGGGAGAACTCGCGGCGGGACTGGCCCACGAGATCCGAAATCCGCTGGCGGGCATCGCCGGAGTCATTGAGATGCTGACCCGGGATTTCCCGAAAGACCATCCGGACCGGGCCATCTTGAACGACCTCAAGCTCGAAGTCCGGCGCATCGAGAAGACGCTCACTGAACTCCTGGCCTACGCGCGGCCCAAGCCGCCGCAGCTTGCGCCATGCGACGTCGAGGAAACGATCGCCCATACGCTGCGGCTGGCGCAGTACCAACTGGGCGGGCGGCAGGTCGAATTCTCGGTGCACGTGGCGCCCAAAGGGCTGACCATTCCGGCCGACACCGCGCAAATTCACGAAGTCCTGCTCAACCTGGTCCTGAACGCCGTTCAGGCCATCGATCGCGGGGGAAAGATTTCCATTGAGGCGCTGGTGCGGGAGAGCGGCCGGCCGAATCTTCCGTCGCAAGCGGAAATCTGCGTGGAGGATAATGGCCAGGGTATCCCACCCCAGCAGATCGGGGACATTTTCCGGCCTTTCTTTACCACCAAGCGCGGCGGCACAGGCTTGGGGCTCTCCCTCTCGCGGCGGATCATCACCGCTCACGGGGGAACACTGGTGGCCGAAAGCGTGCCGGGAAAAGGCAGCCGCTTTACCATTCGCATCCCGATGGGTAGCGTGTCTCCCCACCTCACACAAATCAGCCTGCCGGAACCGGAGATGGTGGGAGCGGGCACGACCAGCAAATCCCCGGTCAGCAGGGAAACAAGCTGAACCTTTTCCGAGCGCCAATCATCCAATTATCAAAACGAATCGCCGAGGGAAGACATGGGCCTGATTGACGATGCTGACGCGGCAGAAATCCGCGAACGGTTAAGCGAAATGCTCAACCCGGTGCGGCTGATCCATTTTACCCAGGAGCTCAACCTCGAGTACGGCCGCGAGGCCCGGCAATTGGTGGAAGAGGTCGCGGGCTTTTCCGACAAGCTCACGGTGGAAGTCTATAACTTTCTGCTCGACCGCGACCGTGCGGCCGAATACGGCATCGACAAGGTTCCGGCGACGGTCATCCGCAACGGAAAGGACTATGGCATCCGCTTCTACGGTCTCCCCGCAGGCTACGAATTTTCGACCCTTCTCGACACCATTCTCGACGTTTCGAAGGCCGATTCCCGCCTCAAGCCCGAAAGCCGCGCAAAGCTGGCCGCCATTACCGACCCGGTGAAACTCGAGGTCTTCGTCACCCCCACCTGACCCCACTGCCCGCCGGCCGTGAGCCTGGCTTACCGCTTCGCTATGGAGAACGACCTGATCCGCGCCGAAGCCATTGAGGCCACGGAATTCCCCGACCTCGCCTCACGCTACCGGGTGTTCGCGGTGCCGCGCACGGTAATCAATGAAGGGCCTTACATCGAAGGGTCGCTGCCGGAGAACTTCTTCCTGGAGGCCGTGCTGAAGGCGATTGCGCCGCCAGAAGGGGAGCAAGGGAAAAGCTCTGTACCGCACCTCCTGTAGCGCCGGTCTATGAGCGGCGGCACTTGCCGGCGGATGGGTCTGCGGCGGTCAGAGACCGCCGCCACCGGAAGCTGTCATTCTGAGCGCAGGCCGCTCTTTGGCCGCCGCGAAGAATCTCCGCAGTTCATCCAAGAAACTGCCGAGGTCCTTCGCCCCCATAGAAGGGGGGCTCAGGATGACAGGGATTGCGGCGTAAAGCCGCCGTTACTTGTCGTAGTGCAACAAGGAATGCACTTTGTACTTGGAGAGCTTTTCCCGGCCCTTGAGGAAATCCAATTCCACCAGAAAGCCGAGGCCCGCCACGCGGCCCCCCTGGGATTCGACCAGCGAGGCAACCGCCGAGGCCGTCCCCCCCGTCGCCAGCAGGTCATCAATGATCAACACCTCATGACCGGGCTGAATGGCGTCCTTGTGCATCTCCAGCGTGTCTTTGCCATATTCGAGGCTGTAGCTCACCTTGACGGTCTCGGCGGGAAGTTTGTTCGGCTTGCGCACCGGCACAAAGCCGGCGTTCAAGCGGTAGGCCACCATGGGCGCGAAAATGAAGCCCCGCGCCTCGATGCCCACCACGCGGTCAATCAGTCGCCCCACATAATAGTTCGCCAGCGCGTCGACACAGTGATGCAACCCGACGGGATCCTTGATCAGCGTGGTGATGTCGTAGAACAGGACGCCGGGCTTGGGCCAGTCGGGAATCTCCCGAATGTAACGCTTGAGTCCTTCCACAATTCCTCCCCTTGGACGATTTGGTGATTGAGTGACGGCGTGATTGAAGAACTCTGCCGGAACAATACATTGCGAAATCGCCAAATCACTTAATCACAAATCCTTTGTACGCCTTGTCGATCGGCGCTTCGTTTTCCGCGACGGATTGGACGCGCGCCATGCGCGGCCCCTCGGAGAGCAAGCGCTTGAGCTCTGCCAGTTGCGTTTCCTCCCCAATGGCATAAACCTCGACGTCGCCGTTCCACAGGTTCTTCACGTAGCCGCGCAGACCCAGCTCGTTCGCCACGCGCTCCGTGAAGAAACGGAAACCCACGCCCTGGACTCGGCCGGAGACGACATATTTCCTGGCGCCCGCCACGGTCGTAGATTTTTGCACAAGACCGCGCCCGCCGTCACCGATTTGTTGGGGAGATGGGTCGGACGTCTGTGAATCGGAGCGGCCTCCCGCACCGAGCTGGGCGCTGCGAAGCATCTGTACAGGTTGGTTTCGCTCCGTGCGCGAGCCGCGGCCGATCCTTCGCCGCGCTCAGCAGGAGAGGCAGAGGGACTCAGGCGCTTCTGGCACCGCTCAGCACCCGTGCCGGCAGCAGGATGACGGCGCGCACAAATTGCAGCACGCCTTCCACCGCAATTCCCACCAGCCGAAACGGGATCAGCAGCAACCACACGATGGGGTAGAGGATCAGCGCCAGCAAAGCGCACGGCCAGCAGAGTATGAGGAGAATGCACCAGAGTAGGAATTTGACCATGCGTTCGCTCCTCCGGCGGAATATACGCAGGAAGGGCCCGTTAGGTTCCTGGCAGGAGCTCGTAGCGGCGGCCTTCAGGCCGCCATTCAGGCTGCCTAAAGGCCGCCACTACATGCAGTTACAGGCAGTTTAGCTGCCAGTGGAAAGACGCTCAAATCGTTTCAGTTCGGCTCGGGTGCGGGCTTCATCCCAAGCGAAATAGCGGGCGAAGATCCGTGCCACCGCGGGCGCGGCCGGGGCCGTCGCCCGGGTGCAGGCGGCCCAACTCAGTCCCGAACGGCGCAACAGGAAATCCTCCGGCGTCACCGCCATTTCGTGGCGGATGGCGAACTCGACTTCCGCAGCGAGGAGCGGGGGCGAGCCGGGCAGCGTTTCGGCGAGCGCTTCCTCTTCCCGGACCAGCTCCAAAACCTCCGGCCAGCGACTGCCGTAGGTGCGGACGATGCGTTCACCCACGGCCGGCGCCAGCTTGAATTCCGTGATCAGGTGTTCGGTTTGAGATCGGACGAACTTCTCAAAGGGGCCGGTGTGGCCGCCGGGGAGTTTGGCGCGGCGCGAGGGATATGACACGGGCGGGCCCACCAGCTCATCCATCAGTTTTTCCCCCAGCGCCCGCGCGGCGGTGAGCTTGCCGCCACAGACCGAAATGAAATTCTTCGCCCAGGGGTCGCGATGCAAGCGATGCTCGCGGGTCGTCGAGGAAGCGCTTTCCCCCGGTTCGGTCACCAGCGCCCGCAAGCCCGCAAAGCTTCCGGCGACCTGGTCCGCCGTGACGGGTCTGACAAGCACGCGGTTCAGCGCGTTCAGCAGGTACGTCGTATCGGCTCGGTCGGGTCGAACGCCGGCCGGGTCGCCGTCGAAATCGGTGTCGGTGGTACCCAGCAGCGAATAGCCGAGCCAGGGAATCATCAGGAAGATTCGCCCGTCGTCGGGAATGGCCGCAAACAGCGCGTGCGTCGCGGAAACCTGGGGAAGAATCAGATGGGTGCCCTTGGTCAGCCTCACCGTTCGGGAGCCGTCGTAGCCTGGCAGGAGCGCGCGCACGCGGTCCACCCAGGGACCGGTGGCGTTCACCCACTGTTGCGCCGCGAGTTGGAATGTCGCGCCGGTCAGCCGGTCGCGCCCTTCGGCGGACTCGATCTCACCGCCCGCCGCCGATGTCCTGAACGAGAGCACCTCGGCGTAATTGGCGACCTCGGCCCCGTGCACCGCGGCGTCGAGAATCATCTCGACGGTCAGGCGCGCGTCGTCGGTCGAGGAATCGTAGTAAACCGCTCCGGCCCGCAACCCCTCGGCGCGCAACGCCGGGATCGTCTCCACGGCCTTCGCGGGCGAGAGCATCCGATGCCGGTCGTCGCGGCCCAAATTGCCCAGCCAGTCGTAAAGCGTGAGCCCGGCGCGAATCTTAAGAGGGATGTAGGGATCGCCCTCGTAGATGGGAAGCAGAAACGGCAACGGCTGGGCGAGATGCGGCGCGACGTCGCGAAGCAATCGGCGCTCCAGGCGCGCCTCGCGCACCAGGCGGAAATCGAATTGTTCGAGATAGCGCAGCCCGCCGTGAATCAGCTTGGACGACCGGCTCGAGGTGCCCGAGGCGAAATCGCCCGCCTCGACCAGCGCCACTTTCAGCCCGCGCAGCGCCGCTTCGCGCGCCACCGCCGCGCCGTTGATCCCGCCACCGATCACCGCCAGGTCAAACCGTGTTTTGGAAAGCGCTGCAGGATTGCGTTGCATCGTGATCGCGCAGATGTGTTGCGCTGCGAGGGAATCTTCAGTTTACCACTTGGAGACGGAAGGTAGTTAATGTAGGCGCGGATCCTGAACTATCTTGGTGGTGTCGGCGGGGAGTGACAGACCCTTCTCGCGGTATTCTTCCGAGATCACGGCAATGACGTCGGAAAGCTCAGCCAACGCTTCTTTACGGGACGACATGAGGGCATAGCAGCCGGGAAGGGAGGCGATTTCTGCCACCCAGGAGCCATCTTCCTGGCAAGATAGCACCGTCTTGTAATCGCTGAGGCTCATTGGCTCAACGTCGAATCTAGTGTGGTGCGTCTAACGGTTCTTTACAATGGCGGAGGCCCTTCGTGGTCCCCTCCATGGTTTCGGCCGAGGGGGGACCTGGCGTCGCCCTTCAGGGCGACAGGCAGGGGTGGCGGCCTGAAGGCCGCCGCTACGGGGTGCCCCTCGATTGAATAGTTATTTGCGACGCCCCACCCTAGCACCGGCAAGGTTGAATATTAAACCAGGGCAGGAAGTTACACTGTGTCCCGAATTAACGCGATGGCGTCAGCGCGGATGGCGCGGCCTTCGCCGACGGCGTCGACGCCTTCGCCGCTCTTGGCCTTGACGCTCACCTGGCCGGGCTTCAGGCCCAGCGCGCGCGCGACTTTGGCCTGCATGGCGGGGATGTGGGGGGCAAGCTTGGGGCGTTCGAGCCCGATCGTGGCGTCAAGATTCACGATCTCGTAGCCCGCGTCTTTGAGTAGTTGACGAGCGCGCCTCAGAAACTGCAACGAAGAGGCTCGGTGCCACTTCGGGTCGGAGTCGGGAAAGTGCCGCCCGATATCGCCCAGCGCCGCCGCGCCCAGCAGCGCATCACACACGGCATGGGCCAGCGCGTCGCCGTCGGAGTGGCCGACCGGGCCTTTTTCAAACGGCACGTGCACGCCGCCTAGAATCAATCTTCGACCCGGGGCGAGGCGGTGGATGTCGTTGCCCAAGCCGATCCGGAAACGATGAACGATGAGCGATGAACGATGAACTGAAACTCTCGACGAGACTCTTCGAGTTTGGATGGACTTCTTCATCTTTCATACTTCAGACTGCATCCGTCCCTGCTCTCTTTCCTGTGCGATGTAGAGCCTTGCCAGCGGCAGGTCGGACGGCTTGGTGATCTTGATATTGCGGTCGGAGCCCATGATAACGGCCACGGTGTAGCCGAGGCGCTCGACCAGGCTGGACTCGTCCGTGCCGGCGAAACCGTCGGCGGCGGCGCGCTCGACGGCTTCGCGGAGGATCGGATAGCGGAAAGCCTGCGGCGTCTGGGCCAGCACGATGCGCTCGCGCGGAATCGTCCCCATGACGGTCTGCCGGTCAATCTGCTTGACGGTGTCCACACTGGGGATGCCGAGGATGGCCGCGCCGCCTTTTGCCGCCGCCTCGATGACGCGCTGAATCAAGTGCAATTCCACAAAGGGGCGAACCGCGTCATGGACCAGAACTAGTTCCGTTTCTGGGGGGACCTCGGCCAGGGCGCGCGACACCGTCTCCTGCCGGGAGGCGCCGCCCTCCACCACCCGCACGGGCTTCGGAAAACGCTCGCGCTCCACTTCGCTCGCGGCGCGTTCCATGTCCTCCGGACGCAAGCCCAGGATGATCTCGCGTACCGCTTCCGCCGCCACGAACTTGCGCAGCGTGTGGACGAAGATGGGTACGCCTTCGAGCGAGAGGAACTGCTTGGGCGTCTGCCCGCCCATGCGCAGGCCCACCCCGGCGGCCGGAATGATGGCGACCACGCTCATAAACAGCTCCCAGGTATTAGCTCTCAGCGAACAAAAGCAAAACGCAAAAGGGCCCCAATGGTTTGCCCCCAAGAACCCGCCGGCGCTACTGGTGCGCCGGCTCGGCGCGCTGCCGGTCGTCATACTTTCCGAAGATCATCTTGCCGGCAGTCGTCTGCAGGACGCTGGTCACGGAAATATCGATGGTTTTGGAAATCATCTTGCGCGCGTTATCCACCACCACCATGGTGCCGTCGTCGAGGTACGCGACGCCCTGATTATATTCCTTGCCCTCTTTGAGAATAAAGACGCGCATGATTTCGCCCGGAAGTACGACGGGTTTGAGCGCATTGGCCAGCTCGTTGACGTTCAGCACCGGCACCCCCTGAAGCTGAGCCACCTTGTTCAAATTGAAATCATTGGTGACGATCTTGCCCTCGTACTGCCGCGCCAGTTCGATGAGTTTCAGATCCACTTCGCGGATGGCTGGAAAGTCGTCTTCCACGATCTGAACCTGGATGGTGCCCATCTTCTGCATGCGCTGCAGGATGTCGAGCCCGCGCCGGCCCCGGTTGCGCTTGAGCGAGTCGGACGAGTCAGCGATCATCTGCAGTTCGCGCAGCACGAACTGCGGGATGATGAGCACGCCGTCGATAAATCCGGTTTCGCCGATGTCGGCGATGCGGCCGTCAATAATGACGCTGGTGTCGAGAATCTTGAAGTGTTTGCGCGACTGCCGCTCGCCCGCGAACAGCCCCCCCAGAGCGGAAAGGTTCAGCAGATCGCCCTTATTGGCCCCCAGCACCAGACCGCCATAGGTCATCAACAGCAGCAGCGTCACCTGGAAAAAGGAAAGGGAATTCTTGCTAATGGCGGTCAGGTTCAGCAGATGGCCCATCATCACCGAACCCGCGATGCCGAGGATGGAGCCGACCGCCGCGCCGATCAAGCGCTTGAGGCTGGCGCGTTCCAGACGCAGCTCGAACCAGACGAAGAACAAGCCGATGGCAATCCCCAGCGCCCCCGCGGCCAGGGAAGAAAGATCAAATGGCCTTAAGGTATAGGACGTGGCGGCGAGGATGATGACAAATAGAACCCGCACGACCACCATCTCCCAGGACATGGGTCGTATCCTCCTGTTCTCAGGGGCCGTATCCTGTTTGTAGGTATGAAGACCCCGCCCCTGAAAGGGCTTATAAACGAACGAGTTGAGTATAGCATCCCGCCCGCCCCCGGCAAGGCTGGACTGTAATTTTTGCAGTTCTGGTTGGGCCGGCGTCCCGCCGGCAAAACCTTTCGGTAACTTGCCGGCAAGATGCCGGCGATCCCGCGACGGCGCTACTTGCTGGCGCGGGCTTTGAGGATGATGGGGGTGCCCACGAATCCAAAGCGCTCGCGAATGCGGTTTTCGAGGAAGCGCTCGAAGGAAAAGTGGAGCTTGCCGGCGCGGTTGGTGAACAGCACGAAGGCGGGCGGAGCGACGCTCGCCTGGGTCATGTAATAGATCCGCAGGCGGCGGGCGCTGGGCTGGGTGGCGCGGTCAAAATCCACTTCGGCGAGGAACTTGTTCATTTCTGCGGTGGTGATCCGCCGCTGGCGGGCGGCGGCCACTTCCCGGATCAGGCCGAATAGCTTCTCAACCCGCTGGCCGCTCCGCGCGCTCAGGAAGACCAGCGGCGCGTAGTCGAGATACTTGAGACGCCCGCGCAGGGCCCGGGTGAAGTCCTGCGTCGTGGTCCGACCCTTCGGGATGGCGTCCCACTTGTTGACCACGATGATGACCGAGCGGCGGCTTTCGTGCGCGTAGCCGCCGATGTGGGTGTCGAGCGCGGTCACGCCCTCCAGGGCATCAATCAGGAGCAACGCCACGTCGGCGCGCTCCAGGTGCTTGCGCGCCTGGATAACGCTGAGCTTCTCCGCCAACAGTTTCGTCTTTCCTTTGCGGCGGATGCCCGCGGTGTCAATGAAGAGATAGCGCTGGCCGTCGTGCTCGTATTCGGCGTCCACGGCGTCGCGCGTCGTGCCGGCGATGGGCGTAACAATCGCGCGCTCTTCTCGGGTCAGGCAGTTCAGCAGCGTGGATTTGCCCACATTCGGCCGGCCGATGATGGCGACCTTGATGGGTTCTGTGGCGCTGCCCCGGGGGGTGGCATCCCCGTCGGGGCTACGAGCCTGCACCCCGTCGGCGGGAAGATCCTTTGTTACGTGACTCAGCAGATCATCGACGCCCAGGCCGTGCTCGGCGGAGATGGGAAATAGATTCCGGATTCCCAAGCGATGAAATTCCCCCGCCAGGGGCGCGTGCTGCGCGGCATCCACCTTGTTGACGGCGAGCGCCAGAGGCTTGCCGGTCCTTCGCAGCAGCGCGGCGAGTTCCTCGTCGAGCGGGACAATACCCTCCCGCGCTTCCACCACCAGGATCAGGTGCGCGGCTTCCTCGATGGCCACCCGCGCCTGGCGCAGAATTTCGGAAGGAATCTGTTCCTTGTCGGCCGGGACCATGCCGCCGGTGTCCACCACTTCGAACCGTTTGCCCAGCCATTCGGCCGGGGCGTACAGACGGTCGCGCGTCATGCCCGGCTCGTTGCCCACCAGCGCGCGCCGCTGGCCGCAAATGCGGTTGAAGAGCGTGGACTTGCCCACGTTGGGCCGGCCGAGAATGACGATTCGCGGAAGTCTCATGCAACGGTTGCTGCGCCCCCATCGGACGGGGGGGACGGCGGCGCGGCCCGCCGAGCCGCGCTATGGTGGCTGTGCTATCCTTTCTCTTTGATTCTAACTTGCGTTGGTCGTTTTTCGTTTTCCGATTTTCGTTTCCCGGCCATCCGATGCCAATGACCTTCAGTTCCCCCAGAAAGGCGGCGCGACCCACGCTGGAATCCATTTTCGGTCCGCGCGGCTGGCTGGCGAAGCATCATCCCAAGTTTGAGTTCCGCCGCGGCCAGCTGGAGATGGCGGAGGCGGTGGAAACGGCCCTGGAAAACCGCCAGCATCTGATTGTCGAGGCGGGGACCGGGACCGGCAAGACGCTGGCCTATCTGGTTCCAATCCTGCGCCGGGGCGAGCGCGTCGTGATTTCCACCGGCACCAAGACGCTCCAGGAACAGATCTTTTTCAAAGATATTCCCTTTCTCAAGAAGCTGTTTCCCGGAATGAGGGTCACGCTGATGAAAGGGCGGCAGAATTACCTTTGCCGCCAGAAGCTCTACGACATCGAAAAACAGGCGGTGCTTTCGGGCCTGGAAGAAGTGGACGTTTTCGCGCAGATCAAGGCATGGGAGCCGCAAACCCAGACGGGCGACCGGGCCGAGATTGCCGGCCTG
Source organism: uncultured Acidobacteriota bacterium (assembly GCA_964533045.1). Classification (GTDB taxonomy): domain Bacteria; phylum Acidobacteriota; class Terriglobia; order UBA7540; family UBA7540; genus JACQNR01. The sequence continues at coordinate 7,143 of CAZHKT010000026.1, read as the reverse complement.
CAGGACACCAGTGAACTCTGGAGCCGCATCGACGCGCGCAGCGACACCTGCACGGGACAGAAGTGCAAGGAATTCGAGCGCTGCTTCATCACCTTGATGCATCAGCGCGCCGCCGAGTCGGACATCTTGATTGTGAACCATCACCTGTTTTTCGCCGACCTGGGGCTGCGCCAGCAGGAGTTCGGCAGCTTGTTGCCGGATTATGCCGCCATCATCTTCGACGAGGCGCACGCCATCGAGGATGTCGCCACCCAGTATTTTGGCGTGCAGGTGTCGAACTACCGCGTGGAGGAACTGGCTCGTGACACGGAAGCGACCGTCAAAATGAAGCAGATCGCAAGCGCGGAGATCGCCGGCGCGGTCGCCGATCTGCGCCACCGCTCCGACATCTTCTTCGATCTCTTCCCCGCCAAGGACGGCCGCACGGCGTTTCACAACCGCGAGCAGTTTCTCGAAAACAACCGCGGGGCGTACTCCGCGCTGCTCAACGCCCTGGTGCGCCTGGCGACCGAGCTCACCCGCCTCAAGGATCGTCCGGAGGAAGTGAATAACCTCGCCCGCCGCGCCGAAGAACTGCGCAAGGGTTTCGAGTTCGCGCTGGAGTCGAAGGAACGCAATTACGTTTACTGGTGGGAGCGGCGCGGGCGGGGGGTTTTTCTGGAAGTTTCGCCCATCGATGTTTCGGCGCTGATGCGCGAAAAGCTGTTCGACCAGGTGCCCGCCATCGTGCTGACGTCCGCGACGCTGGCGGTGAGCGGGAAGTTCGATTACCTGAAGGCTCGCCTGGGTGTGCAGAACGCCAAGGAGAGGGTTCTGGAATCACACTTCGACTTCAGCGAGCAGGCGCTGCTGTACACGCCGGCCCACCTGCCGGACCCCCGCGAGCCGGACTTCGTGCGCCTGGCCACGGAGGAAGTGGTTGAAATTCTCAAGGCCACCCACGGGCGCGCCTTTGTGCTCTTCACCTCCTACCAGCAGATGCGCGAGATTTTCGAGCGCGTCAAACCCCGCCTGCGCTACCCGATGCTGCTCCAGGGCACGGCGCCGCGCACCGCACTGCTCGACCGCTTCCGCTCCACGCGCCACGCCGTCCTCTTCGCCACCAGCTCGTTCTGGCAGGGCGTGGACGTGCAGGGGCCGCAACTGAGCGCGGTGATCATCGACCGGCTGCCCTTCGCCGTGCCGTCGGACCCGGTGGTGGCGGCGCGCATCCGCCTGATCAATGAAGACGGCGGCAACGCCTTCACCGAATACCAGGTGCCGGCGGCGGTGATCGCCCTCAAACAGGGTTTCGGCCGCTTGATTCGGAGCGAGACGGACCGGGGCGTGCTGGCCATTCTCGACTCGCGCATCGTGACGAAGCCCTACGGGCGCGTCTTTCTGGAAAGCCTCCCCCGCTACCGGCGCACCGACAGGGTGGAAGAAGTCCGGGCTTTCATGCGAGAATGACAAAGCAGTGACGCGTGAACAGCAGAACCGCTGGTGGCTGATGGAAGAAGGCCAGCCACACGCAAAGGATTGGTGAATGTACGAAGTTTCCGTCGAACACACATTTGCCGCCGGGCACGCGCTGCGCGGCTACCAGGGCAAGTGCGAGAACGTGCACGGGCACAACTACAAGGTGCAGGTGACGGTGGCGGGCGAGAAACTGAACGCGACGGGCCTGCTCATTGATTTCGTGGATCTGCGTGGGGCGCTGCGCGACCTGGCCGAGCGGCTCGACCACCGCTTTATGAATGACATCCCGCCGTTTGACACCATCAACCCCTCCGCCGAGAACATGGCCAAATACTTCGCCGACGGCCTGGACGCCCAGGTTCGCCCCCACGGTGTGCGCGTGGCCGCCGTCCGGGTCTGGGAAACCGAAACCACCTCCGCCACCTACATCCCCTCCGCATCCTGACCGGACTCCGAGGGCACCGAGGGGAACCTTCCCCGGATGGCGCACCAAACTCCCCGCGTTTTCAGCCGATAGATAGGAAGATGGCCCGCCAGGCGGGAGATCGAAGCATGGACCCGCGCCGCCTGGAAGGGAGCAGCACTTGACGTCAGAGCGGTACATCGCGCGTCAGCCGATCTTCACCGGGCAGAAGGCGGTGGCGGGCTACGAACTGCTCTTCCGCGGTGGTGTGGAAAATTTCTTTGGCTGCCAGGATGGCGATACGGCTTCGCGCGCCGTCGTGGACCAACTCTTCCTGGTGGGAGTGGATGTCCTGTTGGCAGGCGGCAAGGGCTTCATTAATTTGACGCGAACCCTGCTGGTGAAGGATTTCGGGCTGCTGCTTCCCCGCCAGCGCGTCGTGATCGAGATTCTGGAAACCATCGATCCCGACAACGAGGTGCTGGCCGCCTGTGAGCGACTAAAGTCAGCAGGCTACCAAGTGGCTGCGGACGATTTGGTGGCGCCCCAGCCGGACAATCCCTTCCTGGACTTCGCCGATTACGCCAAGATCGATTTCTTGCAGGCCTCGCGCCCGCAGTGCCAAGCCTGGGCGGAGGTATGCCAGAGGCGCGGAATCAAACTGCTGGCGGAAAAGGTGGAGACCCGCCAGGCCTTTGAAGAGGCGCGAGCCTGGGGCTACGACTACTTTCAGGGGTATTTCATCCAGCGGCCGGAGATGCTCTCCCGCCGCGATATCCCCGCCTACAAGCTGAATTACTTGCGGGTTCTGAATGCCGCCAATGAACCGGAGATGCTCCTGGAAGAGCTGGAATCGGCCATCAGCCTCGAAACCTCGCTCTCCTACCGCCTGCTGCGTTATCTCAATTCGCCCATCTTCGGATTGCGGACAGATGTGACCTCCATCCGTCACGGGCTGACGCTGCTGGGCGAACGGCAGGTGCGCCGCTGGGTCTCGATGGTGGCGCTGTTGGCGCTGGCCGAGGATAGACCCGCCGAACTTGCCATTGCCTCACTGGTGCGCGGGAAGTTCTGCCAACTGCTGGGAGTGCGCTGCGGCGTGGGCTCCCAGGCAGCCGACCTTTTCCTGCTGGGCATGCTCTCGCTCCTGGATGCGATCCTGGAACGGCCCATGCAGGATGTGTTGGTCGAACTGCCGGTTTCGAAAGACATCAAGGCCGCCCTGCTCCAGCAGGGCGGTCCCTTCCAGCCCTACTACCAAGCGGCGCTCGCCTATGAAGCCGGAAACTGGGAGGAATTCCAGCAGATCGCCGCCCGCCTCCGACTGGAGCCCGACGCTGCCCCGGACTGCCACCTTCGCGCCGTGGAATGGGCGACCCGAATCTTTCAAACGGGCTGAGCCCCCCCTGGCGCCTCCGGCTTCAGTGTCGGTCTCATCCCTCACGGAAAAGCAGTGTAGCGGCGACCCGGAAAGGTCGCTATCCGGTTGATCATCCGCCTGGCGGGCGGAAGCGTGCCGCCACGTCAATCGGTTTTCATGCAGACCTGCGGGGGTGAGGACGGCGCTCCGGCATCCGCCGGCAGCATGCCAAAGCTCCCAGACGCGTTGAACGAAACCGGAAAAACCGCTATTGTAGTTTTGGTGAAACGGCCATAATATAGCTCGCCCGCAAACCCTATGAGCGCGGAAGGCAGCGTGGTGGAACTTGTCCTGGAGAGCGACCTCAGGAACTGCGAGGTGGCGGAGGAAGTGGCCCGCCGCGTCTCGGGGACGGCGGGATTTGACGAGGACGACCAGCACCGCATCGACATGGCGGTGCACGAAACCCTCATCAACGCCATCTGGCACGGCAATAAGAACGACCCGAACAAGAGCGTCTGGCTGCGCTTCGAGATCTTCAACGACCGGCTGGAGATCCGGGTGCGCGACCAGGGCGAAGGGTACGACCCGAAGAAGGTACCCGATCCGCTTCAGGATGAAAACATCCTGAATTCGTCCGGCCGGGGCATCTTCTTGATTCGCGCTTTTATGGATGAATACCGCGTCGAAAGTCAGGAAGGCAAAGGCACCGAAGTCATCCTCGTCAAGAAACTGAACCAGAACCATTCGACTGATCACTGAAGGAGGAAAGTACCGTGAGCATGAAAGCGACGTTGCGCCAGGTGGATGGCGTCACTGTGGTGGATATGAGCGGCCGGATCACCCTGGGTGAGGGCTGCACGCAGTTGCGCGAACTGGTTCGCGAACAATTGGGGAAGGGCACCAAGCACCTGCTGCTCAATCTCGCCGATGTGACCTACATCGACAGCTCGGGCATCGGCGAACTGGTGAGCGGCTTTACCACCGTTTCCAATCAGGGGGGGAAGCTGAAGCTGCTCAACCTGACCAAGAAGGTCCACGACCTGCTCCAGATCACCAAGCTCTATACGGTCTTTGATGTCTACGACGACGAAGCGAAGGCGATCAGCAGTTTCGGGAAGTCGGAGTAACCGGGTGCAGCGCCCGCGGCGACGCCGGGGGCAAAGGGGAATCGCCGCCCTGGCAACCTGAGGGCGGGCGCTGCCGGAACCGGCAACCATCGCCGGGCGGCGCTCCCCGTGGGGTGGCGCCGCTTCGGAACACACAGGGTTATGGCGAAGAACCTCTACTACTTCCAGCCCTCCGCTCTCGGCAAAGTTCTGAAGCAGCTGGGCGGCGACTATCGCCTCAACCCGGTCCCACGAAACGATAACGCCCCGGCCGTTTGGGCTTCGCCCGCCGTGCTCGTCGCCGACGCGCGCGAAGACGACTTTCGCCGTCTTCAAGAACGCACCCCCCCTTCAGCCGACTGGCGCTTGATCTATCTGCAGGACCGTCCCGCCAGGGCCCGCACCAGCCTGGACGATCGCCTTTTCGTCACCCTGCCGTCCAAAGTCCCGAAGGCCATGCTGGCCCGGGCGATCGAGAGCGCTTTCAACACGCTGAAAGTGGAAGAAGACCGCCGGCGCGCCGGACAGCAGTTGCGCCTGGTGGTGGGCGAGCTGGAAACGCTCAATCGCATCGGCATCGCCCTTTCCACCGAGCGCAACACCGACGCGCTGCTCGAACTGATCCTGACCAAGAGCCGCGAAATCACCGGCTGCGACGCGGGCTCGCTCTACCTGGTCGAGGAAAGATCCGCCGGCACCAAGCAGCTGGTCTTCAAGCTCACCCAGAGCGACAGCCACTCGGTGCCCTTCCGGCAGTTTACCCTGCCCATCGATACCCGGAGCATCGCCGGCTACGCCGCATCCACCGGCAAGATCCTGAACATCAAGGATGCTTACCGGATGCGCCACATGCCGTTCAAGCTCAACCGCGACTTTGACCTTCGCTTCGGTTACCGGACCAAGTCGATGCTGGTCGTCCCGATGAAGACGCAGAAGGACGAAGTGATCGGCGTGCTGCAGTTGATCAACGCCAAGCGGAATCCTTCGGTGAAACTGCTTTCGCGCCAGATCGTTCACAAAGAGGTGGTGCCGTTCTCCGAGCGCAGCCAGGAACTGGCCTCGTCGCTCGCCAGCCAGGCGGCCGTGGCTCTGGAAAACAACCTGCTCTACCGCGAAATCGAAAATCTGTTTGAAGGCTTCGTGCGCGCCTCGGTGCTGGCCATCGAGTCTCGCGACCCCACCACCTTCGGGCATTCGGAGCGCGTTGCCAAGCTGACGGTCGGCCTGGCCGAGGCGGTGGACCGCACCGATTCAGGGCCGTACAAGGAAATCAAATTTACGCGCGAAGATATCCGCGAAATCCGTTACGCTTCCATCCTCCACGATTTCGGCAAGGTCGGTGTGCGCGAGGAGGTCCTGGTTAAGGCCAAGAAGCTTTATCCGTCTCAGCTCAACCTGATTCACAAGCGCTTCCAGTACATCCGCAAGGTGCTGGAGCTGGATGGCGTGCGCAAGAAGCTGGACCACCTGCTGGCCCACGGGAACCAGAATTACGAGGAGGCCTTCGCGGCCATTGAGGCAGAGAACGCCAGCGAACTGAAGCACTTGGATGAGTTCCTGCAAGCCGTCCTGCAAGCCAACGAGCCCACCGTGTTGCCGGAGAAAGCCTCGGAAAAATTGGCGGAAATTGCAAGCTGGTCGTTTGAGGATCCCTCCGGGCCCACCGAACCGCTGATATCGCCCGAGGAATTTCGCTTCCTGAGCATTCCCAAGGGCAGCCTGGATCCCGAGGAGCGCGTCCAGATTGAATCGCACGTCATCCACAGCTTCCGCTTCCTCAATCAGATTCCGTGGACGAAGGAACTGAAGAACGTCCCCATCATCGCCAAAGCTCACCACGAAAAGCTGGATGGCAGCGGATACCCTTACCACATGAAGGCAGACGAGATCCCCTTCCAGTCGAAGATGATGACCATTTCCGACATCTTCGACGCCCTCACCGCCCGCGACCGGCCCTACAAGCGCGCCGTCCCCGTCGAACGCGCGCTCGACATCATCGGCCAGGAAGTCCGCTCGCAGCTCCTCGATCCCGTGCTCTTCCAGCTCTTCCTCGACGCCAAGATCTTTGAGCTGACCACCAAGGAATAAGTCGTGGGGGCACGGCGCGTCGTGCCCCTCCCAGGGGGCCACTCGTTTTTCAGCTTGCGCAACTCTGCCCGCATTTGCAATGGTATGGGCGGACCGGCACTATGGCGGCACTCGCGTCGCGCGTGCACAGGCGCGACGCCCGTGACGCATGGCGGACAATGAATCATGGACCGCGACTCGATCATCTACTGGCTGGGGCTGGCACGGATTGACGGCCTGGGAATCCGCAGCGCGCATCGCCTGCTCGACCACTTCGGCAGCGCGCAGGCGGCCTACCACGCTTCGCTGACGGAGCTGGAAAGCTGCGGCATCCCTGCGCAAGCCGCGCAGGCCATCTTCGCGCAGGCGGGATTGAACGAGGCCGAGGGCGAACGGCGGGCCGCCGAGAAGGCCCGCTGCACGCTGTTGGCCTTCGACGACCCAGATTATCCGCCGCGGCTGCGGGAGCTTCCCGACCCGCCGCTCGTCCTCTACGTGCGCGGCGATGCGAAGGTGCTTTCCCGCTGCTGTCTCGCCATGGTGGGGACGCGCAAGCCGAGCGCTTACGGCAGCCAGGTGGCGCACCGGCTGGCGCGCGAACTGGCTGAGCGGGGGGTGATCATCGTCAGCGGCCTGGCGCGTGGGGCGGATTCTTGTGCCCATCGCGGCGCCCTGGAAGCCAAGAATGGAAAGACCGTGGCCGTGCAGGGGCGCGGCATGGACGATATCTACCCGCGCGAGAATAA
>CAZHKT010000025.1:19913-31705 GCA_964533045.1 uncultured Acidobacteriota bacterium | reverse complement strand
ATAGTCCACGGACCGCACAAGGTAAGAAACCACCGGCTCCGGGGTGTAATAGACTCCCCGCGATTCGCGCAACTTGGGGTCATAGGCCGCCAGGAAGGTTTCGTAAAAGTGGACTACCGGGTCTTGGCGGGCGGTCCGCTTGCCAAAGTCAGCCAGCACAGCGTCAATATCCGTGTCCGCCAGGAGTTGGGCCAGATCATCCACAAATCCCGCGTAAGGCTCCTCATCGAGGGCCGTGCCGGTGATGGTTTCAAAGAGTTGGCGAAGGAAGGGATTGGTTTTCGGAATTTCCGATGCCGCCCCCAGCCGTTTGAAAGAGCCTTTCGGCCCATGATGATTGCAGCGGGCCGCGAACAATCCATAGGCGAGAGTCTGCGCGAACATGTCGGCAAACTGCGGGATCGGTAGATCGGGAATCAGGGCCTTCTCAAAAGCGTTATGCAAATCCCGGAGAGTGGCAGAGGCCGTGGCATGGGCATCCTGCCCATGCTCTCCCACGGGCGAGACGCCCGTGCCACCAAAGGCCGTCACAATCATGTCCCGGATAAAGTGCGTAAGCCGGGCCATGCGAAGGGCAAGGGCCTTCGGGTCATTGATGGCTTGCGCTTCTTGGGCAAGAAAGCCGGTCAGCAAATCGCCGATGGCTTGCGCCCCGTCTTTTTCCGGGGCCAGCTTGCCGCCCTTGGCAACGCGGGCGAGCCGGGCTGTGTGCCGATGCTCGCCATTGACGTACCAGCGGAATTCCAGATAGTCAGTAAGAATCAAATTGGGGAGGGCGGGGAGATACCGCTTCATCTGTTCGGACCGCTCGATTTCGTCCAGGTCCTTGCCCACGTCTTTGGCTTCGATGTGGCCAAGTGTTACCGGGCCGTGGGCCGCCTTGCGCGAGATCACAAAGTCGGGAGCGCCGCATTCGACGCGCCGGGGCTCGTTCGTGGCCGTCACTCCAGGGGCCAGTGATTCAATGAGGGTCTTTAAGGCGGGCCGGTGGGTGTGCTCTGTGGCGTTCCCGTCCCGCAAGTCGCGTTCAATTTGTCGCCGGTAGGCGTCAATCGGGTCAGCAGCCATGATTCCCGGGGAGAGAAGACCGACCTAGTGTGGCGCGTCGAAGATAACTATTCGATCGCGGGGCAGCTCATTGCGGCGGCCTTCAGGCCGCCACCCGTACGTGTCGCCCTGAAGGGCGACGCTACGTTCCGCTCGGCCGAAACCACGGAGAAGACCACGGAGGACCTCCGCCATTGTGAAGAACCGTTAGACGCGCCACACTAGAGCCGCGCCCATAGGTACCACAAAGCGGCACGCAGTGCAACTTCCGCAGACGGGCAGTCCGGCTGCAGCGCCGGTGTCCGCGCCGGCGCCTTCAGCGATGAGGACCTCGCCGCTCCAGGCGGGGGGACACCGCCGCGCCAGCTTGCAGGCGAGACGCCTGCGCTCCCAGGGAATTACGGGCGGATGCCTTCACCGGCGAGGGCGATGGAATCGCGGGTGGTGTTTTTGACGGTGTACATAGCCTCGTCGGCCATGCGCAGCAGGTCGCGGCGGGTCTTGGCGTCCTGGGGGAATCCGGCCACGCCGAAGCTGGCGGTGACCTTGATATTCAGGCCCTCTTCGGTGAAGAAGGTTTTCGAATTGAGGAGGTTCTTCAAGCGGCGGACCACCTGCACGGCGTTTTCCTTCGAAGTCTGCGGCAGCAGGATGACGAACTCGTCGCCGCCATAACGGAAGGCGTAATCAATCAGGCGCAAGTGGCCCTTGATGATGTCGCCGATCATCCACAGCAGCTTCGAGCCGTAGAGGTGGCCGTACGTGTCGTTCACCTGCTTGAAGTGGTCGAGGTCGAGGAAGATGACCGAAAACTCGTATCCATAGCGGGTGGAGCGGTAAATCTCGGCATCGAGAACGAAGTTCAGATGGCGCGCGTTGTAGAGCGCCGTGCAATCATCGGTAATGGTCAGTTCGTGAATGCGCTGGATGTAGCGGGCGTTTTCAAGGGCAATGGCGGCGTAATCGGCCAGGCTCTTGAGGACGGGAATGTCGCTGCGCTTGAAGCTTTCGCGCCCCAGGCAGTTGATGATCTCAATCACGCCCAGAATCTTTTCCTTGCCCTTGATGGGGACGCACACCACGGAGCGGGTGTCCATCTTGGTGATTTCGTCCACCCGCTGGGAGAAGCGCGGGTCGCGCTTGACGTCTTCGATCAGGAGGGGTTCGCCGTGCTGCGCCACCCAGCCCGCGATGCCTTCGCCCATTTTCAGGCGCACGTCCTTGAGCTTGTCGGCGCCCGCGCCGATGGCGATCTCGAAGTAAAGTTCGTTGGTCGCTTCGTCAATCATCAGCAGCGACCAGGTGTCGGGCTGCAGGTGGTCGCTGATCTTTTCCATCACGGTCTGCAGAATTTTCTGCAAATCAATGGTGGAGGCCAGCGCCTTGCCGATCTCGTGGAAGACCGAGAGGCGCTCGATCTGTCGTTTCAATTCGGCAATCTCTTCGTAAGGATCCATGTGCCGCGGCCCGTCGTCCGGTTTCCGCCCTTCACTTTAAGGCTATCGGGCGCGGCATTTCAACACATTTTTCCGCTGCACGGCGGTAACTCTTTATGAATTCAGCCACTTCCCGCGCGAGCAGGGCGCCGGGATTCCCGTTGACACGCCCGAGGCGTAGAAATATTATCGCTCATCGAAGAGTCTCCCCGATGGCCACGTTTGGCGAAAACCTGCGGCGGGAACGCGAGATGCGCGGTGTGACCCTGGAGGAGATTTCTGCCTCGACCAAGATCAGCGTGCGCTTTCTCAAGGCGCTCGAGGACGAGGACCTGGCCAAGCTGCCCGGCGGCATCTTCACGCGAAGTTTCGTCCGGGCCTACGCCAGGTATCTCGGGTTGGACGAAGATCACGTCATGGCGGAGTACCACCTGCTGGCGCCGCCGGGCAGCGACACCGACCTCAGCCGCCTGACCCGCGGCCACCCGGAACCGCAGGGCGACGCCTCGCGGGCCCCGCTGCTGGCCGTGCTGGTCGCCGCCGTGCTGCTGGGTTCGGGATACTTGCTTTACCTTTACACCCGAGCCGAATCCGAGGTGGCGCCGCCCGCACCCGTCGTCGCTCCGGCAGCGACCCCGTCGGCGCCCGCGCCGCCTCCCGCGGCGCCCTCCGCCGAGGGAGGAAGCACGCTGACGGCCGGTCAACCGGCGTCGCCGACGCCGCCCCCTGCGGACGCCGCGGCGACGCCGCCAGAATCCTCGCCGCTCCCCGCCGGGGCGAACCTGACGCTCCAGGTGGCGGCGACGGAACGTTCCTGGGTGGCGGTGGATGCCGACGGCAAGATGGTCTTGCAGCGGGTTCTGGCTCCCGGCGAGTTTGAGACGCTGCAGGCCAAAGAGAACTTCAGCGTCACTACCGGCAACGCGCTGGGAGTCGTGCTGACGCTCAACGGCGAAACGCTCAAGCCGCTGGGGCGGCGCGGCGAAGTCAAGACCGTCCGGCTGACGGCGAACGATGTGCGCAAGACTTCCCCCTGAGGTGCTCCCATTCCCGGCCGACTCATCGACACATTTCGCGAAGGCCATCCTCCCGAGGCGATCCGCCGCAGCGCCGCCGAGGGCGGGCTCGCAGCCCCCCCGGCGGAGAAGATCGAAATTCTGGTCTTCCTCACCGCCGATGCCGACGCCTCCATTGGCGAGGCAGCGCAGAAAACGCTTCAGGCCATGACGCCGGCGGAACTCCTGCCCGTGCTTTCCGCCGCCACCACGCCGCCCGAGGTGCTCGACTTCGCCGCCCAGCACCTCATCTTCGGGCGGCCGGACATTGCCGGCGCGCTGCTGGCGAACCCCGCGCTGTCACCTGCGCTGCGCGAGTGGATCGAGCAGGCCCGGAAATTCGAACACGAGGCCACGGTCGCCGAGCCCGCACCACCGGCAACGGCGGCGGCGCCCGCCGCCTCTGCGCCCGCGGCGGCCGGCGAGGAAGTGGGCCGGGAGAAAGAGCGCGTCACCCTGCTCCAGCGCATCGGGCGCATGACCGCGGCGGAAAAGATCAAGACCGCTCTCACCGGGAATCAGGAAGAGCGTCTGGTTCTGATTCGGGATTCGAACAAGATCGTGGCGCGCGCGGTGTTACAGTCGCCCAAGATTTCCGACATGGAAATCGAGAATATCGCGGGCATGAAGAACGTCACGGAAGAGATCCTGCGGCTGATCGCCTCGAGCCGCAAGTTCGCCAAGAACTACAACGTCATCCGGGCGCTGATCAATAATCCCCGCCTGCCCATCGACGTGGGGCTTCCTCTGCTCAATCGCCTCAACGAACGCGACCTGAAAGGCCTCATGCTCAACAAGAACGTGGCGGAAGTGATCCGCAGCATGGCCCTGAAAATGGTCAAGCAGAAGGAAGAAGCCAGCAAACCCAAACTGCCCGGCAAGAAACACTGAGGCTCTATCGCAGTTCTGTGACCTGCGCCCGCGGGCGGGCCGGAGGCGGGTGCGCATCCCCCGGGACCGCAGGCGTCCCGCCTGCAAGGAATTCAAGCACGGGCAGGCAGGATGCCTGCGGTCCCGGGACTCGCAGCGCCGGGCTCGCGGTTCCGCGAGAATGACCGCCAGGCCAGAAACCGGGCGGCACTCTACAGCGTGGCGAGCAGCGCCGCAATCAGCGCGGCGCGGCGCGGCAGTTCGCGGACGATGACGTGCTCGTCGCGAGCGTGCGCGCCGTCGCCCACGCCGCCCAATCCGTCCAGAGTCGGAATGCCCAGGGCTCCGGCGAAGTTCCCGTCCGAACCGCCGCCCGTGGAAGCTTCTTCGAGCGCCATCCCCATTGGCGCAGCCAGTCTGCGTGCCACTCGATACAGGTCGCGGGTCACGGCGCGTTCCAGCGGGGGACGGTTGATGCCGCCCTCGATCTCGAGCCGCGCTTCGGGATGAATCGGTTTCAAGGAGCGAACCTGGGACTCGATAGCGGCAATATCTTTCAAACGAGCCACGCGCACGTCCACGCGCACAGAGGCTCGCTCCGGCACGACATTGACGCGCGTGCCGCCCTCGATGACGCCGGGCGTCAGCGTCAGGCCGCGGCGCGGCCGCGCCAGCGATTCGATGCGCAGAATGTGCCGTGCCAGCTCGGTGATGGCATTCACGCCGGCGGCGGGATTGATGCCCGCGTGCGCCGAGCGCCCGTGAACCGTCACCCGAAATTCTCCCACGCCTTTGCGCGCCGTCTTGAGCGCGCCGCCTGCGGCGGCCGGTTCGAGCACCAGCACGGCGCCGGCGCGCTTCGCTTCAGCCAGAAGTTCCCTGCGAAAGGCGACGCTGGCCGTCTCTTCGTCCGAGTTGAGGAACACCCGCACGGGGCGGCGCGGCGTCACCCCGCAGGCTTGCAGCGCGCGAATCGCCCACAAGCCGCAGACGATCCCGGACTTCATATCGAAAACGCCAGGGCCGTACGCCCTTCCCGCGCGTACGCGGAAGGGCATGACCTTGAGCGTGCCGGCGTCCCAGACGGTGTCGAGATGACCGAGAACCAGAACCGGCCTGGCGGGACGAAGACGGCTCCAGAATTCGGCGGTCACGGCGGCGCCCGCCGTCGGGTGCCGCAGCAGCTTCACGCGCCCGCCGAGCGCCCGGAACTGCGCGGCGCAGAATCGCGCCATGCGGTCAACGCCCGGCTTGGAGCCGGTGGGCGACTCAATCTCCACCGCTTTCTTCAGGCAGGAGAGCAGCTCCTTTTCCGTTGCGCGGCAAAACTCGAGAAGAAGGTTCAAATCCAATCCTGCGCTCCACTCTTCCATCATTTCCCCCGCTCGCGATGGTCAACAGGCCGACGATTCAAGGCTTTCATGCGTCTGTCTTTTCCGGCTGACAATCGAGCGCGTTTCATTCTATCCTAGTTGGCTAAGCGGCCGGTCAAAACCGGCGATTTCAAGGATAGCGCCTTGCCCAAAGTCTCCTTTGCCCTCCTCATCCACGCTCATCAACCCGTGGGCAATTTTGACCACGTGATGGAAGAGGCCTATCACAAATCCTATCTGCCCTTCGTGGAGGCGCTGGACCGTCATCCCCCCATCCGCCTGAGCCTGCACTTTTCCGGCTGCCTGCTGGCGTGGCTGGAGCAACACCATGCCGAATTCTTGACGCTGCTGAAAAAGCTGGCCGCGCGCGGGCAGATCGAGATGGTGGGCGGCGGTTACTACGAGCCGATCCTACCTTCGATTCCCGACCCCGATAAGCGCGCGCAGATCCTCCGATTGTCCGACTATTTGGAGAAGCATTTTGGCGCTGCTCCGCGCGGGGCCTGGGTGGCGGAGCGCGTCTGGGAACCAAGTCTCGCCAAGCCGCTGGCGGACGCCGGCGTGGGCTACGTGGTGCTCGACGACACGCATTTTCTCGCCGCCGGCCTGGCGCCGGGCGAGTTGCACACCTCCTACATCACGGAAGAATCGGGCGCCGCGCTGCGCCTGGTCCCCAGCCTGAAATCGCTGCGATACACGATTCCCTTCCGCGACATTTCGGAAACCATCGCGGTGTTGCGCCAGGGCGAGGGCTGGTACGGCGCCCTGTTTGCCATGGGCGATGATTGCGAGAAATTCGGCGTCTGGCCGGGCACCTACGATCACTGCTACACCAACGGCTGGCTGGAGCGTTTCCTCCAGGCCATCGAACACGAAAGCTCCTGGCTCGAAACCACCACGCTGGGGGACTACCTGGCCGCCTATCCGCCTTCGCGACGCATTTATCTCCCCACCGCCTCGTATCCCGAAATGATGGAGTGGGCGCTGCCGCCCGCCGCGTCGCAGGAATTCAAACGCGTGCAGGAAGAAGTTGAGCGGCTGCCCGAGGGGGCACGCATCGAGCGCTTCCTGCGCGGCGGCTTGTGGCGCAACTTCATGAGCAAGTACGCGGAATCGAACCTGATGAACAAACTGGTGCTGGAGGCAAGCGCCCGCTACCAGGCTTTGCGCGCGGCGGATTCGGCGAACGCCGGGCAGTTGCCGACCATGGAAACGCCCATCCTGGCCGCCCAGTGCAACGATGCTTACTGGCACGGTGTCTTCGGCGGGCTCTACGCGCCCCACCTGCGCAGCGAATTGCTGCACAACCTGATTGAGGCGGAAGCGCTCCTGGATCAGGCCGAAGGAGTCAAACCGACGGACGGCGTCCGCTGCGAGATCCGCGACCTGGACGTGGACGGGCACGACGAAGTCATGCTTTCCCATGCCGTCTTCGCCTTGCTGCTGAAACCCTCGGACGGCGGAACCATTGCCAGCCTGCGCTTCAAGCCGGAGCGGGTGGAATTGATCAATTCTCTAATGCGCCGGCCCGAGGCCTATCACGATCAGGTGCACCAGAAGATCGAGAAGCATGACGCACCCGGCGATGGCCCCGCCTCCATCCACGACCGGGTATCCTCCAAGGAGGCCAATCTGGGCGCGCTGCTGCGCTACGACCATTATCCGCGGCATGTCTTTCGCACCTACGTCTTCCCGGCCTGGAAAAGCTGGGAGGACTTCGACTACCTGCGCCTGGACGAGAACGGGGATCTGGCGGGCGGCCCCTGGCGATGGGCCCCACCCGATCCGCATGGCGGCAGAATCACCCTGGAACGGGAGGCGCAGCATCGGGTTCGCGGGGGCGAGATTTCGCTCTCGGCGCGTAAAGTCATCGAGACGTCGTCGCGCGGGGGCGTGTGGCGGCTGGCCTGCCGTTCGTCCCTGGCCACGGCCCAGCCCGGAGCCCACCCCCTGGCGATGGGCGTTGAAATGGTCCTCAACCTTCTCGCGCCCAACGCTCACGACCGCTATTTCGAGGAAGCGGGGATCCGCTATCCACTCGAATTTCGCGGCAAGCTGAGCGCCACGGAACTGCACCTGGTGGACGAGTGGCAGCAGGTGAAGCTCACGCTCACCGCCGATCCCCGGCCCGAGTGGTGGATCGTGCCGATCGAGACAATTTCGCAGTCCGAGTCGGGCTTCGAACGCGTTTACCAGGGATCGGCCATCATGGCGGTATGGAAGAGCGCGCCCGGAACCTGGAAAGAGATTCGGTCGGAGATTTGCGTCGAGGTCCGCTCGCTCGCCCAAGGAGGCTAATATGGCCATCCATCCCGAACTGCTGGAAATTCTGGTCTGCCCCGTGCCCGAGTGCCGCGTGCCCGTCACCCTCACCGCCGACGGCCAGGGATTGAAGTGTGGCAAGTGCCACCGCGTCTACCCCATCCACGACGACATCCCCGTCATGATCGTGGATCAGGCCAGAATCGAAGCGGAGTAGCCCGGGTGAGCGCACGCGTCGCCGCCGAAACCGTTCTGCCTTCCCTTCCCTCCGGCGCGCGCATCCTGATTATCCGGCTGCGGTCCATCGGCGACATCATTCTCCTCACCCCGGCCCTGCAGCTGCTGAAGGAGTGGCGGCCCGACCTGCACACCACGGTGATGGTCGAGGGCCCTTTTCGGGAGCTGCTGGAGAACAACCCGCACGTGGATGAAATCCTGGAAGTGGACAGGACGGCCGGGCTCGCCAAGCTGCGGGCGCGATGGGGGACGATCCGCCGCATTCGCCGCCGTCACTATGCCCTTTGCCTGAACCTGCACGGCGGGCCCACCAGCGCCACCATCGCCTCCTGGAGCGGCGCCCGATGGAAGGCCGCCTTCGGACATTTCCGGCGGAAGTCCATCTATGATTTCCTGATCCCCGATCCGCAAACAATTTTCCAGAAAGGTCAGATTCACACGGTGGAACATCAGGCTTCCGCGTTCTTTCACCTCGGAATGCCGCGAACGGAAATCCCATCAGCCCGAATCAACACCCGCGACGAAGATCGAAGCTGGTGGGCGCAGAAGCGCATGGCTCTGGGGATCGGCGGTAAGGAGTACGTGGTGATCCATCCCACCGCGCTGTTTGCTACCAAGCAGTGGGCGCCGGAACATTTTGCGGCGCTGGGGGCGGAGCTGGAATCGCGCTACGGGGTGGTGTACTCCTGCGGACCGGGTGAAACCCGCGTGCTCGACGACGTGGAACGAGCCGCGGGCCGGAAAGTCTGCCGTCTGGAGGACACCGGGCTGAAGCGATTCGCCGCCGCGCTGGCCGGGGCTCGCCTCTTCGTCGGCAATGACAGCGGCCCGGCGCATATGGCCTGCGCGGTCGGAATTCCGGGGGTGGTCATCTTCGGTTCGTCCAGTTCAACCATCTGGGGACCGTGGCGTCCGCGCGCGCCTTGGCGCGTGGTTCAGAATCCCTTCGACTGTAATCCCTGCCCCGGCTACCACTGCCTCCAGTTCGAACGCCCGGAATGCATCCTTTCGGTCAAACCGGAGCAGGTTCGATCGGCGGTAGAAGAAATCTTAGCGAACCCTCCCAAGCGTTGATAGAACCAGGGATGGCAGCGGCGCGGCAGCCTCCGCTTCGGCGGAGGGGCCGCCTTCCATGCGGGCGGCCGGAACCTGAAACCGGCCCAAGCGGGTGCGCCGCTGCCCATCATTGATCCTTTGACATGAGATGGAAAGTCACCCCCACGGTGACCCCGATAGGAAATCCCGGCGTGCCGTGGATGCGGAAGGTGGCGGGAGCCGTCGGGGAGATCCTCGATTCGAAGTAATTCTGCGTCTCGTAGTAAACCTTGTCCGTCAGGTTGTCGAGGCTGAAGTTGAGATCCACCCAGCGGCGAATCGGCCGGGTCAGACTGAGGTCCACCACGTCGAAGCCGGAGGCGCGAATCGAAGGGTCCAGCCCATCCAGCCGATAATTGCCGATATGCCGGTAGCGCAGCGACCCGTAGAAATCCTGCCAGCCGGAAAGGGTCAGCCCGGCATTGGCCACCGTGTGCGGTGCGCTATCCACGTAAAGACGCGGCGTGGTGCCGCGGTAGAAGCTGTTCGTCACCTGGGTCAGGCCGGCATTCCAGCTCAGCCAGCGGGCAATCTGAAGGGACGCTTTCGCTTCGTACCCGTAAGACCGGCTGGGTCCCTTGAATTCGAACGACCCGTCGTCCGGGACGTAGACCTGCTCATGGGAGCGATCAATGAAGAACATGTCGCCGCTGAAGGATGCGCGCCCCGCATGGTAGGAGACTCCTGCCTGGTAGAAATCCGTGGTGGAAATGCGCGGCGCCTCGGGGCGCAGGATCACGCCCCGCGCGTCCTGCGTCGAGATACCGCGGCCGTAGTTGAACGAAAAACGCAGCGGGAAGCGGTAGGTGGGAGTGAAGGCCAGGCCGGCTTTGGGCTGCAGGCGCGCCGCGCCTTGCGCGCCCGAGAGCGGGGGCGAAACCCGGTCCTCCACCCGGAAACGGAAGTAATCCCAGCGCAGTCCCCCTTCCGCGTGCAGGCGTCCGCGCAGGAAGTCCATGCCTTGCTGCGCGTACCCCGCGGCGTTGGTCACATGGACGTAGGCATTGGAGGTCACGCCCTGGGGATCGCGCCCCTGCCGCGGCCAGAGGCCCACGTTGATCTGGTTCTCGTGAAAATTTCCTCCCACCGTCAGCAACGCCTGCCGGCCGGATAATTTGTAAAGGTGCAAGTACTGCGCGTTGGCCCCTTCCTGATAACGGGAGTCATGTTGCTGAAACGCGTCACCGCGAACGGGATCGTTCAGGTAGAACGTGAAATTCGAGTAGAGGTCGAACAGCGACCGGCTCAGGAAACCGTCCACCTTGAGACTGTCGCCGGAAGCAAAACCCTGCCGATAGTAGACGCCCAGCATCCCCAGCCGCGCGCGCCCGCCATTGCTCGGGTCAATATAACCGAAGCGGTCCAGCTGGCCCGCAGCGACCAGATCCAGCGGGATCTGACCCGAGGAATTAAAATCATTCCTTCCGAAATTCATTTTGAATCCGAGGGCCCGATCGCGGGTCAGGTGGGGGGTATAGTTCCCGGTTATATTATCTCGTTTATAACGAAGCGGACTGAGAAAGGGCCCGTCGGTCCGCGAGCCTTCGTAGGCGAGAAAGGAGTCCACCCCTTGGAGGTCTGGACTGTAACCCAGGAAGGTCCGGCCGCTTCCGAACGATCCGCCCTGCAATCGCCAGGTCAGCTTGTCGTGCAGGCTTTCTTTCAGGCGGATGTGGACCACTCCCAAACCTGAAAAATCGCCATACTCCGCGCTGAAGGGGCCGTTCAGGATGTCCACTTCCTGGACCAGCTCCGGCGTCAGAGATTTCAGCGCCCCTAGATAACCCTGCCCGTGACCCTGGGTTCCCTGGTTCTGCTGAATGTCATCCACCAGAATCTTCAACCCGCCGTTGACGCCCCCGTGATCCATGTTGAACCCGAAGCGGCGGATCTCGATGGATTTGCCCCCGCCTTCGTGCTGGCCGACGTTGATTCCCGCCGCCAGCGTGTCGAGCAACTGGTCGTCCCGTGCAAATAGCGTCCTTCGGTATACCTCCTCGTTCCGCCGCTCGATTTCAGGCTGAAGCGCGGAGGCCACGATCACCAGACTCTGGTGCAGGGGCGGAATCGTGAAATCAATCACCAGCACCCCATTGGCCGTTGTTTCGGTCTCGGGGATAATCCTCTGCAAGGGGGCAACATTCTTCCCTTCCACCCGGAGGGTCAGCGCTCCCGCTGGCAGATTGAGCTCGAACTGGCCGTCCTCGTTGGTCATCGTGCGGGACTCGCCGGAGGGAGTTTGTCCAATAACCGTGACCCCGCGCACCGCCTCGTCTTTGCGCGTGACAACCACGCCGGAAACACGCCGAGCCCCAGCCGACTGGGCCTCGGCCTGCATTCCCCAAACCCCGAGGGCCTGGAGACACACCATGAGGAAAGCAATGCCCAAGCTGCTCGCGGGGCGCCGTTCGCCCGGC
>CAZHKT010000025.1:0-19903 GCA_964533045.1 uncultured Acidobacteriota bacterium | reverse complement strand
GGCTTTGTCTTCATAAATCCTGCCAGTACAGGTATCCCACTGATGAAAACACGCATTTTACCGTGCGGCGGCGCGCAGGAACCTCAAACGCGGGTGGAGATTCCAAAATGATGGGGCGCAGCCAACGCAACTCGCAGCATTCGTTGGATTCCGAGCTCAGAAGATGGAGTAGGCCAGCCCCTTGGTCTTGCGGTCCACAGCGATTTCGATGGGAGGCGCCTTGTTGATGCTGACCGTGACCACCACGGTGCTGGAGCCTTCGGAGCGGGCACCCAGTATCTTGAACTCACGGATCCTGCCGTAGTCGCCCTTTTCACCCCAGCCCGCCAGAAAATCCTGATAGGTGTAGGACGGTCCCGGTTGCCAGAGTTTGTAGGCTTCCTCGAATTGGCCCGCTTGGAGCGCGGTCAGAAAACGCGCCACGGCCTGTTCTTCACTGTAGTTCCGCAGCAGGATGAAGAGGATGATTCCTCCCCCTCCCGCCAGCAGGATCCAGAGAACCAGGTAACGGCGGAGGATTCCCTGAGGCTTCACGGGCTCAGCGTCGAGAAGCGTCATCGGCATGAGCGTAGGTTACCATGCGGCTGCACGGGACTTCAAACTCGTCGCTACGGTTGCAGAAAGCGGAAGGGGCAGGCCTCTCGCCTGCCCCCTGACATCGCTTGATCTGAAACGACCTCTAGCGCCGAGTCGAGCCGGCTCCCGAGGAACCGCCGCCGGAGCTGCCGCCGCCGGAGCTTCGGCCGCCACCGCCCCAACCGCCGCCACCGGAGCTATGGCCACCACCGCCCCAGCCGCCGGAACTGCTCCCAGACGGACGGCCACCACCGCCCCAGCCGCCGGAGCTGCCGCCGCTTGAACTACCCCCGGAACCTCCGGCGCTCCGACTGCCGGCGCTCGAGTCACCGCCCCAACCGCCCGAACTGCCGCTGGCGCTGCGACCGCCGCTGGAAGTGGAGGAAGCGGCACTGGAGGAAGAGCGGCTTCCGCCCGAGTCCGTGCGTGAGCCCGCATTATTCCCCCAACCCACGGCATTGCTGCGAATCCAGCCGTTATCGTCGGCGCCTGAGGCGCCCCGTGCGGATTCCCCGCGCGGCGCAGAGCCGGTCTGCCGCCCCCAAGATCCGGGCTGCACCGGGTAATTGTTGACAGGGCCCGGACGCGCGATGCCGGAGGCCGCATCCCGTCCCGACCTCCCGGCCACCCCTGCCGACCCGGTGTCAGCGCGTGCTTCCGGCCGGTTCACATAGGTTCGAGTATCCGGGTCAAAGGCCACGCCGGACGACCTGGCAGGAGCCGTCGTCCCGCCAACCACACTGATGCCACCTTCCCGTGTGGAACCGGCATCACCCGCACCCCGGGCAAACCCCCGTGAAAAATCCACCGTGCTTCCGGGGAGCAAGGCACTGCGCCCCGGCGTGATGTCCACTCTCTCAACGGGCCGGCCGTTGTCAAAGGAGCGCCCCCAGCGGATATCGCCCGGCCGGACCGGTCGCCCCTCCGACAGGGTAGTTTCAGGTACAGTCGCCACGCAGCCGTTGGGCGCGGTGCAGGCGCCGCCCGAATCTCTCCAGCGCGGTGACCAGCCGACCGCTCCGTTGCCTCGGTACCATTGCACGGCGGCCGGTGACCAGGTCCCGAAGGTCGCCGAGGGAAACCAGCACCAACCAATCCCCTGATTGTAAGTCCACGAGCCGTAGTGGTAGGGCAGCCAGCCCCAGGGTTCGTATCCGATCCAGGTGTAACCCCACCCCGGAAGCCACGTCCATCGCCCATAAGAAAAGGGCGACCAGCCTGGACCTACCGTGGGCACCCAGCCATAACCATAGAGCGGGTCATGGAACCAGGATCCGTAGTACATGAGATCCATCGCGCCCCAGATGATCCCACTGGCATTATTGGTGAAGCCCGAAAGAACTCGTCCGGGTCCCATTTGCCGGACCAATTCCGACCGTTCCTCGCGTTCCTCGACCCACTTGTCCCAGTCGTCCCGAGTAATACCTTGTGAGATCTCAAAGGGCTGATCGCCGCTGGGCCGGATCTCGAGGACCGTATTCTTGCCGAGCGTGCCCGTCCCCTCCGGACTCATGATTTCGACGGACCCTTTGAAGACTTTTACCTGCAAGACACCTTCCTCCCAGTCGACGCGGAAGCGGCACTTCCCCTGTGGCGTAAGGGTGGCGGTGCCCACGGTTACTTCATAGATGTCGTCGCTCTCCGGCAGGAGGTTAAAGGTCCCGTAACCTTCAGCGAGGTGCATCCGGTTTACCTTTCCCCCGCTGGGAAGAAGCGCCAATTGCGTGAACTCAAGCAGCGTCCTCTGGCCGATGCGCGCCGTTGAGGCATTCTCGAACTCAATCTCGGCAAAACCGCTTAGGCCGGTGGCGACTTTGAAGCCCTCCTGAATGGGAGTATTGACCGGTGCCGCGGACCACTCCGCCACGTCGGGCCGATGCACCGTCACGTTCCCTTCGGCAAAGCTCAGCCGGACAATGCGAGCGTGAGAAAGTTCCTGATCCTGCGCAGTGGCACCCAGGGAAAAGGCGAAGGTCAGGGAGAGGATCCCGGCAACGCGCCGGATCTGGCTTCCGGTGGTCTTCATGGCGCACCTCCCGGTGGCTCGAAGGCTATCAGACCCACTCTACAGCAGGATAGACGCATCTACAAGCCAATGGGTTGCAGGAAACCGGAGGCCATTTTAATGGCCGATGTCCTTTGTGGTTTCAGCCGAGCGGGATGTCGCGTCGTCCTTCAGGGCGACATGTGGTGGTTTCGGCCGAGCGGGACGTAGCGTCGCCCTTCAGGGCGACACGAACGGGTGGCGGCCTGAAGGCCGCCGCTACGAGGCGCTGCGCGATGGAATGGTTATCGGCCACGCATCCCACTGGTGGGCTTGCTCGCGACTGAATTGGCCCCATATCGGCGCAAAATGTCCTCAAGGGAGATAACTCCTACCAGATGACAAAGGTCGGCCCGGCTGACCACCGGCAAGAAGGGGAACCACGGAACCTTTTGAGGGCTTCCGCCTCGCTCAGGTCGGGATACAAATGAGGGATCTGCTTCCTTCGGATCATATCCCGCAATGAATCCTCGGGGTTCGGCCTTCCCGGGTTGCGCAGCTCGGCCCCAGTAAGATAGGCCCATCGGCCTCGGCGGTCCCGGAGGAGGAATTGCGCCCCCGGGAGCAGCCCCACCCCAAACAGCAACCAGAGGCCCCCCTCAGAGATGATGGAGCGTATCGTCACTCTCGGTTTTGGAAGTTGGCCGGAATTGTGCTTGCAGGAGGTCACGGGCGAGGTCGCGGGCACCCAGACCAAAGGCGATGGCCCCGGCCGTGACCAAGCCTCCAAACAGGATTGCAAAGGTCACGATAATGGTGGTGCGGCCAATCCCCAGCTCATCGAGGGCCGCCACAGCCGTAAGCGTCATCACGAAGATCCTGGTTAACGCCGCCAGCAAACGCGCCGAGGCCAAGCGCGCGTTCACCGCAGCGATGAGAACGCTGCGGCCCAGGAATCGGCTGACCAGACCGCCCACCACCAGAATGATGACGGCGGCCAGCAGGTGCGGCAAATATAGGAAGAATCGTTCCACCAGGTTCTGGGTCCAGGGGCTTCGCATCGCGTTCAAACCGGCCAGCGTGGCAGTGAGAACTATCAGAGCCTGCACTGCCTGAGCGGCCGTATAGGAAGGGCCCCGGCTGAGTCCGAGTTTTTCAACCTCTTGGCCCACCCCCATGCGGTCGCAGAGCGTGTCAAACCGCAGGAGGCGCAGGAGCCGGTAAATCACGACCTTCGCACACCACCCGACGATGAGGCCCAGCAGCACCAAGACCAGCATGCCAAACAGATTCGAGAGGCTTGTGACGGCCTGCCGGCCAAGCTCCCGTAACGGTTCAGCAATCAACTGCTCCCAGAATGCGTTCATGACTCTCACCTCCCTTTCCGGGCCGCGAGCGGCCACTGGGTGATCAAGTAGGACTTCAATTGTTCATAGACGAGACAGAGCCGTTCCACGCGCTCCTCCACCTGGATGGCAGTCTCGTGTTCCGTCTGATTGGCGAAGGAGGCGACCCAGCCCAGATAGAGGGGGGTTAACGATTTCACCAGATGCTCCCGGTCGATCACCCGCCGGTGGTGCGCCAGCGCAAAGTCATAAATCAGGGTCACCCAGACACTGTCGGGGAGGCGGAACTCACTCGCCGGCAGCCTGGCGCAAGCCGCCAGCTGGCTCATGACATCGCCGGAAAGGACCTGCTCGTAGATCGGCCGCAAGTCGCGGCATCCCTGAGCGAAGGCTGCCACCATGCGGGGGATGTTGATCGGTAAGGGCTCCAGACCCACTTCGAAGGGAAAACCGAAAAGCGGCGTCGGCAAGGAGCCCTGCACATTTCGCCAGACGGTCTCATGAGCATCCATCAGAGTGAAGACCGACCCGACGACCTGCACCAGCATGGCGCTGAGGTCGGCCCCCGGGTCCTTGGCATCATGGAGCTTGGCCCCCAGATAGGCCTGGCAAACCCGAAAACTCTCGGCAATCGCGGTCGTGGTCATCCAGATATCAATGCCATAGCGGGCGACGTCCGTGCTCCAGACGTCGCGTGTCAAGAAATGACGCGCCAGCCGGCCTGAGACGCCAAACTCGCCGCCGATGGGCTGCCGGATGCGACGCCCATAAAGCGCGCGGGTCAGTGGATAGACGCTGCTGTTGGTAATCGTTCCGTCGTATTTGTGACGTTTGTAATAAGGCGCCACGTAATCAAAGTCCCGTTCCAGAACCGGCCGCAGGAGCAGGTCAAACCACTCCGGGGTGATACTGCGGAGGTCCGAATCCACCACCGCGCAGGCCCGCGCGCCCGCCAATTCGGCAATGCGGAAGATCGTCCGAAAAGCGCTCCCCTTTCCCGGAATTCCGTGATAGGGCGTGGTCAGCCGGTGCACAGGATGAAGGCGGTGCGCAATCAGCAGGGCATGGGTATCCAACTGGCTTCTTTCCACCACCTCCGGAGTCCCGTCGGTCGAGCCCCCGTCAGAGTTGACAATCAGCCCCCGTTGGTCCGGAAAATAGCGGAGCAGGCCCGCTTGCGCCGCCCGCACAACGTGGCCGATTGTCCGGGCGTTGTTGTAACTGGGGATGCCGACGACAATATCCACGGAGCCCAGGGCGGCGAGCTCCGCCAGCGTCTTCTCTTTGAGAATATTCTCGGTCAAAACCTGCCTGCCTCAGCTGTTGTCTGCTTCCACGGCTTCATAGAGGCGCCGATTGATGTCGGGGATGGCAGCCACCACGCGGTTCCAGTTCGGGATGAGCGGCGCGCCCAATGGATCCGCAAGGAAGCTTTCCGACGCCAGGCGAATGCCCCGGGCGAAGGCATGGACGGCTTCTTCTTCCGCATGCCGGTCAAAGAGCAACCCGTTGATTCGGGCGTCGGCATGGTGGCGGGTGATCATGTCTTCCGCCGACCGTACGTATTGCGCCAGTAGAGTGCGGAGGACCCCTTCGGACAGCACCACGCCCTCCGCCGCAAGCGTCCGGAAAAGGGTTTTGGAGATATCCACCGTCATTCGCATCAACCCTTTCGCCGGGTCGTCCGGCGAGAGAATCTGGTGTTTATGCTCATAATTGTCGGCCAAGTCCACCTGGCAGACTCGTTTGGTGGAGTAGTTCCGGTAAACCTCGGCCAGCACGCCAATCTCCAGACCCCAGTCGCCCGGGATGCGGTTGACGCGGGCCATGTCGGCGTACATGCAGAATTCTCCCGCCAGAGGGTACCGAAAGCTGTTCAAATAGGACAGAAATGGGTGGTGCCCCACCACTCGCTCCAGCGACCGAACTATCGGCGTAATCAGCAGCCGCGTCACCCGTCCGTGCATGCGGTCGGTGACCCGGGCGTAATAGCCTTTGGAGAAAACGTAGTCAATGCGCAGGTCGGCGACGGGGTAACAAAGGCGCGCCAGGATCTCCCGTGAGTAGTTGATGATGTCACAGTCATGCAGGGCGATGATGTGGGCCCGGGCGCAGGCCAGAACGTATCCATACGCCATCCAGCACGAGCGGCCTTTGCCATCTTGCCCCGTGGCCAGTCCCGCTGCCTCCAGGTCCGCGTAAACCTGCTGGAGACGCGGCCCGTCGTTCCAGATCACTCGCACATCAGGATGGAGCCCTGCGACGCGCCGCCGGGCCTCGGCAAACTGGCTGGCATCGGCGCAGCCCAGCGTCACCACCACCTGGCTGAGGTAGGGCACCTTCGACACTTCCTCCAGAATCAGGGGCATGGCCGGCGTTGCGAATTCCGAGAAGAGGGCGGGCAGCACCAGGGCGATGGGCTGAACGCGCGCAAACTCGACCAGCTCACTTTCCAGGGATTCCAACGGACGCTTCCCCAAACGATGCAGCGTCGCCACATGGCCCGTCTGATCAAAGTCTGACATCGGTGTCACCTCCTTGAATTTTCAGACGGCCGCTCTCGGCGTCAGCCGGCGGCCAATCAAATCCAGGATGACTTCGTTCCATCCCCGCGGCCCGAACGCCACGCTGACGCGCGCCGAAGGAATTTTGCGAGCCAGCCTTTCCGCAGCCTCGGCGACCGGATTGCGCACCACAACTGGAATATCCACCGCGCGCAGAAGGGGCAGATCGTTGGGGGAATCTCCCAATCCGATGGTCGGCACGCTTCCCCACACTTGCCGGTACAGGCCCTTCAGCTTCCGAACCGCCCCGCCTTTGTGGTACCGGCCCGTGACGTGGTAGTAGCGGCCCCCCCGGGTGCATCGCAAGCCCGCCGTCTGCAGGGCCCGGATGAGCCGGGTTCGAGCCTCCCGACCTGGCGTCAGAATCCGGAATGCTTCGTCATATTCGCGCGCCTTGGCGCGCCGCGCCTCGGCCAGGCTGAGCCCGCATTCTTCGGCCACCTCCTCCGGCGTCATGTCGTTGAACCCCACCACCTGGATGCCCTGTTCCCCGCAGACGCGGTGAAGAATGTCCGTCAACTGGCCATAGCCGGCCCCAATTTCCAGCACGTCGTAGGCTCCTCTTGCGATGGAACCCTTCGGGATGCGAGGTAAATAGCCTTTGGGAATAAACACCGCGCCGCCGTTCTCGCAGATGAAAGGGTGCGCGATCCGGAGATCCCGTTGGATCGGCTCGATTTCGGCGCGCGTCTTGCTCGAGCATACCACGAGCGGAATCCCCCGTCTCCGCAACTCCTCCAGGGCTTCCTGCGCGGGACGAAAGGTGTAGGTTTCGTGGTCCAAGAGTGTCCCGTCCAGGTCGGTAAACACCACAAACTCAGGACCCGGTTTCGCGAGAGGGGGCCGGACCAAATCTCACCTCCTTTTCGCCTCCGGCTCCGCGACGCGATGCAGTTCCGAACCGCACGGCTAGCCGCGGGGCTCTTTACAGTACTGGGCAAAAACCTTCTCCAGCTCTTCCAGTCGCGCCCGTTCGTTGTTTCGTAGCCGGCGCGAAAACGATTCCGGAACACATCGCTGAACATGGTAGCTCAGAATTTCGTCGCCCACGCTCTTGAGCGCGCATTGGACGGCGGCAATCTGAATGAGGAGATCCACGCAGAGCCTCGGCTCCGCCACCATCTTGGCAATCCCGCGGACCTGGCCTTCGATCCGCCGCAGACGGACAGCAATGGCATCTTGCGCTTGAGAGTCCAGCATTCCAGCATCCTTCTCCGGGGGCGGCTTGATAATCCCACCTCTTCCGCGGGCCGCGATGGAAAGGTCCCTTCCCGCTGCCGGCCCGGTCCATCACCGGCCGGCAGAGGTATATCTGATACCCATACCCCCTATAGGTATATTCATCTTCTGCCGAGGGGTTGTCAAGTGGATTCGGTCCGCCGCCCGCGGCTTTCCCGGGCGGGACGCAAACGAACGCGGGAACGACCGTCAGGGGGCGGCCTGAATGCGCTGGAGGATACTCTGAGCGCGGGCTTGCGCGAGGTGCAGAAAGCGAGGATTGCGGACGATCTTTTCCAGGGTCGGGGCCATCAACTGGGGCTCCACCAGGGCGTGGCGGTCCAGGTCCATCTGAATCTGTCGCAACTGATTGGGCAGTCTGAGATGGTCGAACTGGATGAGGTGTTCGAGGGAATCGATATACTGCGCCACCATCGAAATGCGCTCGAAAATACCGACCAGGTCCTGCGCTTCGCTGCGCTGGCTATAGTTGAACTCCACCTTGTGCTGGTACGCCCCGTCGTCGTAAATCAAGGTCTTGCGTCCCAGGTTCGCGACCTTCTTATAACTTTCCAGGTCGCCCGAGGCGAAATGGTTCAGCGCGCCCGCCAGACTGAAGATTTTCTGCGTGGTTTCGGCTCCCAGTTGAAACTCCCGCGGCGAAGGGGCTTCGTCCAGCTTCCTGCCCTCGTACACGGCAGCGCCCTGCCGATCCACGGTGATCGAGAGGTACTCCGGAAAACTTCCTTTGAGAACTTTGGTGTACGTAATCCGGGGCGTGCCCGGAGGAGCGGCGCCCGCCGGGGGGCTTCCGAAGGCGGCAGAAGCCAGCCCCGCGGTGAGCGCGAGCCCCAGCCAGGCGGACCCCCTCCGAGGGGCTGGTTGTTTCCACCACGAAAACGACAGCATCTCTCCCCTGTGCACACCGACACGCCGCCGCATGGCGGCTGCGGCCATCCGCATCTTCTAAGATGCTTCCCGGGTTTCAGCCGGCCTTGGCGAGCTCGTGCAGCTCCGCTTCTTCGATCTCGAAATTGGCGTGAACGTGCTGCACATCCTCATGGTCTTCCAGTTCTTCCATCAAGCGCACCATCTGCGCCGCGGGCTTGCCGGTCAGCTTGACGTTCGTCTGCGCCACCATGGAAAGGTCCGCCGAGGCGGGCGTCATGCCCGCGCCCTTCAGCTTTTCCGTGACGGCGTGAAAAGCTTCGGGCGGGGTGATGATTTCCCACTGGCTGCCGTCGTCGCGCAGGTCTTCGGCGCCCGCGTCCAGAACCAGCGTGAGCAGCGTCTCTTCGTCCGCCGCCTCCTTGGGCAGAAGGATGGTGCCTTTCTTGTGGAACATCCACGCCACGCAACCCTGCTCGCCCATATTCCCGCCGTTCTTCGAGAAGATATGGCGGAGCTCGGAGATGGTGCGGTTGCGGTTGTCCGTGGCCACGTCCACGAGGAGCGCCACACCGCCCGGCCCATAACCTTCAAAGGTTGCTTCCTCGTAGGAAGCGCCCGGCAATTCCCCCGTGCCCTTCTGAATAGCGCGCTTGATGTTGTCGGCCGGCATATTTTCGGCCTTGGCGGCCGCAATCGCGGTGCGCAGGCGGGGGTTGGCGTCGGGATCGCCGCCGCCGATGCGCGCGGCGACCGTGATTTCCTTGATGATCTTGGTGAAAATCTTGCCCCGGCGCGCGTCCGCCGCGCCTTTCTTGTGCTTAATCGTTGCCCATTTCGAATGACCCGACATGAGTAAATCCTTTCCGGAAGGACTCGTGAACCCGAGTCCTTCGTCGGCTCGAGCAAACGGCCCGATACGGGATGCTGTTGCCGTCGTATGTTACCACAAGGCTCCGGCGGCGGTCTATCGCGCTGGACGCGCGGCCTGTGCGGGAGGCGCCATGCCACACTTGTCCCCCAACCTGCCCCTACAAAACAAACCCCGCAGCGTCTTGCGACGCTGCGGGGTAGAGTTGCAAAGCTCTCACCAACCCCGGTCTAGAAGGTCAGCTTCAGGCCGAACCGGATCTGCCGCTGCCCCAGCGAGGAGGTGGTGCCACTGAACAGGCTCGGATTGGCAAAGCCGGTTCCTTCGTCAGCCAGGCCCGCGTCATCAATGAACGGATCGACGCTGTTGAAGTTGGGATGGTTGAGCAGATTGATGACCGACATGTGCCATTGCAGCATGAAACGCTCGGTCAGCCGGAACCGCTTATAAACAGCCAGGTTGCCCGTATTGGAAATGGCGTTGCGGAGGCTGTTCCGCGCCGCATTTCCAAAGGGCGTTCCAAAGATGCTGTTTGCTTCCGGCCCGTTGACGATGAAACGCACGTTGTTGGGATCGGTCTTGCTAGCAACCCCGTGCGAGTTGAAGAGGTTCATGCTGAGGAGCGTGCTCGAAGGCATGCCGCACTCAACATCCCCGCCAAAATACCCGCAAGCGTCGCCCGCGTAAATCCCGACGTTCATTGCTGGTGCGGTCGGATTACTCACAAACGGCCGCGCGGTTTCGAAGCTTCCGATGAACGTATTGGCAAAGGTCACATCGTAGTACTGAACCCCGGAGATGCAGTAATTCATGCAGAACTGGGCCGGGGTGTACGGTTCGCCGGAGGCCAGAACGTACGTGCCGGCCACCGACCAGCCCCCGAAGATCTTCCCGGCCACGCCCTTCTGGTCACGATGGAAGGGGAGTTCCTCGTGGAAGCTGAGCGTCCATGTGGCTGGCCGGTCCAGTCCCGAGAGGCCATGCTCGCCCTTCTTGTAGTCGAGGGGATTCTGCGAGAAGGCGTAGGTGTTGCCGCCGCCAAAGGTGTTAAAGATTTCGCTCACGTTGTCGGTCGTTTTGCTCCACGTGAAGGCGGTTCGAAGGGTCAATTGATCCCAGATATTCGAGCCGCGCAGCTCGGTCTGGAGGCCGTGATAGTCGGAATAGCCGGTGTTGGCGCGAAGTCTTACCACGCCTTGGTCGCAATTGACCCGACGGTAACCTGGCTTCGTACTGTCCGTGCAAACCGTGGTCCCGGATGGGAGCGAATTGGGGAAGTCCGCCAGCAGGTTCGAAACACGCGGATTCGCATTGATGGACTGGAAGAGCCGATCGCCGTGGTTCCCGACATACCGGACCTCGAGAACCGTGTTGGGACGAAGCTCCCTCTGAATCCCGAACGACCAGCTGTTGACCCGGTCCGTCTTGAAATCCGTCGCGACCCGCGTCTGGTTGAACCGGCGCGGATCCGAGACGCCGAAGGTCAGGAACGAGCTCAACTGGCTCCGTACCGCCGGGCCAAAGGGATCGGCAGGGAGAGGATTTGCCGCCGCGTCGGCTCCCGACAAGGTTTGCGCAATCACGATCGGCGCCGAGCTCATCATGTTCAAATACATGTTATAGAAGGGCGGGTCATAGGCCAGGCGATAGCCGCCGCGAATGACCGTCTTCCCTTCGCCCGTCAGCCATCCACCCCATTTCGGCGTGTAGGCGAAACCGATGCTGGGTCCGAAATCGGTCTTGATGTTCTCCAGCCGCGGAATGGTGCGGATGCTCAGATCGAGGGTGGGATCCCAAAACGAAGTGGAAGCGCTCGACTCACGCTTGGTGGTCACGTCGTTGAAGAAATTTGACGGCTGGGTGAAGTAGGACCACGTAATCCCCAGATTCAGCGTCAGGTTAGGCGTCACTTTGAAGTCATCGCCAAAGTAGGCGAATAAGTTGTTTTCCCTGAAGCCTGCCACCGGATTCCCCACGGTAATGTTGATGGAGCTCGGGATATTTGCGATATAGGCCGCGAAGCTGGGATAGTTGAAAGTGCCATTGACGTTCGGCAAGAACCGGTTCCCGGACCGTTGCTGCGTCCAATTGAACCCGGCCTTCAGTTGGTGCCGACCGAAGACATAGCTCATATTGTCCTGAAGCTGATAGGTGTTGACGATGCGGCCCTGCGGGGCGTTGCTGGCCGGTCCAAAGTCCGCAAACCCTGACGGCAGGTTGACATTGGTTAAGCCCTGGTCAATATCCAGCATCGAGGGAATCGTATTGCCAATCGAATTCTTTCCGAACTCGACCGAGATGCGACCGTAGTTGAGGCGCAGTTCGTTCACCAGCCGGCTGGAGAAGGAGCGCGTCCAGCTCAGCCCGTATCCCTGGCCGAGGCTGGGGACGCTGGCCGGATAACCGGCCGCCCCCCTGCCAAAGGGATCCGCATCGGGAAATGAATTCGGCTGATAGTACCAGCGGCCGTAGATGCGGTCTTTGTCCGTCTGGAAGTCAACCCGAACGATGGCATCTTTGCCCCTGAAACCGGTGCTCAGCGTCCGACGGACGCCGCCCATTTCGACATTGCACGACTGCGTCGGATCGTTGGGGTTTCTGAAGGTTCTCACTGAAGGCGTGCCGCTCACCTGCGGGCTGCCCCCTGTAATGCCGAAGGGGCCATACTTCTTTATGGCATTCAGGGAGTCAGGATTCGCCCACGAGCAGGCCGCCAGGTCGTTTAACCCCTGCGGTGTCGGGGTGAGGGACCCGGTCGAGTAACTTTCGCTCTGCGAAAGGTAGTCATGGTCAAAACCGCCAAACACGAACAGGCGGTCCTTAATGATGGGTCCGCCGGCCGAATAACTGTGGAACACCTCGTTAAAACGAGGCAGCTTCTCCAAGCCCTCGAATGCCTTCTGCGTGTTACTGAGAGTATTGAGCGCCGAGTTGGCCTCGGTCACCGTGACCGTTCCATGCCAGTCATTCGTTCCCGACTTGGTGATGATGTTCACCACCGAACCGGAGTTCCGGCCGTATTCCGGCCCGAAATTGTTGGTGACCGCGTGGTATTCCTGCACGAAGTCCACATTGCCGATGAAAACGGAAGGCCCGCCCACGGAGTTGTCATTGTTGGCCTGCCCGTCCAGTTGCTGGTCGTTGTTCCGGCCGCGAATACCGTTGACGGCAAAATCAGCGCCGTTAGAGTTCGAGAAGCTGTTGTCCCGGCTGTTGATCACGCCCGGCAACATCAACATAATGCGGTCGAGCCCCTGGTTCTCCCCCACTCCGGGGAAGACCGTGATCTCACTGCCCTTAATTGACGTCGAAATCTGGGATTCCGAAGTCTGCAGAAGGCCCGCCGTCGCCACCACCTCAATGACCGTCGTGAGTTGGCCGACTTCCAGCCGCACGATGCCTACGCTATTGTCCTGACCGGCCGAGACGGTCACGTTGCTGATGCCGAATTTGCTGAATCCTTGCTTGGAAATCTCAACCCGGTACGTTCCAACCGGCAGCAGCGCTACCTTAAACAACCCGGTAGCCTCACTCTTGGTGGTGAAGGTCTGGTTCGTGCCGGACTCAATGGCGCGAATCTCCGCGTCGGGAACCGCAGCGCCGGACTGGTCAACAACGGTGCCCGAAATGGACCCTTTGATAACCTGGGCCGACGCCGTCGGCGCAACCGTCAATATCGAAACTGCAAGGGCTACAAACCCGACGAGAAGACAAACGACTGGATGTCGCCTCATCATACTGCCTCCTAAGATCTCTGATTTTGCGCTTCTTGAGACTGTACTTCTAAACTGGCTACAGGCGATCCTTGACTTCCGCCAAAACGAGAACATTCCATACAATGACAGCAGTCACTTAGTCAAGTGCCTTTTCCCAATGGACCAATCAGAAAAATACACAATTGGCCTGCCAGTAGCCAACAAACTTGAGCAATCTCCTATCCAAACAGCTACCCCGTTCTAACCTTTTTGTAATCAGGCCGATGAGCGGTGCTATTTGGAAGTATTTTAGGGATGCTACAATGATTAGAAGCATTCCTATGAAAAATGGTATAACGAGAGAGCGCCACGCTCCATTACTCTGCCATTCCTTGCTCCCTTCCGACGACACCGGATGATTTCCTGGCATGAACGCGTTGAAGAATAGTGGGTTATAAGTATGATTTCTTCAATGCCCTGGAATTCACCTTGCCCGCACTGCGATGCGGGCTGGTTTCAGCGTCCAAGTCTGCAACTTGGCTTGGGCCATAAGATTTGGAGCGTGGAATCCTTTGGGGAAGATGGGCCAGGACCACAATTCGGGGGCATTCTCGGCGACATACTGCGCAGCGGCAAGGCGCGCTGCGGGAATTGTCACTACCTCTGGGGGTTCTGCCCTTACGAGCAATCGAGTCGCAACCCGTCCGAGCGCCACCAGAAAACGTTCAGGAGGGACCGGCCGACTTCCGAGCCACACAGCGCTCGGAATCTGGTCGCTTCTCTGGAGCGCTTCGTTGACGTCGAGCACCGTTCGGGAGAACTGGCTCCACGGCACGTCAAAAGGCTCGCCATTACCGGCTGCCGAGGCAGCGGCATTTACCAAGACTAAGTCGAAGGACGATGCAGGCCCGGCCGGAGTCCCGTCCAGGACGACGGCGTGGGGAGCTTTCTCGATGACTCCCGCCACATACTTGTTTAACAGGATGAAAACCTCGCTGGCAGAGAGGTCATAGTCGTCGTGAACCTGAAACGAAACCTCGGAATCCACCCGCCGGGCAATTTCTCCGATCGCCGACGGTTCAAAGGACTTCCGCTGTGCGGCGTCGCGATAAAGCAGGAGCGCCTCGGAGGCGGTGATGAATTCCACCTGAGGAAAGGATTTCATCGCAAAGACCAATTCTTCCAGGAATTTGAAGGCCTGCTCGCTCTCCTCCGGGGTCTTCATCCCGGGCACTTTCCACTCAGAGGGGGGAGGACTCGCGCCCTCCGCAAAGTTGATGGCGTCCCAGAACTCCTTGTGCACAAACTCGCACGGGTGGAAGTAGAGGCTGATCAGTCCACCCTCCTTGCGCGAGGTCATGCGCAGATAGAACTCCTGAAACCGCGCTCTCGCATCTGCAACTCCGGCCCAGCCATTCTCGCCCGAGGGACGCATTCTTCTTCCTTCGCGCGTGTTGGCGATGTTCAGCAGCCCGCCGTACCAGAAGGGTTTCCCGTTCAGGCCGACGTGCTGCGCCTCGTCCAGATAGACCTTGACACCCCATCGCTTCAGAGCCGGAAAGGCGTGCGGCGTCCAGGAGGCGCCCGGCTGGCCGTAGCAGGTGGGTGTCTGGCCGAAGATGCGTTTGACGTCGTCGAAGCCTGGGCGCTCCCGCCGACTAAATTCAGCGGAGCCCTCTTGCCAGTTGAGCATCGCCGTGTATTCGGCGGGAGTGGGATGCTGGCTGTGCAGGTCGGAATGAAATCCGATTTCGTGCTGGGCGAGGGCGCCAATCACATCTCGTCGGCCCCGGCGTACGAGCGTCCGAGCTTTTTCCCCCACTACCTTAAAAGTAGCCCGGATTCCCTGCTGGGTGAGGAAGGCCGCCAGTCGCTTGGCGGCGTCATCGCTCTGCGGCAAGATGTAGTCTTCGGTGTCGAACCAGAGGATGACGTAAACCTTGCCCGGGTTGGGGTTTGGGGTCTGTTGTCCGAGGCCGACCGATCCGACAAGGCCTGCCCAAATGGCGGCCACCAAGCACGGACGCAAAACCTTCCATCGTGCTCGAAAGGATATCCACCGGCTGGATGGCAGGGTCCGCATCGAAGATTCGGGAGCTAATGTATTTCCAGGCTCTTCAGCATGGCGTTAAACGTCGGCTGATAGGCCTTGTATTCCGTCTTCGGCGAAATGAACAGCACGGCGAGCACACCGCGGGGATCATCCACCGAGATGAGCACGAGGGTTTCCTTTTGCCCGGCCAGCGGCGAATCATTGTCGAGCATCGTCGAGAGAGCCGGACGGCCGCTGACCTTGCCGCGTGACTGTTGCAGCACGCGCATCGCGGGGTTCGAACGCTGCCAGGATTTGATGATTTCTCCCGTGGCTTCTTCCAGGCTTCGCCCCTGCTGGATGGGCAATCGCATCAGGGAAGCGCCGTAGGCTTGCGCCCATTCCCCGTCGTCGCCGCGGAAGATGCCGCCCGCCGGCGCAATTGTGGCGCTCGATTCACCCCTCTGCACTTCCCAGTTCTCCGGGTATTGAATCGAAAATCCTTCGCCCTTGAAGACCAGCCGCCGCGAAGAGGGCGGTGCGGGCGCCCCGGGCGTGGCGGCTGGCGCCGGTTTCGGGGCAGGCTGGGCCGTTCCGGCCTCGCCCTTGGCGGGAGGGGCGGGCAACCCCAGCAGTCGCTTCTTGACCGCTTGGAAATCTGCGGAATCATTGTGCGTTTGTTTGGGCGGGCCCAGCGTGGGAATCAGCTTGTTGACCCGCTTGGAACGATTCTCCGGGTTGGGATGGCTGGCGAAGAACTGAATGGCACGGTTCGGATACTTCTTCCCGAGAATATCAAAGAAGGTGGCCATTGCCGTCGGGTCATAGCCCGCCTCGTAGAGCATGTAGGTGCCAATATCATCCGACTGCGACTCGGCGCCGCGGGAGTACTTAAGGAAGAGGGAGTTCAGGCCGAAGCCGCCCGCGATCTGGGCGATCTGGCCGGCCGCTCCGCCCCCGCCGCCGAACAACCCTCCCAGAACTCCCAGTGCCCCCTGGCCCAGCTGCGCCTGCGAGGCCTGATGGGTTCCGTGGCGCATCACCACATGGCCGATCTCGTGCGAAATCACGCCCGCCAACTGGCCTTCGTTTTCTGCGGCCTCGATCACACC
This sequence comes from uncultured Acidobacteriota bacterium, assembly GCA_964533045.1. GTDB lineage: Bacteria > Acidobacteriota > Terriglobia > UBA7540 > UBA7540 > JACQNR01. The sequence goes on along the minus strand of CAZHKT010000025.1, from coordinate 3,617 downwards.
CCGGTGGATGTAGATGAAACCTCCAGGGAGGGCGAAGGCGTTGATCTCCTGGCTATTCGCGACTTTGAAAGTCCAGGGGTACTCCTTGTAGCCGGGGGCAAACTCCACCAGATGGTGGCCCAGCTTGCTGATGTAATTCTCCACCAGGGGGTCTCTGATAAGTGGGACTTCCTTTTCCACCTGCGCCACGCCCTGCTTGCCAATCTCGACATCGTCGGCCGGCTTGTAAAAGTTGAAGCCCGGCTTGAAACGTGGCTTCTCTTGCGTGGCCGCGACCGCCGGGTTGATCACTAGTCCCCAGACGAAGAGGTACGTGACAATGCGTTGCAGGACATTGCGGTCTGCTCTTCTCATGGATTTCGCCTACCAGTTGGTGATGGACCCGTCCGGCCTTCGCAGCAGCGGGATGGGCTGGGCGTGTTCAGTGACTTCGGCCGCCAGCGTGAGCGGTTTCGGATCAAGAGTGGCGCCCAGGCCGGGCCGCCGGTTTGGCCACATCTTGCCATCCTTGAAATCGTAGCACTCCGGAAGGTGCGGGATCGGTTTGGGTTTGGAATCGCCCACCATCTCCATCAGCACCGGACCCGGGAAGACGGTGCAGGCATGCACCAGCGCCGCCTCGGCGAGGGGCCCGGTAAAGTGCGGAACCAAGCCCACGTAATGGGTTTCGCACATCGCTGCAATCTTGACGTACTCGGTGATCCCGCCGCAATTGGGAATGCTGACCCGGGCGTAATCAATCAGACGGTTTTCGATCAATTCGTTGTTGCCGTCCCAGCGCGGGCCGAAGTGCTCTCCCACGGCGATGGGAACCTTGACCTGAGGGCGCAACTGGCGGTAGACGCCGGGGTTTTCCGAACGGATGAGGTCTTCCACGAAGTAGGGGGCGAGCGGCTCGATCAGCGTGCAGAGGCGCACCGCGTCGGGAAAGTCGAAGCGTGTGTGGAAATCAATGGCCCAGTCGGCAGCCGGTCCAATCGCCTCCCGGATCCGGACGCAGTTCTCGTAAGTCTTCGTGACCGCCACATGCGAGTTATAGGGCTTGCCGGGCTCCGGATCAATGCCGTGCCAGCGAAAGGCGCGGAATCCCTCTTCGATGCAGGCTTTCGCCGTTTCCTCCAACGTCCCCTTGTCCGGGAAGGCGGTCGCATAGCACTCGATGTGGTCGCGTGCCTGGCCGCCCAGCAATTCCCACACCGGCACCCCCAGCGCCTTGCCCTTGATATCCCAGAGCGCCATGTCGAGGGCGCCCAATGCGTGCACCAGCTCGCGCCCGGGCGGATAAAAGTATCCGCGGAACATCAATTGCCAAAGATGCGAGATGCGCGAGGGATCTTCTCCGATGAGGAGAGGCGCCAGCAGCTTGATCAGTTCGGCGGTGCCGCCTTCGCCGATGCCGGTGATGCCCGCGTCGGTTTCCACCGTCACGATGTGGAAGCTCTGATTGATCATGGGACGCGAGGCAGGATTCCAATAGAACCGGACCCGCTTGATCTTCATGGGCGGAAGCGAGGGGGCGGCGGGGACGGCAGCGGGAGCCGCCAGGGCGGCGCCTCCCAGCCCGGCGGACTTGAGGAATGACCGGCGTTTCATGGAAGCACCTCACCCGGGACCGTGCGGGGGCGGGAACGCGACTCGCCCCTGCTACCCCGCATCTTACACGAGCTTGGCGGAAAGCGTAATTTCCGCTCCGGCAAGAGCCTTGGAGACAGGACAGCCTTTCTTGGCCGCTTCCGCATGCGTCTGGAAGGCCGCGTTGTCGATGCCGGGGACTTCCGCCTCCATCACCAGTTCGATCTTGGTGATGGCGAAGCCCTCGCCCACCTTCTCCAAATGCACATGGGCTGTGGTCGAAACGCGCTTGGCTTCAAAGCCCGCCTTGCCCAGCGTGGCCGAGAAAGCCATGGAGTAGCATCCCGCGTGCGCCGCGGCAATCAGTTCCTCAGGATTTGTCCCTTGGCCGCTCTCAAAGCGTGACGGGAAAGAATACGCGCCCTCGTAGGCGCCGCTTCCCAGCTTCATCGTGCCCGAGCCCTGCAACAGATTCCCGTTCCAAACCGCACTCGATGAACGTACCGGCATGTCCATATCCTCCTTCAATTTCTGCTGGATTTTCGAAACTTCTCCCTGAATGCAGTCGCAAACCGCACGGCGTCCCCGGCCGCACTGGTTCCCGTCCACGATCTTTGATCGCGCCCGTTGGGGTAGGAGCATTATGCCACAAACCCCGGGCTTGCGTGGCGGTCTATGACCGGTGGTCCTGCCGCCGGAATTCCTCAAACACCTCCTGGCCCCGATAGCAGCCCCTGTCTCCCAATTCAGCTTCAATCCGAAGCAGCCGGTTGTACTTGGCCATGCGTTCCGAACACTGCACCGAGCCGATCTTGATCTGACCGGCGCTGGTGGCCACGGCCAGGTCGGCCAGGAAATCATCCTCCGTCTCGCCCGAGCGGGCGCTGATCACTGTACGGTATCCATGCTGTTTCGCCAGGCTGATCACGTCCATCGTTTCGGTGAGGGTGCCAATCTGGTTCATTTTCACCAGGACGCAGTTCGCGACGCCCAGCTGGATGCCCTTGCTAACTCGCGCGGGGTTGGTGGTGAACAAATCGTCGCCCACCAGCTGACAGCGCGCGCCCAGTTGCTCGGTCAGAACTTTCCAGCCGTCCCAGTCCTCTTCCGCCAGCCCGTCTTCAATCGAGAGAATAGGGTGCCGGGATGTCCATTGCGCAAGCTTTTCAGTCATCTCCTCTGCCGAATGCTCACGCTTCTCGGCCGCGAGGGTGTATCGCCCCGCACTCCAGAAGTGGCTCGCCGCCACATCCAGACTGATCGCGGCGTCCCTGCCCGGTTCGAGGCCAGCACGCTCGAAGGCTTCCACCATCACCTCAAAGCCTTCTTCATTGGATTTCAGCTTCGCCGCGTAGCCGCCTTCCTCCGCCAAGCCCGGCTGATACGCTCCGCGCCGTTGCAAAACTTCTTTCACAGCTCGATAGACGGCGATGACGTCGTGCAGCGCCTCGGAGTATTTCGTTGCACGCAGCGGCATCACCATGAAATCCTGAAAATCAATGCTGCCGCCGTGCGTGCGACCGCTCAGGATATTGACCATGGGAACAGGCAGCTCGAAGGCGCTGGCTCCGCCCAGGTATCTGTAGAGCGGCAGTCCCACGGAATTCGCCGCCGCGCGCGCCACCGCGAGCGAAACGCCGAGCATGGCGTTTGCTCCCAGATGGCTCTTGTCCGCAGTGCCGTCCAGGCTGAGCAGCAGTCGGTCAATCGCCGGTTGCTGGCGGGCATCCATGCCGCGCAGCGACGGTCCGATGAGGCGCAGCACGTTCTCCACCGCCCTGCCCACCCCTTGGCCGGAATAACGCCGTGAGTCTCCGTCGCGCAGTTCCAGCGCCTCGGCCTTGCCGGTCGAAGCGCCGGAAGGAACCGAAGCGCGGCCCAGCGTTCCGTCCGCGAGGGACACGTCCACTTCCACGGTGGGGTTGCCGCGCGAATCGAGAATCTCGCGTGCTTGAATCCGGGCAATCTCTGACATGCGCTGGCTGGCGCCTCCTAGAGAGAATTACATAATATAGTGACATCAGGGAGCATTTCGTGTATACTTC
>CAZHKT010000024.1:30925-32063 GCA_964533045.1 uncultured Acidobacteriota bacterium | reverse complement strand
GCGACTGCCACAAAGAGATCGCCACGAGCTACTTCGACACTTACCACGGCAAGGTCTCGAAGCTGGGCTACGTGAAGACGGCGAAGTGCTATGACTGCCACGGTTCGCACGACATTCTGCCCGTGTCGTATCCGGCCTCACATCTGAGCCGCGCCAACGTGGTTCGGACCTGCGGCCAGTGCCATCCCGGGTCGCACCGACGCTTCGCCGGCTACCTGACGCACGCCACGCACCACGATCCGGAGAAGTATCCCTTCCTGTTCTATACGTTCTGGGGCATGACCTCGCTCCTGATCGGAACGTTCGTCGTCGCCGGGCTGCACACGCTGGCCTGGCTGCCGCGCTCGCTCCAGTTCCGCCGCGAACTGCGCGAGAGCGGCGCCGACCACGGCGCCGTCTTCGTCCGCCGTTTCCGCAAATTCGACCGCAACCTGCACCTGATGGTCATCACCAGCTTCATCGGACTCGCCGTCACCGGCATGATGCTGAAGTTCTCCTACACGCGCTGGGCGGTGGTACTTTCGCGCCTGCTGGGGGGGTTCGAGGCGGCGGGATGGATTCATCGCGTTTGCGCCATCCTGACGTTTACCTATTTTGGATTGCACATCTACGATCTCGTCCGCAAGAAGCGCGCCAGCGGCAAGTCTTGGCGCGGGTTCATCTTCAACCAGGAGAGCATGCTCTTGAACCGCCACGACCTGCGCGAGTTCGTTGCCTCACTCAAGTGGTTCTTCGGCAGGGGCCCGCGGCCCGACTACGGCCGCTGGACGTACTGGGAGAAGTTCGATTACTTCGCGGTCTTCTGGGGCGTGGCGGTCATCGGCTCGACCGGACTCTTCCTTTGGTTCCCCGAGCATTTTACGCGCGTCTTTCCCGGCTGGATGATTAACGTGGCGACGATCATCCACAGCGACGAAGCCCTGCTCGCCGTGGGCTTCATCTTCACCGTGCACTTTTTCAATACGCACTTCCGCCCCGAGAAATTCCCTATTGATACGGTGGTGTTCACGGGCGGCGTGCCGCTCGAGGAATTCAAGCGCGACCGGCCGCGCGAATATCAGCAGATGGTCGAAGCAGGCGAACTCGACGCCAACCTCATGCCCGCCCCGCAACCCTTGGTGGTCACATTCTGGCGCCG
>CAZHKT010000024.1:0-30915 GCA_964533045.1 uncultured Acidobacteriota bacterium | reverse complement strand
GGCTTCACCGCCCTCGCCATCGGCCTCTCCCTTATTGCCCTCATCATCTATGCCGCGATTTTCGCCTACAAGTAAAGCAAAGCTGCGCGCTGTCATCGTCGCGACGCCGAAAGAAGGAGAGTCTGTCACTCTTCGCCTTTCGGGTTGGGCGCGAGCGCAGAAATCAGACTTCTTTTTTTTCGATAACTGAATTCGCGCCGTCTTGGGCGGGCGCAGCAGTCGCTGTGGCGGACGCAGGGGGAGGTTCCGGTTCCTCTTCCCGCACCTCGTGGTGGGGAGCTTTGCCGGTGAGGAAGGTCCATTTGAGCGGGTAGATATCGGGGTCGAAGATGACGAAGTAGAAGTGCCAGATGACGATGGCGGCGGTGGCGAGGATGGCTTCGTAGTAGTGGATGGCGGTGGAAACGTCAATCCACGCCATGGAGAGATTACGCAGCACAAAATCGTGCGCCCAGAGGAGAATGCCGGTGGCCGCCATGACGATCGTGCCCCAGACGAGCGCCCAGTACTCCATTTTTTCGGCGTAGTTAAATTTGGCGAAGGTGGGCAAATTCCGGCGATATCCGAGGTAATAGCCCGCGGCGTGGACCGCTTCGCGCACGTCGCGCACGCGCGGCAGCATCGCCCGCATCCAGCGGCGGCCGCTCTTCCAGAACACAACGTAGATCAGATGATAGACGGACGCGCCGATCAGCACCACGCCGGCTATGCGGTGCACCCAGCCGCGAATCGGGTAATTTTCTTCCCAGGCCACGATGGGCGCGGCCCAGAAGCTCTCGGGGAATTTGAGGGCGAAACCGGTGACAACCAGCGTGATGAAGCTGGTGAGCAGCAGAACGTGCTGGATGCGTTCGCTCAGCGTCAGGCGAAACGCGAGGCCAGAGAGCCGGTATTCGTTCAGTTTGCGTCGCGCCTTGCGCCACCAGTCGAGCAGGTTGTGCAGAAACATGAAGCCGAGCACCACGGGAATCGTAAAAAGGTAAAAAACGCGGACGTAGTAAAGGAGCGGATTGGTTTCCGCCGAGGCTGCAACCACGTGCACGGGGCCGATGGCATACCGCGTGCCCGCGCCCGGATGGCACTGGCCGCAGGTCTTGGCCAGGTTGGCGGGCGCGATGGTCGAGCGCGGATCGGTGGAGGGCAGAATGTTGTGCACCCCATGGCAACTGGCGCAGTTGGCCACGGTCTTGCGGCCGGAGCGCGCCGCCAGGCCGTGGAAACTGCTTTCATAACTCGTCACACGGCCCGCCGGCATGTCGAGCCGCGCCAGCAGCCGGGTATCATCGTGACAGCTCGCGCAGGTCATGCTGGACACATTCGGGGCGGCCACGGGAGAGCGGGGATCTTCCGGGCCCATGATTTGGTGTTCACCGTGACAGGTGGCGCAGGTGGGTGACCGGCTGATGCCCGCCGCCACAGCGCGCGCGTGGATGCTCTCGCGGTAGGCGGCGAAGATCGGTTCGTGACACTTGCCGCAGGTCTCGGCCACGCGCGTCCGGGAAATGGCCGAGCGCGAGTCGGTCACCGGCAGGATGTCGTGCACGCCGTGGCAATCGTTGCAGGAAGCGGCATCCATGCGGCCGGCGCGCACGGCCTTTCCGTGCACGCTCGCTTCGTAGGCCTCGACCGGCTTGGCCACGGCCATCAGATACTTGCTCATGAATTCGGGATCCGAATGGCAGCGGCCGCAGGTCGCAGGCAGGTTCACTTTCGAGACCAGCGAGCGGACATCGCTGGCCGGAAGCGCCCTGTGGGCGGACCCGTGACACGAATCGCAGTGTGGTGCGTCACCGGTGGACCTGCCGCCCTCCCGCCCATGAATGCTGCGGGCGAACTGCTGCGTCTGATCCTTGTGGCACGTGGCGCAGAGCGAGTCCCCGAGTTGCTGGGGCGAGGCGATGCTGTGTCCCCCGTGGCAGGCGATGCACGCCGCGGAATTCTTGCCGCTGCCGAGCGCCGCGTGCGCGCTGCTCGATAGATGCGTGGATTCATCCGCGTGACAGGTGACGCAGGAAGGCGCGGCGGTGGCCGTGGTGTGGCCTTCCTTGGCCGCGCCGGCGTGGCAGCCGACACAATCCACGCCCGCGTGCACGCTCTTCTTCAGCGCGTCGGCGTGGACTTCAATGTTCTTGCCTTTGGAATTGGTCAGGCCGCCGCCCGGAATGTGGCAGGTGAGGCATTCCTCGGCCGCGTGCGCGGGAACGGAAGATAGTAAACACCCCAGGAGGGCGAACAGTGCGGCGTTTACCGCCGCCTTGAGGGCGCGCCCGGAAGCAGTGCCGGTGCTTAATTGTGCCGCCGCATTTTCCAATTGCGCTATCCCACACTCTGCATGCGCACTTTGACCTTCAGGCTGCCGCCTAAGCTCCTCATAGCCCTTGACGGCAATTCCGTCCGCCCTACGCGGAAGCACGCAACGTTCCATTTTCCGCGTTTCGCGTGCCCGCCAGCGACTTCGCCCCCACGGGGGAGGCGTCAAGCCTTCTGGTAGGACGCGATGGCGCTCGAAAGGTATTCGAGCGAAGAAGGAGCAATCAGCCGGTAGTGCACTACCTTGGAGCCTTTGATCTGGCGATGCGCCACCGAATCGCAGAAGACGATGTCGGCAGCGCGCACCGCGTCGGCGCTATCCTGCGGCAGGAGCGCCTGGCAAATGGTGTGCTTGCGGCCGACCGCCGAGGCCAGCAAGCTGACCGCGGTCTTGAGAAATCCATGACTGACCGAGACGACGCCAATCACCGAGGGATGCGCCAGCTTTCGAATACGTTCGATGTGCTCGTCGGCGGAATTGAAACCGATGGGAACGATCAGGTGGGCACTGGGCACGAGCGGCCTCACGTCCTCCAGGCCGTACTGCGGCACCACCACCAGCGCGCCAATAATCAATCCGGGATTGGCCACCAGATCTTCCCGCGCACAACTTTCCGCCGGCCAGCGCAGCGCTTCCTGGAGCTCCGCTTCCACCAGGCGGCGCAGCCCCGGCTCCTGATCCACCACCAGGATGTGGTCGGGCGGCTCGGTCAGCAGGCGCTCGCGGAAGCGCTCGCGCAGGGTCTGCAGCGAAAAACCGCGCTCGCGCGCTACCTGAATCGTCATGTTGATCAGTTCATCGACGCTTTCGGCGGCGCCTTTGCGCAGAATATCGGCGTGCGAGCGCACCAGCACACGCGAGCCGCGCCGGCTCACCAGCCAGGTGCGCCTTACCAAGTCCTGGTAGGCGTGGCTGACCGTGTTGTGATGAATCTTGAGGCGGCGCGCCAGTTCGCGCACGCTGGGCAGGGGCTGGCCGGGCTTCAGCTTTTCACTGGCGATCAGAAACACGATCTGCTCGGCCAGCTGCTGGCGGATCGGAACGTCGCTCTCCTTGCTGATGTGAATGTCCATAACCGTAACGATGGGGTCCCCACCGTCGCAGCGGCCGTCAGAGACCCCCGCGACAACGCGCCGCCATTCTACCGCAATGCGCGCCGTGTGACACCCCGCCAGCTGTCCCATCTGTGACGGCCCCGAAACCGTCATGCCTGCTGTGGCCGGGCACCTCTTCATGGCGTAAGGTGGCGGTAGGGAGGTACCTTCCATGATCAACGAAATCGGCGGATGGCTCTTCGTACTGGGCGGGCTCGCGATGGGCCTGGTGATGGGCGTCCAGTTCCAGCGCGAGGACTGGCTGGGCGGCTACAGCGCGTTTCCGCGGCGCATGGTGCGCCTGGCCCACGTGTCGCTCGTGGCGCTCGGCATGATCAACATCCTGTTCGCTCAGAGCGCCGCGCGGCTGCATCTGAGCGCACAGACTGAACCAATCGCCTCCCTCGCGTTTCTCGCCGCCGCGGCGCTGATGCCCGCCTGCTGTCTTTGGATGGCGACGCGCCGATGTCACTTCGAAATATTTGCGGCGCCCATCACCTGTCTCGCCACCGGACTGCTTCTGACCCTTGGAGGACTCATCCAGTGAAAATCGCCATGATCGCCCTGAGCGGCATTCGAGCCGAGAACCCTGAACTGATGCAACTTGGCCTGAGACTGCCGGGGTTTCTGGAGCGCGCCCGAACGCTCTTTGCCATGCCCAGCCTGTCGCTGCTGACGCTGGCGGGGCTGACGCCGCCTGACGTTGAGATCGAATACCGTGAATACCGCGAGTTCCCCGCCGAATCGCCGCCCGAGTGCGACCTCGCCGTGATCACTTCCTTCACCGCCCAGATCGAAGACGCCTATCGCGTCGCCGATCTCTATCGCGCGCGCGGCACGAAAGTGGTCATGGGCGGTCTCCATGTTTCAAAGCTTCCCAACGAGGCCGCCGCGCACGCCGACACGGTCGCCATCGGCGAAGGCGAAATGCTCTGGCCGCGCATCCTAGACGACTTCCAAAAGAACCGGTTGCAGGCGCGATATCAGCCAATGCCAGGGGAGATATACGATTTCTCACACTCTCCGCTGCCACGCTATGACTTGCTCCGAATCGCACACTATAACCGCCTCCCTGTCCAGACCAGCCGCGGCTGCCCGTTCCAGTGCGAGTTCTGCGCCAGTTCCATCATGCTCACGCCCCGTTACACGCACAAACCCGTCGAGCGCGTGATCGCCGAGATTCGAGAAATCAAGCGCCGCTGGCCTCGACCCTTCATTGAGTTCGCCGACGACAACACCTTCGCCGATTCGCGCTACGGCCGCCGGCTGGTCGAGGCGATCGCGGGCGAGAACGTGAAATGGTTCGCGGAGACGGACATCTCCATCGCGCAGGATGACGCATTGCTCCGGCTGATTTCGCAGAGCGGCTGCCGCCAGATCCTGGTCGGACTGGAAACTCCCACCGAGCGTGGCCTCGACGGGATTGAGTTGCGATCCAATTGGAAGTACCGCCAGCGCGACTTCTACCGGGCGGCCATCGACAACATCCAGTCGCACGGCATCACCCTGAACGGTTGTTTTGTGCTGGGCCTCGACGGCGACACGGAAGCGGCCTTTGACTTGATCCCGCGCTTCGTGGAAGAAACGTGCCTTTACGACGTGCAGGTCACCGTGCAGACGGCGTTTCCCGGCACGCCGCTCTACCGGCGTTTGCTCTCGCAACGCCGATTGATTGAACCCCACAACTGGCGGCGCTGCTCGCTTTTTGATGTAAACTTCCACCCCGCGCAGATGACCGCGGAGCGGCTGCAATCGCGCTTCCGCGATCTGGTGGCCGAGCTGTACAACAACCAGGCGCTGGCGCGGCGTCATCGCCGCTGCGTAGAAACCTACGGCGGACGACTCCGCCAGGCTCACGCCCCCGGGCTGGTGGCGTGACATTGTAGTGGCGGTGTCCTCACTGCTGTGTCTGACGGCGGCGGGCAGAGACCGCCGCGACCGCAAGGGCATGGAATCGACATCTCCGGCCAAGAATGATCCGAAGACGATCTTCGGATGGTGCATGTACGACTGGGCGAACTCCGCCTACGTCACCACGGTCGCCGTCGGCCTGCTGCCCTATTACTTCGCGCGTGTGGTCGTGGGCGAGCAGGGCGTCGCGATCGGCGGTACGGTGTACAGCGCCACCACGCTCTGGGGATTCACCGTCAGCACCGCAGCAGTGGTCGCCTTTCTCAGCGCGCCGGTACTCGGCGCGGTGGCCGATTTCTCTTCGGCCAAGAAACGCTTCCTGCTTTTCGCAGCCTATTCGGGTGCGCTGGCCGCCGCGCTCCTCTTCTTTTGCGGTCCCGGCGACGTCTTCCTGACACTCGGCCTCTACTTCATCGCCCAGATCGGTTTCGTCTGCGGGAATGTTTTCTACGACGCGTTTCTTCCCCAGATCGCCAGCCAAGACCGGATGGACTGGGTTTCCGGCAAAGGTTATGCATTTGGGTACGTCGGTGGAGGACTTCAATTTGCGGCGGCACTGGCACTTGTAGCCGGGCACGAGCGCATTGGAATCTCTCAGGATTTGGCGACGCGCCTTGGCATGGGAACCGCGGCGCTCTGGTGGGGCGGTTTCGCACTGATCACGGGGCGCAGGCTGCACGATGCGCCCTCCACCGAAAGGCTTGACGCGAAGTATCGCGCCTGGCCGCGCCTGGCGGCGTATCTCGCCACCGGGCTCGCGCGCACCTGGCGCACCACCCGCAAGGTCAGCCGCTTCCGCCACCTGCTGCTTTATCTCATCGCCTTCATGCTTTACAACGACGGTATCCAGACCGTGATCGACATGGCCACGATTTACGGCGCGGAAGAATTGAAATTCGGCCCGCAAGTGCTGATGGTGACGCTGCTGGTTATCCAGGGCATCGCCAGTCTGGGCGCGCTGCTTTTCGGCAAAATCGCTGAACGCGTTGGCAGCAAGCAAGCCATTATGCTGTCGCTGGCGCTCTGGTCGGGCGTGGTCATGTATGCCTATTTCATTCACAGCGCGACGGAGTTCTTCATCCTGGGCGGAATTGTGGGACTGGTGCTGGGCGGCTCGCAGGCGCTCAGCCGGTCCATGTATGGCTCGATGATTCCCGAATCGGCAAGCGCAGAGTTCTTCGGCTTCTACACGGTGTTCAGCAAGTTTTCCGCCATCTGGGGACCGCTGGTCTTCGCCACCATCCGCCAGGTGACGGGCACGGCGCGGCTCTCGATCCTTTCGCTGATCTGCTTTTTCGTCGCGGGCATGGTGCTGCTGCGCTTCGTCGACGTGGAGAAAGCGCGCCAGGCCAAGGCGGCGGGCGCCTTCTGAAGCAGCGCCGCTCTTCCGGCCGACACCGGGAACGGCGGCGTCCCTGCCGTCGTCCTGCCGGCATGAAGGCCGGCGCCCGTTCGGCGGCGATGATAAAATGGGCGCTTCAAAACAAATGTCCGACGCCAACGCTATTCCGACAGGAGCCCGTGCGGCCACGCGACGCTCCGCGCGTGCGAAAAGCGCAGGTGCGCCCGCCGACGTCTCCCGGATTCCCTACTGGCTGGCGCGGACCTTCACCTGGCTGGCCACGCACCTGCTCTACCGCATTCACGTGCGCGGGGGCGAATACCTGCCCGCGGAAGGCGGCGCCCTGCTCGTCTGCAACCACGTCTCCTTCATTGATCCTTTCCTGATCGGCTCGGCGGCGGGACGCTACCTCCGTTTCATCATGTGGCGGGAGATGTACGAAAGGACGGGCCTGCAGTGGTTCGCTCGGCGCATGGGCGCCATCCCCATCGCCGACGATGATCCGCCGCGCAAGATCGTGGAATCCCTCCGTCAGGCGCAGGCGCGGCTGCGGGCAGGCGAGCTGGTCTGCATCTTCGCCGAGGGCGCCATCACCCGCACTGGCAACCTGCTGCGCTTCCGCCGCGGCCTGGAACGCATGGTGGAAGGCACCGGCGCACCCATCATTCCCGTGCATCTCGACCGCGTCTGGGGAAGCATTTTCAGTTTCGAGGGGGGACGATTCTTCACCAAGTGGCCGCGGCGAATTCCGTACCCCGTCACGGTGAGTTTCGGCGCGCCGCTCAGCTCGCACCCCAGCGCCTTCGAATCACGCCAGAAGGTTCTGGAACTGAGCGCCGAAGCCTTCGCGCATCGCGATTCGACGCAGCGCACGCTGCCCGAGATGTTCATCACCGCGGCCAAGCGAAACTGGCGGCGCTTCTCGATGGCCGACTCTTTCGGTCGCAGGTTAACTTTTCTCAAGGCGCTCACCGGCGCGATGCTCTTCCGCCGGCTGATTCTCGCGAAGTGCCCGGGCCAGGAAATGGTTGGAACCCTTTTGCCACCGATGGTCCCCTCCGCGCTCCTCAACGCCGGCATCAGCATGACGGGCATGGTGCCCGTTAACCTCAACTACACTGCCTCTCAGGAGGCGATGGAATCCGCCATCACTCGATGCCATCTGAAGACCATCCTCACCTCGCAGAAATTGCTCGACCGCTTCTCGATCCCGAGGCGGCCCGAAATGGTGATGCTGGAAGACCTGGCGAAGGAAATTCCCGGGACGCTCAAAGTCCTCTATGCTGCGGCGGCGCTGCTGCTGCCTGCCTTCGTGCTGCGTCGCTGGCTGGTAGCACCCAGCGTCAAGCTCGACTCGCTCGCCACCATCATTTTTTCGAGCGGCAGCACGGGCCTGCCCAAGGGCGTGATGCTCAGCCATCGCAATATTGTTTCCAACATCGAGGGCTCGCAGCAGGCCATCCGCATCACGCGCGACGACTGCCTCCTGGGCATTCTTCCCTTCTTTCACTCTTTCGGTTTCACCGTGGGATTGTGGCTGCCGCTCACCTCCGGTTGCAGCGTGGCGTTTCACACCAATCCGCTGGAAGCGCGCACGGTGGGCGAACTCTGCCGGACGCACGGCGTGACGCTGCTGATCAGCACCCCCACCTTTGCCTGGAAGTACATCCAGTCCTGTGCCAAAGAGGACTTCGCCTCGCTGCGCATGGCCATCGTGGGCGCGGAAAAGATGAAACCGGAACTGGCCCGCGCCTTCGAGTTGAAGTTCGGCAAGCCGATGTTCGAGGGCTACGGCTGCACGGAACTCTCGCCCGTGGTGTCGGTCTGCTCGCCCGACTTCGTCGGCCCGGATCAGACGCAGCCCGGCCACAAGCCCGGCAGCGTCGGGCATCCCATCCCCGGCGTCGCGGCGCGCGTGGTTGACCCGGACACGCTCCGCGACCTTGGCTGTCATCGCGAGGGGATGCTGCTCATCAAGAGCCCTGGCGTGATGATGGGCTATCTGGGCGAGCCGGAGCGGACCCGCGAAGTGATCACGCCCGACGGATGGTACATCACGGGCGACATCGCCAGCCTGGACGAAGACGGCTTTATCACCATCACCGATCGCCTGAGCCGCTTCTCCAAGATCGCCGGCGAAATGGTCCCGCACGTCCGCATCGAGGAGGCGCTGCACACCGCACTGGGCGCGACCGAGCCGCGCATGGTGGTGACCTCCGTTCCCGACGACCAAAAGGGCGAAAAGCTCGTGGTCCTGCACACCGAACTGGGAATGGAAGTGGATGAATTGCTCAGGAAATTACGCGACGCCGAACTGCCGCGGCTGTGGATTCCCCGAAAGGAAAGTTTCTATAAGATCGATGCGCTCCCCGTCCTCGGCACGGGCAAGCTCGACTTGAAGCGCATCAAGGACACCGCGAAGAAGCTCGCCTCCCCACCCAGCTCGTAGCGCCGGGCTTCAGCCCGGCATGCCGCCCTGAAGGGCGGTGCTACATCTACCCCAGCCACTGCGGGTTCTGGATCGTGCCGTCGTAGAAATGGGTTGTCTTAAACGGCTCAAACTCGCCGGAGGCGGCGTGCGGCGCGGTCCGAGCACGCAGGGCCGCGATGGTTTTTTCGTCGAGCGGCTTGAAAGTCCGCGCCGAGGCCAGCGATTGTTCCAACCGCTCCAGCGTCTCCATGCCGCTCACCAGGACGGAAATCGGCAGGCTCATGGCGTAGTGATGGGCTTCGGTCGCCGTCACGGTGTGGGTCTTGAAGATGTGTCCTTCGGCCAGCGTCTTCATGGCCAGCACGGCGGTGTCATCCTGGAGCAGCAGGGGCAGGACTTCCTTCTCGAAACTCTGGTAGTGATGGTCCAGCAGGTTGATGGGCATCTGGCAGGCGTCGAAGACGAACCCGTGCTTCTTTCCCGTCGCGATCATATTCAGCATGGGTCCCGGCGCCTTGTGGCCGGTGAAACCGATATAGCGGACCTTGCCGGCCTTCTTGGCGGCGAGCACGGCTTCCATGCCGCCCGCACTGAAGATGCGCTCCGCGTCGCCCGGGCGGATGATTTCGTGAAATTGCAGCAGGTCGATGACGTCGGTTTGCAGGCGGCGCAGGGAATCCTCAATCTGTTTTGTCGCCGATTCCTTCGTCTGGCCGTCGAGCTTGGTCATCAGAAACACCTTCTGGCGATAGCCATCGCGGAGGGCTTTGCCCATCCAGGTTTCGGACTTGCCGTCCTGATAATCCCAGCAGGTGTCCATGAAGGTGATGCCGTTGTCGATCGCGGTGCGCACAATACGGAGAGCGGTCGCTTCATCCTCAACCTTGCCCAGGTGCCATCCGCCGAGGCCGATGAGAGAGACTTTCTCCTTCGTCCGCCCGAGGGTACGCATGGGCATTTCACCCGTCTTCGCCCGCGCCGAATCAAGCCCCGCAAAGCCGATGCCCGCCCCGGCCATCCCTGCGGTAACCTTGCCCAGGAATACTCTCCGACTGTGTCTTGAATTGTTCATGGTGCTTCCTCCCGGCCCGGCGCACCCGGGCGCGCACGGCCCTGATGCCTGAATGCGGCGGATGATAGCACAACTGCGGCCCGCACCTGTAGCGAGGGTGTCCTCACCGCCGCCTTTTGGCAAACAAGCTCTGTGGCGGCGCTCCCTGAGCGCCGGAAGGAATTCGACGAAAGAGCGACCGTCAGGACAACGCCGCTACAGCGGCTTCAAGATGGCCGCCCAGCCCCCGCCCGAGGCGAGATGAATCTTCAGGCGGTCCCTGGACGTCAGTCGCTTGGTGGATATATCGAGGCTGGTCGCGACCCGGTCGGCATCTGCGCCGTCGGCGAAGATCTTCACTTCGTACTCGCCCGCATCCAGAAAACTCAGGTCGATTTCCAGATCGCGGGGATCCCAGTTGGTCATGCTGCCGATGTACCATGTGCCGCCATGGCGGCGCGCGATGGTAACGAACTCGGCGGGCGTCCCGTTCAGCACCTTCGTGTCGTCCCAAACAGTCGGGACCTGCTCGATGAACTCCATGCCCGGCCGGCCGGCGAGCGCTTCGGGAAAATCCGAAACCATGGCCAGCGGCATTTCGTACACCACGTACATGGCAAGCTGATGCGCGCGCGTACCCTGGCACATGGGTTCGGGAAAGCGCGGCTGGAATTCCGCACGCGTGGCGTTGTGGAAGCAGCCGGGCGTGTAATCCATCGGCCCCGCCAGCATGCGCGTGAAGGGCAGAGTGACATGGTGCACAGGATCGTCGCGCTTGGTGCCGCGGCTGAATTCCATCCCCAGCACGCCCTCGCGGTTCAGCAGGTTGGGATAAGTCCGGCGAAGGCCGGTGGGTTTGTGCGTGCCGTGAAAATTCACAATCAGGCGATGGCGCGCGGCTTTCTGCATCATCACTTCGTAGTCTTTCACCATCTCCTGGTCGTCGCGGTCCATGAAGTCAATCTTCACGCCGGCCACGCCCCACTTCTCGTAAAGCGCGAACGCTTCATCGATCTGCTTGCGCAGCGTGGGCCAGAACACCCAGAGGATGATCTTCACGCCGCGCTTTCTGGCGTGGGCCATGATCTCCGGCATGTTAATTTCAGGAATGGTTTTGGTGATTTCATGGAAGGGCGACCAGCCGCCATCAATCAGCATGTATTCCAGATGATGCTCGGCGGCGAAATCAATGTAGTGCTTCATCGTTGCCGTGTTCATGCCGGGCGTGAAATTCACATTGCGGGCCAGCCCGCCCGACCACCAATTCCAGGCGGATTTGCCGGGCTGGATCCAGGAGGTGTCGGCGATGACGGAGGGCGAACTCAGGCTGAGGATCAGGTGGTTATTCTCGATCAACCCTCCGGGGCGGTCGTGCATCATCACTACCCGCCATGGGGTGGCGAACGGAGGCTTTCCAACCACCAGCTCATCGGACCGGACCAAGGTGCGCTCCGGGTTCATCCGAATGGTCTCGGCGGACTTGGCAATGCTCAGATCGAGATCGCGCTCGGTCACGATCGTGCCACTGTAACCGCCCAGCACGAGCGGATCGAAATCCGGAATCCGGGAAATTTTCGCCGCCAGCCCGTTAGGAACATGCGGCACGGCGCCCACATACATCCCGCCGTAATTCCGTAAGTCGGCTTCGAGCAGTGCCACCCACGGGCCCCCGGAAAGTTGCACCAGAAGCGGCAGGCCGATGATCGAAGTTGGCTTGATGTCGCTTAGCGAAATCCTCGGATACTCCGATTCGTACGCCGTGGCGTAGCCGCCCAGGTCAATGGCAAAGGCGGAAGCGTCGCGGGCAAAATGGAATTCGGTGTTCTCGGACGAGAGAACGAAGTCTTTCAGGCCATCCTGCTCGGGCAGGACGTATCGGAACGCGACGCCTTCGTTGTAAGCGCGGAAGATGACATCCATGCGACGGCGGGCGCCGGCGCGCTCACGCAGTGAGACGGTGATTTGGTGATAGTGATCGCGATTCCGGCTGCGCGCGCCGAAGGCGAAGTCCCAGGTCGAATCCCGCGAGTCAGTCTTCGACCCGACCACTTCAAAGTCGCGGTCGAGGGCGCTCGCGCCCTTGAAATCGAGTCCCAGCGGCGAATCCGCCAGAACCAATTGGCCGTTCTTCAATACGCGGTAATAGAGGCGCGGGCCGGGGGGATAGGGCTGCCCGAGCGACTTGAGCGCAACCACGGCGGTATTGCTCCCGTCAGGCGAAGTCAGGGTGAAGGAGTCGGCCGCCCGCAAACCGCCCGAGCTAGAGAGAGCCCATACGAAGAAAAATAGCAAAGCTGTCTGTGTCCGAATGCCCACGGGGAACTTACCTCACAATCGCTGGTTGAAGTTGAAACCCTCGGAGGGTTAATACAGCACAGCAGTCCCGGGGTGTCAAGCAGCGAGCCGTATCGCAACTCTCTGTGTCGCGCGGCTGCGGATTGCAGACCTCCGATACACTAACCTGCTCATTCGTGCAGAAATTGTGCCTTAGTGGCGCGCATCGCGCATGATTTCGTTGACTGTTCGCGCCCTCTGTGTAAACTGGTTGCGTCGCATTACTGGCGCATCATCCCACTGATTCAGGAGAAGGCTGCCATGTCCAGGTTTCGAGTGAAATGCGCTCTAGCGCTCGTCGTGAGCTGCTGGGGCGCCCTGCCCGCACTGGCGGGAAGGGGCGGCGCGATCTTTAACGTCAAGGATTACGGCGCGACGGGCCTCCGCTCCGACGACGCCCGCGCGGCCATCCAGAGGGCCATTGATGCCTGCGCCAGGGCCGGCGGCGGCATGGTTTACGTTCCGCCCGGAGAATACACCACGGGCACGCTTGAGATGCGGAGCCACGTGCGCCTGCACATCGAAGCGGGGGCAACCCTCTTCGCTTCGCTCGAAGACAAGGACTACCTGGCAGTCGAACATCAGACCAGCGCCGTGATTTACGGGAAGGACCTGGTGAACATCACCATCGAGGGGCGCGGCACGGTGGACGGCCAGGGCGCTTACGACCACCGCCCCGACGACATCCAGGACTGGTATATCAAGTCGAATAAAGACGCCATGCTGGCGCTGGGCAAGTCCATTCTGCGCGCCTTTCCGCGCGGGCACCCGGACCAGCGCAAGATCTTCCCGCGGCTGATGCTGCTACGCAACTGCAAGGACGTGCGCATCACGGGACTGACCTTCCTGCACTCGCCCAGCTGGTCCATCAATTGGTACGCCTGCGAGCGCGTGGTGGTGGACGGCATCCGCATCTATACCGACATGGACGACGGCGTCTGGGCCGATGGCATTGACCCCGACGGCTGCAAGGACGTGCTGATCACCAACAGCATCATCGAAACCGGCGACGACGCTCTGGTGTTCTATTCCACCGACATCTGGGGGCCGCGCCGCGCCTGCGAAAACATCACCGTCACCAACACGCGGCTGTCGTCGGCTTCCAGCGGGCTCAAATTCTGCGACGGCAACCAGGTAGCGGTGCGCAATGTGCTGGTCAGCAACGTGATCATTGACAATTCCAATCGCGGCATCGCCTTCATGACCTTCGACGGCGGCTACGTCCGCGACGTGCTGATTTCCAACGTAAAGATTGACACGCGGCGCTTCCAGTGGTTCTGGTGGGGCGACGGCGATCCCTTCCATTTCCGTTCCCTTCAGCGCAAGCAGATCATGGAGGAAAAGCCCGGGCCGGAGGATCCTCCGGCCGGCGTGATTCGTGACGTAAAGCTGCAGAACATTATCGCGCGCGGCAAGGGAACTTCGTTCATTGAAGGCCATCCTGACGCGTGGCTGGAAGGGATTGACTGGGAGAACGTGAAGCTCTACCTCAGCTCCGATCCCAAGGCCGATTACAACAAGGGGACGGGCGCCATGAAGGTCCGCTGGGCGCGCAACTTGAAGATGCGCAACGTCGAGATTTTCTGGGAAGATCCGATTCCGCCCAACTGGAAGAACGCACTCGACTTGCAGGACGTGCGTGACGTTGAACTGGATAATATCTCGGCGCGGCAGTCGCGGCCGGGCGATGCGGCGCCGGCCGTGGTCTTTGACCAGGCCGACGGCGTGGTGGTGCGCAACGCGCGCCCGCAGGAAGGCACCGGAACCTTCCTGGAGTTCAAAGGCGACCGGACCAAGCGCGTGGTGCTGCGCGACAACGACTTCCGCCGCGCCAGGGTTCCCTATCGCGCGGAGAAATCCGTGAGGGCAGGGGAGGTTCGAACGCTGAACAACATTCTGAACACGACAAAGGCTAAATCCCAATGAGACCACTCCTTTTTGCCGTGCTATTTGCTGCGCTCGCGGCG
Organism: uncultured Acidobacteriota bacterium; assembly: GCA_964533045.1. Classification (GTDB taxonomy): domain Bacteria; phylum Acidobacteriota; class Terriglobia; order UBA7540; family UBA7540; genus JACQNR01. The sequence goes on along the minus strand of CAZHKT010000024.1, from coordinate 16,474 downwards.
CCATCCTCCGAGGCGGCGACCGGCGTCGCACTCTTCAACGTGCGCGATTACGGCGCCACGGGCATCAAGTCCGACGACGCGCGCCCCGCCATCCAGAAGGCGATTGACGAATGCGCCAAAGCGGGCGGCGGCATCGTGTACCTGCCGCCGGGCGAATACACCTCGGGCACGCTGCGCATGCGCAGCCACGTACGGTTCCACATCGAAGCCGGTGCCACGTTGTTCGCCTCCAAGCGGGACCAGGATTACGAATTGATCACGCCCGACTCGAGCGCCCTGTTGTGGGGAGAAGACCTCGTCAACATCAGCTTCGAGGGCCGCGGGATGGTAGACGGCGAAATCCAGCACGAGCACCGGCCGGACGATATCCAGGACTGGCTGATCAAGGAAAACAAGGACCTGATGCTCGCCATGGGCAAGTCCATCATGCGTTCGTTCCCCAAGGACTACCCCGAGCGCCGCAAGATCTTCCCGCGCACCATGTTATTGCGGCGCTGCAAGGATGTGCGCATCACCGGCCTGACGTTTCAGCGCTCGCCCTCCTGGACGCTCACCTGGTACGCCTGCGAGCGCATCGTGGTGGACGGCGTCCAGATTTACAGCGATCTGGACGACGGCGTTTGGGAAGACGGCATCGATCCCGACGGCTGCAAGGACGTGCTGATCAAGAACAGCATCATCCAAACGGGCGACGATGCCATCGTCCTCTGGTCCTACAACTTCTGGGGACCGCCGCGCGTCTGCGAGAACATTACGGTGACGAACTGCATCTTGTCATCCGCCTCCAGCGCCTTCAAATTCTGCGACGCCAATTCCGCCGGCGTCCGCAACGTGCTGGTGAGCAACGTCATCATTACCAATTCCAATCGCGGCATCTCGCTCATGAACTTTGACGGGGGCTTCATTCGGGACGTTCTCTTCTCCAACGTCACCATCGACACGCGCCGCTTCCAGTGGTTCTGGTGGGGCGACGGCGAGCCGTTCCACATCAATCTGATTCGCCGGCACCAGATCATGGAGCGGCCTCCCGGGCCGAACGAAGCGCCCGCCGGGACGATTCGCGACGTCAAGTTCCAGAACATCATCGCGCGCGGCAAGGGATCTTCGGTCCTCAGGGGTCATCCCGACAGCTGGCTCGACGCCATCGACATGGAGAACGTGAAGCTCTACCTCTCCTCTGACCCCAAAGCGGATTACCACAAAGGCACCGGAGCCATAAAGGTCCGCTGGGCGCGCAACTTCAAGATGCGCAATGTCGAAGTGCACTGGGAAGACCCGATCCCGGCAAACTGGAACAGCGCCCTCGACTTTCAGGAGGTGAGTGGGATCGAACTGGATAACGTCTCGGCGCGGCAGTCGCGCCCCGGAGACGCGGCGGCCATCGCGTTCGAACAGGCCGAGGACGTGGAGGTGCGCAACGCTCGTCCGCAGGAAGGCACCGGAACGTTTCTCAGTTTCAAAGGGGAGATGACGCGGCGCGTGGTGCTGCGCGACAACGACTTCCGCCGCGCCAGGGTTCCCTATCGCCGCGAGCCGGGCGTCAAGGCGGGAGCCATCAAGACGCTGAATAACATCACCACGGGAAAATAGCCTCTCGCGGCGGCCTGTGACCGCCGTGATCAGCAATGACGCAAACGCGGCGGTGGGAACACCGCTGCTACAGATAACCTCATGACCCTCTACCCTCGATGGATTCCCATGCACTGGCCGTGCGGCCAGCTGTCCCTGAAGCCGAATTCCCCTCCTGAAGAGAAGGGGGTGCTCGCCGCGTGGACCGAGCCGAAGTCGCTCGGCATTCTTCAGGGTTCGCCGGTGAATTGCCTGGTGGTTCCCTGGGCGGATGGCTCGGCGAACCAGAAAGCGCACCAAGAGGCGCTGGCGCCCCTTCTCGACGCAGGCCGTAGGGCGGGGCTTAGCTTTGTCGGCACCATCGCGGGCAAACAGGATGTTGCATCGGTCGTGGCAACGGGAGTTGAAGCCGGGCTCGCCGGGCTCATGGTGGAGAGTCTGGAGGGATTGCCGAAGGACGCTCCGGTGATTCTGCGCGCGCCACGCTCGCTCGTGGCCTGGGAGACTGTCACGCCGGTTTTTTCATTGACCGACAATCTGTGGCCCAAGCTGGGGCTCGACAAGCCCAAGGACGGCGACGAAGCCAACGCCGGCCCGACCGGCGTTCCCTGGGTCAATTCGAACGGCTGGATGTCGCTTCTGGCCCGGGAATTGTCCGGCGGCAAGGCGGTCTGGATGGAGTACGAGCCGCCTGAAACTTCCGACCTCGATCATCCCGCTGGTTATGCGCTGGCCGTGTCCGACGCCTGTGCTTACGGCAGCCGCTGGGTGGTTTCGCTCGACCCGCCTTTTCGTCGCGGCCTTGTCCAGCAGGATCCGCGGGCGGCCAGGACTTGGGAAGGCCTGCGCGCCGCCCTCCAGTTCTTTCAGGGGAAAGAAGCTTGGAGCGACTACCGGCCGGAAGGCGTATTGGGGATCGTTTCCGATTTTCGTGGCGACAATGAGTTCATGGCGACGGAAGTCCTGAACCTGCTGGCCCGCCGGCTGGTGCAGTATCGGATCATCGAGAAGTCGAAGATCCTCTCGGCCAACTTCCGCGGCCTCAAAGCTATTCTCTGGGTGGACGCCGCAGAACCCGACGCCGCCGCGAAATCCAGGATGCGAACTTTCGTCGAGCAAGGTGGCCTGCTGATTGCCCCCCGGCTTTGGTGGGCGCTAACATCGAAGCCCACGCCCGGCGGCCTGCTGGGCCGCTATCGGGTTTTCGCGCTGGGGCGCGGCAGCCACGCCGTCCCGGTTCAGGAAACCGGTGATCCTTACGAACTCGCCGTCGATACGCACCTGCTGCTCAGCCGGCGGAACGATCTGGTGCGAATCTTCAACATCACGGCGTGCAACGTGCTCGTCACGGGCAGCGCGGCAGCCGGCAAGAGGCTGGTGCAAATCCTCAATTACGCCTCGCAGGGTCAGCCTTATCTCCCCAGCGTCTGGGTGCGCGACGGCGCTCCGAAGGCGAGGCTCTGGGTGCTGGGCGAGGCCGAATCCGCCGTGATCGAGGGTGTCCCGGCACATGGGGGCCGGGAGTATCAATTGCCTTTCATTTCCACCTACGCCGCGCTAGAATTCGATGCCAGGGGTGTTTGAGGGCTTATGAAGACTACTTCCAGCAGTCGCAGGGATTTCCTGCGCCAGGCGGCGCTGACCGCCGCCGGAGCTTGTCTGTTCCCCGCCTCGAAGTCGTGGGCCAGACCGGCGCCCACCGCTCCTGTGGCCATCGGCCAGTGCGCGACCTACGGCCCGGAAGTCATCCCCACGCTCGACCAGATGTTCGACCAGCTGGGCGGGCTCGACCGCATTGTGCGCGGCAAGACCGTGGCCATCAAACTGAACCTCACGGGCCTGGCGGTCAATCGCCTGGGCCACCACCCCGCCGAAGCCACCTACTGGTCGCATCCGCAGGTGATCGGCGCGGTCGTCCACCTGATGGGCAAGGCAGGCGCGCGCCGGATCCGCCTGCTGGAATCCCCTATGTCCACGGCCGAGTCGCTGGAAGAATTTATGCTGGCGGGCAATTGGGAGCCGCGCGATTTCATCAACGCCGCGCCGCGGGTGGAACTGGAAAACACCAACGGGCTTGGCTCCGGCAAGAAGTACACACGGTTCCATGTCCCGGGCGGCGGGCTGGTCTATCCCGCCTACGACTTAAACCATTCCTACGAGGACTGCGACGTCTTCGTTTCGCTCGCCAAGCTGAAGGAGCACTACAGCGCGGGCATCACGCTGTCCATGAAGAATTGCTTCGGCATCACGCCCTGCACGATTTACGGCGACTCGGCACCGGTGGATGAACCAAGTCTGGTGCCCAAGGGCGGACGGGGGCCGTTCCACTGGGGGAATCGCCAGCCCGCCCGGAGCGCGCTGCCCGAACTCGATCCGACCACGCCGCGCACCGACGGCTGGCGCGTGCCGCGCATTGTGGCTGAGATTTGCGCGGCGCGGCCCATTCACCTCGCTATTCTGGATGGCATCGCCACGCAGGCCGGCGGCGAAGGCCCCTGGGTCCCCGGCGTGCGCCCCGTGAAAGCGGGCGTGCTGGTCGCCGGAACCAATTGCGTCACCACCGACGCCGTCGGCGCCGCCCTGATGGGATTCGACCCTATGGCCGAACGCGGCACTCCTCCCTTCGAAACCTGCGACAGCACGCTTCAGTTCGGCGAATTGCTGGGCCTCGGAACCCGCGACCTGAAACGCATCGAAGTCCTCGGCGTCCCCATCGAAAAAGCCAAAGTCGATTTCCGCCGCGCATAGTCGTAGCTGTACTTAGCTGAGGATCCCCTGCCACCGGAATACCCCGGTGTCCGGGGATCCTCAGCTAAGTACAGCTTAAGATCCGCCAGAAGCTCTGAAACGTTGAGAACCTTGGTCTCGTGCGGATTGAATGTGAGCACCGGCCCGACCTGACGCTCGCCAAGCACGTCAATGTAAACATCGGCAGTGGCTATTTCGCCGCCCGTATTGGTGACCACCATCTTGCCGTCACGCCCTCCGCCCAGGCCCCACCACAATCCATTCAGTTCTTTGGGCAGTAAACCCAGGCCCGGCGCGTTATCGACCATCTCCGACTCGAGCGCCATGCGCCGCAAGGGATTGGTCATGGTGATTTGACCCACTAGTGGCATGATGGGGCCCTCGAAATAGACCGTGACGCTGCCTTCGGCGAAGTCTCCTGTCACGTCGGCGGAAAGCTGAGTGAGAAGGCTGCGAAGATCAATGCCCAACTTCTCCTGGTACTGAATCGTCATGCCGGGAGCAAGCACCGTCTGGCCCGATTGGCTGTGAATGCCCACGACGAAATCCAGCGGCTTGGGCAAGGCGCTTACCAGAAACAGCGTCGCCTCGAAACCATCTCGCAACGAATAATGCGGAAACTCGATTTGCCGGGGGGCAATTTCATTGGCCGTTCCGCAGCACGGTACTTCAGCCGTTTCCGAAGTCTGCGCCTTCGGGACGAGCACTCGCGAAACCAGAATGCCAATCGAAAAAATGAAGACAGCTATGAAGAAATATGGCCGACGCATGGAGAACCTCGTTTCGGCCGGTGGGATTACCCATCGTGAATGTCGAAGAGCATACAGCTTTACCCCTCCCCCGTTATCAATGTCGCTAATCACATTTCTATCAATCAATCGGAAAGTTTATTCTTGATGGATGTCACTTCGCGGGGTTACATCTGCCAAACTTTGCCGTAGGAGGTGACCCTTTTACGCTAACGGAACGTCCACCACAGAACCAGCGTGCAGAGGAACAGAACCACTGCCCACATGCGGTAATCCCCAAAACTCAAATTGGAGTGGGAAACCTTGACGAAGACGTTGCCTTCCACCTTCTCTTCGTGGGGCGGGGCGGTGGCGAGGCTCATGCCGACCATCGCCAGCGCCGCGACGATCCACACCATCAACGAGCGATGGAGGAAGGAATTCAGGTAGGGGTGGCTAAGAACGGGCAGTGAAAGCTTGAGCGTTTGATCGAGAAAGAACACCAAGCCCGTCGTGAAGCCTGCCACCACGCCCGAAATCGCGCCCGTGGTGTTGCCGCGCCGCCAGAGCAATCCGATGAAGATCACCGCCGACATGGGCACCGAAAGATACGCGGAGATGAATTGCAGGTAGTGCCAGATGGTGACCGACAGTCCCACCAGCGGCGCGGCGAGCACGCCCAGCACCGCCATGAGGACCGTCACCCAGCGGCCGATGATCACCTGCCGCTGCTCGGACAGGTTGGGGCGCGCGCGCAGCACGAAATCGCGCACTACCAGCGTGGCGCTCGAGTTGTAGCAGGCGGCCATGGAGGACATCAGAATCGCGATCAGCCCCGCCAGCACCAGACCGCGTAATCCGACGGGCAGGATGGACTGCACCAGCGCCGGATAGGCGCCGTCGTAGCGTTCCAGATCGGGATGCAGCACGCGCGCGATGACGCCGGGAAGCACCAGGATGAAGGGCGTGGTGAGCTTCAGGAATCCCGCGAAGATGACGCCCTTCTGCCCCTGCTCGATGGTGCGCGCGCCCAGCACCCGTTGCACGTTGGTCTGATCCATGCACCAGTAAAACATCCCGGCCAGCAGATTGGCGGTGAAGAATCCCGTAATGGGCAATTCTCCATCCAGCGGCTGGGCCATGTGCACCAACTCGGGGGGAACTTTCGCCACCAGTGCGTCCCAGCCGCCCACAGCGCGCAGACCAAGAATCGTCAGCAGCGTGCTGCTCAAGATGAGCCAGGTCCCCTGCACCATGTCGGCGTACACCACGGCGCGCAGGCCGCCCTTCATGGTGTACACCGCCGTGAAGGCCGACATGACGCACATCACGATCCATTGCTTCCAGCCAAAGAGAATGGCGAAAAGCAGCGAGCCCGCCCAGAGATCGATGGCATTCTTGGTGAAGACGTTCAGCACCAGAAGATTGGCGGAGAGAAAGGCGCGCACGCTCCAGCCAAAGCGGCGCTCGAGAAATTCCGGGATGGTGTAGATTTTGCTGCGCAGGTAGAGGGGAGTAAATAAGGTCGCCAGGATAATCAGGCACCAGGCCGCCATCCATTCAAAGCCCCCGGTCACCAGGCCGACGCGGTAGCCGTCGCCCGCCATGCCCACCACGTGCTCGGCGGAAATGTTCGAGGCAAAAAGCGACATGCCGATAAACGGCCAGGCGAGGTCGCGCCCGGCGAGAAAATACTCGCTGCCGGTCTGCTTCTTGCCTGCGGCGCGGAGGACGGCGCCAATCACCAGCGCCAGACTGACCAGAATGATGACGGAATCAATCAGTTGGAGTTTCAATCGAGTCCTTCGTGAGGATATCGTTCCCGGAAAGGGGTAAAGACGGTGGTATTTCCGGGGTCCAGCTTCATCAGTGACGGAGTGTCCCGATCCAACTCATCGCCAAGCGCTTTCGTCCCGTCCGCTTCGGCCCTCCTCGTCGGGAGGTGCGGCCCTCTAAACGCAAAACCGGCCCCCCTGCTAAGCCGTCTGCGACGCGGCCACCGCGATGACCACAATGCCAGCCAGGATCAGCGCCATACCGACGAGGAATCCGCGGATCACGGCCGGATGTGCGCCGCGCCACTCGCCGATCAGCCAGCCAATCAGGTTGCCGGTCAGGACGGTCATGCCGATGTAAAGACCGAAACCCACCGAAGGCCCCAGTGGGCCCAGCTGCGTGGTGGCCATGCCGTAAAGCAGCACGCCGCCGTACCACAGCATCGCTGCCAGGGTGCAGAACGCGATATTCGGCAGCAGAGATGCGCCGCGGAAAAGGGTTCCGCCGGTCCGGCTCTGCGCCATGCGATACAGCGTGTAACCAAGGTTGGGAATCGAGCCGGTGCAAAAGACCACGGTCCACGCCAGGTAGCCGGCCAGTGACGGCTTGGCGCCCGAATCGACCGCCGCCTGGATCAGCTTCCCGCTCGAAACAAAGCCGTAAATGAAAGAGGTCCCCACGATGCCGGTCACCAGGCACAGGAGCAGTCCGGCGCGATACTGGCTTCCCCCGGAGGCCTCTGCCGGACTCGTGCGGGCGGCTTCACGTTCTCGGCGGACACCCGACATCCCGTAGATATAAATTCCGACGACGATCAGCCCCATCGCCACCAGCGATATGAGGCCGGAGAGTGTCCGCACGCGGTCAGGAGCATAGACCAGCATTGGCCCCATCGTCCCGGCCGCCGTGCCCACGCTGGCCACCACCGCATTTCCCGCCGCGATGCCCACCATCTTCACGCCCAGGCCGTAGGTCACCATGCCGATGCCCCAAATAAGGCCCGCGATGACCGCCGGCAGAAAAAAGCTCCAGGGGCTTTCGTGCAGGACCCGCCCCAAGTTGGGAATGACCATCCAAGCGACCCCCCACGGCACCAGCACCTGGGAGATGGCGGCGAAGACAAACCACATGTTTTCCCACTGCCAACCGCGCGTGTAGCGCTGGGGCAGGAAGAAACTTCCGTTGGAAACGCCCGCCGCGATCGCGAGCAACGTACCCGTCAGAATACTATCCGGCATGATGGCCTCTCAAAGCGCGGGGGCGACACTCGTTCCCGGCAGCGCCCGGCGCGGCGCGGAAGGACTCCGGGTAGGGACTTGCGCGAGGGGTACAAACTGCGGCGCGGACCTTAGGCTCGCGCCGACGCCCCGTTTCGATCGCGGGGCGAAAGCCTGTCAGGCCGCTTCCGGCCGGACCAGAACGCCCTTGATAAAATCTTCCTGCTCCACATCGTGACTGAAGGCGTGTGGCATGTCACTCAAGCTCGTGTAGCGGTGCGTCAGCAGCGGCTCGGCACCGATCTTGCCATCGCGGAGATACTCCATCGCCTGCCGGTAAGTGGTCGGGGTCCCGTCCGCATCGAATCCGCCGGAGGCGCCCGCGGTCGTCACCAGCGTGGTTTCCGTGGCCTGGAACTGCGTCAGGCAGCCAATGTCCTTGCCCGCGTGGCCGCCCCCATAGATCAGCACCGTGGCCTGGCGTCGAATCACCCAGGGCATCCAGTCAAACACCGCGCCACTGCCGCTGGCCTCGATCAGATAATGGATGCGCTCGCCGCGGGTGCGCTTCAAAACCTCGCTGATCATGTCCAGCTGGCGCGCGTCGAGCGGGGTGCCGCCCAGCTTTTCCGCCAGCGCCAGACGTGCGTCCTTGATGTCGGCGACCAGAATCTCTCCGTCAAATCGCTTCACGTTGCGCAAGTATTGAAGAAACAACAGGCCGCTTGGCCCCGCGCCGGCAATCATCACGTGACGAATGGGGCGCTTGCCGCCGAAGGTGTAGCGCGTGTGAGCCTGATCCACCCGATCGCAAGCGTGCGCCACGCAACCCAGAGGCTCAATGAGGGCCGCCCTTAGGAAAGGCATTCCCGCCGGCAGAGGGACCACGCTCGCTTCCGGCACCACCACATAGTCCGCAAACGCGCCGGGCAAGCCGGTAACGCCCAGTTCCATGCCCAGTTCGCATTGGTGCGAATCGCCGGAGGCGCAGTACTCACACACCGGTGTGCGCCCCTGGGCGAAACAGTTCAGCACCTGATCGACCACCACGCGCTCGCCCGGCCTCACCTTCTTCACGCGCGCACCCACGGCCTCCACTCGGCCGCAGAACTCGTGCCCCAGTTGCTGCGGCTGAGTGGTCAGCGGAATGGGCCGTCCCATTTCGTCGCGGTGATAATTGGCCAGGCCGTGAAAAATGTGCAGATCGGTGCCGCAGATCCCCACGGCGCCCACTCGCACCAGGACTTCATGATCGCGCGGCGCGGGCGTCGCCACATCGCGCAGGACAAACTTCTTCACGTCTTCGAGAATCAATGCCTGCATGGAAACCACCCCATCGCGCTCAACGACTGACGGAATCGCGGGGACAACCCTACCACGCCATTCGGCGAATGGGCAATAGGCTGAGCCGATGGGGGGAACCGGCAGGATGCGAGACGGGCGGCGCCTCGTTCCAATCTGCAACTTTCCCGTTTTGGAACGCGGGATTCGGTCCCGAAATGGGAATAGCCCTTGCCATCGTCCTTTCTGTCCGCTCGTGGCAACTAGCCTACTTACCATCAACGGGAGGTGGGGGGAGCCCGAAGGGCGTCCCGCCCGGGCGGTGGTCGCTAGCCGATAGATCATCCAACGCCTGTAATTTCTGTAGATTGCATAGTGCCAGAGAGTCCGTGTGATGGCTCGAGGGGGCGCTTCCGGCGGCGGGGCGCAGGGCGGCGCGCCCGGACGACCGACACAGCTAGCCCCTCGTCGGATTCTCTCCGCGTCTTGGCACGCCTCCTGCAATAGAGGACGGGCTGACGCGCCGCCGGCCCCTTTCCGGTTTTCGGGACGGCGGCGGGACCCGCAGCGCGGTTCGCCCAGGAAGGACGAAACTCTATGGCAACCTCCGTTGCAGTTCTATCCGTTTCCAACTCCGCCGCCCCAGGCACGACCGGTGAATGCGTCGATGCGCCGGCCCCGGCCGATGTCCGGCGTCGCGCCCAGATTCACCAGCAGGTGGTGGCGTTGCTGCCGCTGGTCAAGAAGGTGGCGTTGCAGATGCGGGAACGTCTGCCCATGCACGTGGAACTGGATGACCTGATCAGCACCGGCGTGCTGGGGCTGATGGACGCGATGGAGAAGTTTGACCCGAACAAGCACGTGCGGCTGGAGCACTACGCCCAGCATCGCATCCGGGGAGCGATGCTGGACGGTCTGCGGGCGGACGACCCGGCCTCGCGCGACTTCCGGCGCAAGAACAAGCAAGCGCAGCGCGTCTACGAACGGCTGGAAGCCAAGCTGGGCCGCGCACCTACGGATGAGGAGATAGCCGACGGGCTGGGGCTGAGTCTCGGCCGCTGGTACAGGACCGTATTTCAACTCACATCCTTCGGGGTGGACTGGCTGCGCCCCATGGCCGCGGTGGCCACGCAGGACGCTCCCATTCCTCCGGAAGAGACCCTGCCGGCCGACAACAATGGCCATCAGTTTGAGGCGTGCTACCGCCGCGAGCAGCGCGAGATCTTCCAGCGGGCGATGGACCGCATCCCGGAACGGGAGCGAAAAGTCGTCGAGCTTTACTATCACCACGAACTCACCATGCGGCAAATTGGCGAGCAGTTGGGGATTGATGAGTCGCGCGTCTCCCAGCTTCATGCCACCGCCGTCGAGCGCTTGCGCCGCCGCATCCGCGAGTTCCTGGAGCGCCCGGTGCCGCAAGCGTCTCCGGGCTTTGCCTGGTAGCGCCCCCGGGCGCGTCCGGCTGCAAAGGGACCCTCCCGCTGCCTCATTTTGCCTTCCTGGAATCTGGCGGAACGCCGCCTGACATGCTACACTGCGGTTTCACGGGCAACTTCTTTGGGAGGTGAGGCATGTCAGGCCAAACGCGTCGTGAGTTCCTGGTGAATACGGTTGCAGGCGCCACCGCCGTGGGCATGGGGCTGAGCGCCGCGGAGATTGCCGCGCGCGCCGCCACCGCCGAAATCCCGCGCCGCCTTTTGGGCAAGACGGGCGAGAAGGTATCCGCCATCTGCCTGGGCGGGTATCACATCGGCCTGCCTAAGAACCAGGCGGACGGCATCCGCATCATCGAAGCGGCGGTCGATCGCGGCATCAATTTCCTCGACAACTCGGACGACTACCACGGCGGCGAAAGCGAAGTTCGCATGGGGAAAGCCATCAAGGGCAAGCGCGACAAGGTCTTTCTGATGACCAAGCCGCACCCGCGCGACAAGAAAGGCGCGTTGAAGAGCCTGGAGGACAGCCTGCGCCGGCTTCAGACCGATTATCTCGACCTCTGGCAATTCCACGAGATCGTTTACGAGACCGATCCCGACTGGATCTTTTCGCCCCATGGCGCGGTGGAAGCGGCTTACATCGCGGAGAAACAGGGCAAGGTGCGCCATGTGGGATTCACCGGCCACCATCGCCCCGAGTATCTTCTGAAAATGCTGACGAAACCCTACGACTGGGAAACCGTGCAGATGCCGCTCAATGTGTTTGATGCTCACTACCGGAGCTTCCAGAAGCAAGTGCTGCCCGTGCTGCTGGAACGGAACATCGGCGTGATCGGGATGAAGCCGCTGGCCTCGGGAACGGTGGTACGAAGCAAAGTGGTGACGCCCATCGAGGCGCTTCACTATGCCCTCAACCTGCCCACCTCCACGGTGGTCACAGGATGCGATTCCATGGAGACTCTGGAGCAGGCCATCCAGGCGGTAACCACTTTCAAGCCTTTGACAGCCGAACAAGTGGCGGATCTTGAAAACCGGACGAAGACACTGGCCATGACGGGCGAGTATGAGCCGTTCAAGTCCACCACGGCTTTCAATGGTCCGCGGGTCGCTCCTCCGCCGTTTGAGGCATAGGCTAGGAAGGCACGGGGCCCCATGAACCGATTCGATAGCAAGGTATTCGAGAATCAGCATTTAGTTCTTGACGACGGGGTCTTCATCAACTGCACGTTCAGGAACTGTAGCCTCGAGTACTCGGGCGGCGACGTGCATGTCCAGAACTGTCAGGGCGAGGGCTGCCAGTTGGTGTGGCGTGGTCCTGCCCAGCGGACAGTTATCCTGCTGCAAGCATTAGGGTTAATGGCACCTCCAGCCGCCCAAACCGACTCGGACTCTGCCAGCCGCGTCCAGTGAAAGCCTTTGCAGGGCGGTAGTGAAATATCACGCCCCTGGTTTGCGTGTTTCTCCGGACCACGAACATCGGGCCGGTGTTGCAGTTTGCAACACGGAGGACCGATGTCTCAGGTATCACCACTTCATCACACACAAAACAAGACGCTTAGGACAACTGCCCTGCGGCACAAGCCCAGCCGACGACAGATTCGCCGGACTTTGATTTATGGCAGGTAGATTGCGTCGAACCCTCGTGGGTAGGACCAGCTGCCTCGCGAACCTCAGTGACGGATCGGATCTCAAATCCAGGAGCGTAATATGGGACCCACTTGTACGGATTGCCCAGTCTTGCGGGGACCCCTTTTCCAGGGTCTTTCGGAAGAACAGATCAGCCGGCTCAGCTGCGTCTTCCGCCCCACGCGCTATCGCCGCAGCCAGATCCTGTTCTTTGAGGGAGGAATGGGACAGCATGTATTCGCCCTGCACTCCGGATTGGTCAAGATCGTGAAGTCATTGGACAACGGCAAGGACCGCATTACTCGAGTGTTATTTCCTGGAGAGATCTTCGGCCTGGAGGCGTTGACCGAAGCCAACTACCCGCTGACGGCGGTCACGCTGCGGGACAGCGAGATTTGCGCCGCGCAGCGCGACGAATTCCTGAACTTCCTGTATACCAACCCGGACATCGCCCTCGGCATGGTGCGATTCCTAGTAGGAGAGATCACTCGGGTCCGCAGCCAGATTACGGATATGAGCTTCAAGGACGCGCGCATGAAAGTCGCGACGCTGCTGCTCTCCCTGGTCACGACCGAGGCGCCGTCACCCCCCAAGACTTTTTCCTTTCAACTGCCGTTTTCGCGGCAGGAAATCAGCGAAATTCTCGAACTATCGCCGGAAACCGTGAGCCGGACCCTGAGCTGGATGCGGCGCGACCACGTTTTGGACGCTACCGGCCGCCGTGTCACGATCCAGGACATGGATCGGCTGCGCGCGGCCGCCCATCTCTAAGTCCGCCATGGGCGACCTGCCTCGGAATCCTCAATCCACGCGCAGAACTTGTTGGCTAGGGTGTGGCAGGAAACCGATCCTATGATCCGATTAGGCCGCGAATTTTGATGCAGTAATTTGCGATAGATTGACGGACATCAACTCAATGATTGACCGCTCTCATCGACAACGCGCCTGGCGATCAATACTCTCGCCCCCGTAACTTGGGTGTTGGGTCTGGGATTTCTTCACTGACCAAAAGGCCATCAGAGCCTGTTCGCGTTGGGTCGCGCTGGGAACCGGAACTCCTCGCACACGTAGTCTGGTCGGCGGCGACCGCTTGACGATGAAGTTTCCCGGACTCGCGCAATTCCTCATCTTGTGCTGGCTGCTGTGCCTGAGCGCTTCGCTTCACGAAGCCCGCCCTCAGGCATCCCCCGCCAAAGCCAAGCCCGCCGCTGCGGCGCCGCGGGCGCCTCACGCCGCGCTGGTCTTCGTGCAAGCGCCGAAGATCGCCGCCGCCGGCCTGGCATTCCGTTTCCCGGAGGGGAGCAGGATCGTTCGCTCTGCACCCGGCAGGGAATCCGCCGAGCCGGCAAATCTGACGGCGGAATTCTTCGCCGCCGCCGATCCTCAGATTTCCTTTGATGCCACCCGCATTCTTTTCGCCGGCCAGGTGAAGCAGGGAGATCACTGGCAGATCTGGGAAATGGAGTTGGACGGCTCCTCCAAGCGTCAGATCACTCATCTGGACGCCGATTGCCTCCGACCCGCCTACCACGCTCGCGATTTGATCGTTTTCACGGTCAGCGAAGCAAGGGGCAGTCAGGTCTACGTCGCCAATCTCGACGGCACGGACGCACGCCCCATTACGTTCGGCCCGGGGAATTTCCAGGTCGAAACCGTGCTGAAGGACGGCCGAATTCTGGTTTCGGCCGCGTCTCCGCTGGTGCCAGACGCCGGCGGCTCGGGCGGGCTGTATGTCCTGCGGCACGACGGCTCGGGTCTCACTTCCCTGCGCTGCGAGCACCAGCAACGGACGCGCCGCACGGAAGCCGCCGAACTGTCGGACGGCTCGATCGTATTCGTCAAGAACACGCCGTCGGCGACGGGCGTGGGCGGCGAGCTGGCCATGATTCGCCGGGGCGCGTTGCATAACTCCGCGCTGAGCCCGCAGGCGACCCTAGCCTGGTCACCTCGCCCGCTGGATGACAAGAGCTTCATCGTGGCGCGGCGCAACGCCGCGGCCAACTCGCGATTTGATCTTTATGCTTTCGACCCGGCCACTGGCCGGTTTAGCCCGGCGGTGGTTCAGGATTCCAAGCACTCCAGCGTGCAGGCGGTGCCGGTGGCGTCGCACGACGTGCCGCGCTGGTACTGGAGCACGCTCAATCCCAAGGACACAGCGGGTTATTTCGTTTGTCTCGACGCGCGACAATCCGCCGACGAGCCCGGCGGAATCATCCCGGCCAGATTCGACCGGGTGCGCGTGCTGATTCTGGAGAACGGTAAGGAACGCTCGCTGGGAGAGGCGGCGGTGGAAGCAGATGGCTCGTTCTACATCGGAGTGCCGGCCGACCAGCCGGTCCGCTTCGAGCTATTGGACGCCGCGGGCACCGTCGTCCGGGCCCAGCAAAGCTGGATCTGGGCGCGGGCGGGCGAAGAGCGCGGCTGCGTGGGTTGTCATGAAGACAAATCCGTCGCGCCGGAGAATCGCTGGCCCATGGCCCTGCGGCGGTTTGACACTCCGGTGCGGCTCGGTGTCGAAGCGGAGCCCGCCCGCGCCGCGCATTAACAGTCGCGGTGATCGATGATCGCCGCCAATCAAGGCCGGCGAACACTGTTCGCCGTTACCAAAAGCTTATGACGTCGCGCTCAAAACAACTTGTCCTGATCGTGGCGGCGCTCGCCGCGCTTGCCGCATTGAATTTTGCAGCCCAGCTTCCCAGCCTTTCCCACCGGCCGCAGCCGGAAGTGCTGCCCGCTTACGAAGACGTCACGGCGAAGTCGGGCGTCCATTTCCGCCACTCGTTCGGAGAGGTCAAGCTCGGCTCCATCATGGAGGCCACCGGTTCGGGCTGCGGCTGGCTCGACTACAACAACGACGGCTACCTGGATCTCTATGCGGTGAGCGGGCGATTCATCGAGGGGGTCACCAATCGCTCCAAACCCGACGGCATGGACGCCACCAACCGCCTCTTCCGCAACAACGGCGACGGAACTTTCACCGATGTTACGACGCAGGCTGGCGTGCCCGGCAAGGACTTTGGCATGGCCGTCACCATCGGCGATTACGACAACGACGGTTTCCAGGATATCTACGTCACCAACTGGAATTCTTCGGTTCTGTACCACAACAACGGCGATGGCACGTTCAGCGACGTCACCGCCAAAGCGGGCGTCGAGAATCCCCACTTTGGAGTGGGCACAGCGTTCTTCGATTATGACCGCGACGGGAAACTCGACCTCTACGTCGGCAACTATCTGAAGTTCGATCCCAAGGCCAAGATGCTGTACTTCACCGCCGACGCCTTCCCCGGCCCGCTCGACTACGAGGGGGAGGCGGACCGGTTGTTCCACAACAACGGGGACGGAACCTTCACTGATGTGTCGGAAAGAGCAGGCATCGCCAATCCCGCCGGGCGGGCCATGGGGTTGACCACGGGTGATTACAACAATGACGGCTGGCCCGACGTGTACATCGCCAACGACACCATGGAGAGCTACCTCTACCGCAATAACAAGGATGGGACATTCACCAATGTGGCGGGCGACGTGAACACAGCTTTCGGAGCCAACGGTGAGGCCACCTCCGCCATGGGACCTCTCTTCGGCGACTACAACAACGACGGCTGGCAGGACCTGTTCGTCTCCGACATGCGTTATCACCGCCTCTTCCTCAATCCCGGCCCCGAGGGATTCTTCCTCGACACGACGGTCGAGACAGGCGTCGCGACGGTTTCTGGCCAGTACGTCGCATGGGGCTCGGGCTTCTTCGATTTCGATAACGACGGTTGGAAGGATTTCTTCGTTGTGAACGGGGGGCTCCACTGGCTGGTGCCGATGGAGGATTCCCTGCTTCGTAACAACGGCGACTCAACCTTCACGGATGTTTCGAGCCGCGCGGGCAGCTACTTCAAGATCAAGAAGGTGGGCCGGGGCGCCTGCTTCACCGATTACGACAACGATGGCTACCAGGACGCCTTCATTGTGGTGCTGGGCGGCAAAGGCTTTTTGCTTCGCAATGTCCCGCCCGCGTCCGGCCGCCATCACTGGCTGACCATCAAGTTGGTCGGGACCAGGAGCAATCGGAACGGCTATGGGGCGCGCGTGCGGGTGGAGG
>CAZHKT010000023.1:0-32338 GCA_964533045.1 uncultured Acidobacteriota bacterium | reverse complement strand
CACCGACGCGAGCACGACGCTCCCCACCGGGCTGCCTTCCGCAGAGGCCAGCGCCCCGCCGTATTGAACGGTAATGAAGGTCGCCTTGTTTGCAGTTTGGGGATTCAGGAAGTCCACCGAGAAATTGAGCCCGTCGCGGCGGAAGGCCAGCGGTTTGCCCGCGGCGTCGGTCACATTTTCAACGCGCAGCGCGCTGTGCAACTCGAAGCTCATGGTGGTCAGGTCGGAGCTGGGCAGAAACTCAACCTTCGCTTTCGCGCTCAGCATGTGGGCGGCGGGAAAGAGTTCGGCGTCAATAACGTAGTTGGTGATCTCGAAGCGCGACTGGGCGCGCGCGGGCGCCACGGCCAGAACCAGAATCATCCCACCCAGGATCAGCCCGCGAAATCGTGACCATGTCATGATGAACTCCGTCTGTCGGCGCCCTTGCTCGTTCGACTCTCGAATCCTTCCCTGCAATGCACCCTCATACCGCGCCCCGGGACTCATGGGAGATGCATTAATATGCTCCGCCGGTTGCCCCCAAGGTATTGTATACATTGAAGATGGCATCCGCCGCGCGGCTGATAGCGCCTCCCGGGCCCAAGCGCACGCGCACCGCACGCAAGCCTTCCGCCATGGCCTCCCTTGCTGCCGGATGGTCCAGCAGGTATTCTACTTCCGTCGCAACGTTTTGGCCTGTGAAATCGTTCTGCATCAATTCCTTCACCAGCGCCTTCCCCGCCAGCAGGTTTACCATACTGTAATGCGGGACGCTTACCAAGAGTCTGCCGACCATCCAGGTCAACCCCGTGACGCGATAGACCACCACCATGGGCCGAGCGTGCAGGGCCGCCTCCACCGTCGCCGTGCCGCTGGCCACCGCCGCCACGTCGCTGTGTTCGAGCACGTCGTGCGTGACACCGCCAACGAGTTTGATCGGCGCGGTTCCCGCCCCGAGACGCTTGATTTGTGAATCCATCCACTGCGGACGCAGCGTTCCGGCCACGGGCAAGACGAATTGCACTTTGCGCCGGGCGGCAAGCATCGCCGCGCCGTCGACCAGAGGAGGAAGGTTGAGTTGCACTTCCTTCTCGCGGCTGCCCGGAAGGAGTGCCACGGTGGGAACGGCCGGGTCAAGTTCGTGTTTCCCGTAGAACTCCTGGCGCGACATGGACGCGCCTGCCAGATCCACCAGCGGGTGTCCGACGTATTCGACCGGAACTCCCGCTTCGCGGTACATCTTCTCCTCGAAATCGAAGATGCAGAGCATCATGGTGACCGTCGCCTTAATCTGCTTCAGCCTGCTCTTGCGCCAGGCCCAGACCTGCGGGCTGACGAAGTAGATGACCGGAATGCCGCGCCGCTTCAGCTTTTTCGCCAAGCGCAGATTGAAGTCGGGGAAATCGATGAGGATGGCGAGCGCCGGCTGGCGCTCGCGCACGGCATCGAGCAGCCGATGAAAGGCGCGGTAAACGCGCGGTAGGCCGGAAACGATCTCCGCGATGCCGGCGAGCGCGAGGGAATGTGCGTTCACAAGGGTTTCCACGCCCGCCTCGCGCATGGCGTCGCCGCCGCAGCCGAAGATGCCGACGCCCGGCAGTCGCCCGGCCAGCGCCCGCGCCAGCGCCGCGCCGTACACCTCCCCGGAACGCTCGCCCGCCACGATGAGGATGGACTTATTGGGCATGACCCGATGACTGCGTGGCAGCGGGGTTGCGCGCCGCCGCCAGGGCTTCCTGGTCCCTGTACTGTAGCTGGTAAAGCTTGTAATAGATGCCGCGCTTTTCGAGAAGTTCCTGGTGCGTGCCCACCTCGCGCACGTGGCCCTTGTGCATGACCACGATCTTGGATGCATTCTGAATGGTCGAAAGCCGGTGCGCGATCACCAGTGAGGTGCGGCCCTCGAGCAAGCGGCGCAGCGCCTCGCGGATGAGTGCTTCGGTTTCCGGGTCCACGCTCGACGTGGCTTCGTCCAGCACCAGCACGCGCGGATCATGGGCCAGGGCGCGGGCGAACGACAGCAACTGCTTCTGGCCGACGGAGAGCGTCGCGCCGCGCTCTTTCACCGGCTCCTCCAACTTGCCGGGAAGCGATTCGATGAAATCGAGAAGATTGACCTGGCGCGCCGCCTCGCGCAGGCGCTCGGTCGAAATCCCGTCCGTGCCCAGGCGGATGTTGCTCGAAATAGTCCCTGTGAACAGAAATGGGTCCTGCAGCACCAAGCCGAAATTCCTTCGCAGATCGTGCAGACGCAGGCGGCGGATATTCACCCCCTCGAACAGAATCTCTCCTTCCTGCACGTCGTAGAAGCGCATCAGGAGGTTGGTCAGCGTCGTCTTGCCCGCGCCGGTGTGGCCCACCACGGCGACGGTTTCGCCCGGGTCAACCTGGAAGGAGACGTTCTCAATCACCTTGTGACCGTCGCGGTAGGCAAAGCCGACCCCGCGGAACTCGATGCGTCCCCGCGGCTCAGCGAGGGGC
The DNA here is from genome assembly GCA_964533045.1 of uncultured Acidobacteriota bacterium. Taxonomy (GTDB): domain Bacteria; phylum Acidobacteriota; class Terriglobia; order UBA7540; family UBA7540; genus JACQNR01. Next base: position 29,875 of record CAZHKT010000023.1, on the reverse strand, counting down.
ACAGGGGAGGGCGGATCGCTGATTGTCACCGGCGTATCGAGCAGTTTGAAAATGCGCTCGGCGCTGGCCATCGCCGACTGCAACACGTTGTACTTGTCGCTCAGGTCCTGGATAGGCCGAAAGAAGCGCTGTGCGTACTGGATGAACGCAATCGCGGTGCCAACCGTCACCGCCCCGGTCAGGGTCATAACGCCGCCTTGATAGAGGATGATGGCCGCCGCCAGCACCCCCAGCACTTCCACCGCGGGGTAGAAGAGCCCGTAGGCGAGGATGGAATCCTTGTAAGCCTCCATGTGCGCACGGTTGATCTTCTCGAACTCCTCGAAGCTCCGCTTCTCGCGATTGAAGAGCTGGAGCACCGCCATGCCCGTGATGTGCTCCTGCAGATAGGCGTTGATGCGCGCAATCGCCGTGCGAATGCGCCGGTAGGAATCGCGCACGAAGCGCCGGAACATCGCAGTGACGACCGCAATCAGCGGCAGTACGGCGAAGGTGAGCAGCGCCAGCTTCCAGTTAATGCTCAGCATCACCACCATGATGCTGGCGAGGGAGAAGATGTCGCCGAAGATGGCCACCACCCCCGAGGCGAAGAGGTCGTTGAGCACGTCCACGTCGGTGGTGACGCGCGTCACCAGGCGGCCCACCGGGTTGCGGTCGAAGTACCCCACCTCCAGCCGTTGCAGGTGGTCGAAGAGCTGCTTGCGCAGGTCGAACATCACGCGCTGTCCCACCATCTGCATGGCAAAGGACTGTCCGAATTCAAGCAGGAAGGTCAGCAAGGCGACGGGAAGAAACAGCACGAGCGCCAGTTGCAGGATTCCGGTCGCCGGATCGTGGCTCAGGAAGCGGTCGAGAATCGCCGGGGTGTGGGCCTGGCCCGTCGGATCCAGGTAACGGTCCACCAGCAGCTTGAGCAGGTAGGGCGGCACCGCCTGCAAGACGCCGTAGAGCAGAATTGCCCCGAGCGCCGCCGCCGTCACGAACCAGTAGGGACGCAGGTAGGCCATCAGCCGCCGCATCAGCCGGCCGTCGTACGCTTTGCCGAGGACTTCTTCTTCGTGGATGCTATCGGGCATAGCTCGCTGCTGTCAGCCTTCGGCGCTCAGCACCCGGCAGACACGCATTTTCGAATCAGCATTCTGAACTCCGGATTCCCCTTCACGCTTCCTGCTCCAGCGCTTCTTCCATCAACTGCTTGTTGTACAGCTCGGCGTAATAACCATCGAGCGCCAGCAAGTCCTCGTGTTTCCCGCGTTCGACGATGGCGCCGTCGTGCAGGACGACGATCTCGTCCGCGTTGCGGATGGTTGAGACGCGGTGCGAGATGAGCAGCGTGGTGCGGCCGGCCATCACCTCGGTCAGGTGCCGCAGGATGCGTTCTTCGGTGTAGGTATCCACGCTGGAGAGCGCGTCGTCGAGAATCAGTATGCGCGGATCGCGAATCACGGCGCGCGAGATGGCGGTGCGTTGCTTTTGTCCGCCGGAGAGCGTCAGGCCGCGCTCACCCACCATCGTGTCGAAGCCGCGGGGGAAACCTTGAATTTCGGGCAGGATGTTCGAAATCTCGGCCGCACGTTCGACGTCGGCATCACGCGCGTCCAGCACGCCGAACCGGATGTTCTCGCGGATGGTTTCACTGAACAGAAACGTCTCCTGCGGCACGAAGCCGATGTGAGAGCGGAGGACGTGGAGCGGAATCTGGCGGATGGGCACGCCGTCGATCCGCACCGTGCCGGGCGGCGCGTCGTAGAGCCGCGCCACCAGGCTCACCAGGGTGGACTTGCCCGAGCCCGTCGCGCCCACGATGGCCACGGTCCTTCCGGCGGGAATCCGAAGGTTTACATCCTTCAGGACGGGCCGCCCGTCGTAGCTGAAGCTGAGATGGCGGAACTCAATCTCACCGCGCAGTGACGTCACGGGCCGGGCCGGAACCTCCGCATCGGTGATCTCGGGCTGCGCCTCGAAGATCTGGTTCAGCCGCCCAAGCGAAGCCAGGCCGCGCTCCAGCAGATTCATCACCCAGCCCACCGCGATGATCGGCCAGATGAGATAAAAGACGTACACATTGAAGGCGGCAAAAGTCCCCACCGAAATCTTGCCGGAGAGCACATGGCCGCCGCCCACGATCATGATAAGCAGGAAAGTCAGCCCGAAGATGAGCCCCATGGCCGGCCACATCGAGCTGGTAATCCAGATCAGGCCGCGGTTCTTGCGCACGAATTCCTGATTCATGCGCTCGAACGCCGCCCTTTCGGCCTCCTCCTGGGTGAAGGCGCGGATGACGCGCACGCCGGCGAGGTTTTCGCGCACTTTCTCTGTCAGGCGCGAGTACATCTCCTGAATCTCCTCGAAGCGGTCGTGAATCTGCCGCCCGAAGATCTTGACGGCGGCGGAAACCAGCGGCATGGGCGCCAGTGCGATCAGCGTCAGCCGCCAGTCAAGCGAAAGCATGATGCTGACCGTGGCCACGCCCAGCGTTACCGTGCTCGCCGAATACATGATGCCCGGCCCCACCAGGTTGCGCACCGCGTTCAGATCGTTGGTAAGCTTCGACATCAGGTCGCCGGTGGGCGTCTGGGTGTAGTAGCGCGCCGAGAGCCGCATCAGGTGGCGGAAGAGATCGTTGCGCAGGTCGTACTCCACGTCGCGGGAGATGCCGATCAGGATCCAGCGCTGCCAGAACTGGAAGACTGCCTTGACCAGTGCCACGCCCAGCAGCCCGCCTGCGTACATCAGCAGTCCGCGGCGCGTGACGCCTTGCGAGAGCGCGTCAATCCCCGCCTTGATGATCAGCGGCGGCGTGATGCCCACGCCCTGCGCCACGATCAGGCAGAGAAAGCCCAAAACGTAACGCCGCTTGTAGCGCGCCAAGTACGGTTTGAGCGGGAGTAGTCGCTTGAACATGCACATGCGGGGCGGCGCCCGCCAGTGAAGCCCTTATGGGGAATGTCGAAAAAGAAATTATAGCAGGGAGGAGGCAACCTCGGATATGGGGCCTGCCCAATCCCGGGTTTCAACCGGCGAGGGTCTCACGGAAGTTGCCGATCCAAGACGGAAAAAGAAGGCCGACGGGCGTCGCCGCCCGCCGCCGTTAGGAATTTGGAATGAGTCTAGCGCCGGCCGGACGGGCCGCCGCTGTGTCCGCGCCCGCCGGAAGGAGCGCTGCGCCCACCCCCGCCCGAGGGAGCGGACCGGCCGCCGCCGGAGGGTGCCGACCAACCGCCTCGGCCCGTGCCCGCACCGCCACCGAATCCGCCCGAAGGCGCCGACCAGCCGCGATTACCGCCGCCGGAGCCGCCAGACGGCGAGATCCGCTCAAAGGTTCGTGGCGTCGAGCCGCCAAATCCGCCCGAGCCTCCGGAAGGAACGCTCCGCTCAAACCTCCGGGGGTCGCCGCCGCCAAATCCGCCTGAGGGGGCGCTGCGCTCAAAGCGGCGCGGCGCCGAGGAATTTCCGCCCGGCTCGCCCGTCGGCCCGCGTCGCTCGAAGCCCCGAGGCGCGGCCGCGCCGCTTTGCCCGAAGCGTCCGCCGCCCGACAGGCCGCGTTCGGTGGTAATCGGCTTGCGAATATCGAGCGCCCGACGGTCGCTGCCGCCCGCGTTCCCCGAGCGATTGCCGAATCGCCGCCAGCCACCCGTCGAGGGAGCCGCGGCATCGCTTCTGCCTTCCTGCCGGTTGCCGCCCTCGATCCGAGGTGCGGGCATTTCGCCGCCGCGCGCCTGGCCTGCCGGAGCGGCTGCCTCCGTCCCCGTCGTCGTCGGGCGGGCGGGATCCACTCGCGGCTGTCCGGTCCCGAACCGCCGCCAGTTCCGCTCCGTGGCCGGCGTACCCTGCGCAGGCTGACCGGCCTGGCCCGCCGGCTTCGCCCCCTGCGCCCCACGCTGCGCCAGTTCACCGTCCGTCCGACCAAAGCCGCGCCAGCCCGGCTGGCTCGTGCCGCGCGCTTCCGGCGTAGCGTCCGCGCCTCGATCGCGGACTGTGCCCGGCGTCGTCGCCGAAGAATTGCCGAAGCCTCGGCCGGCCGCCACTACCTCTCCCGCTTCGCGGCGGGCGGCACCTCCCAAGGGGTTGTAGGTGCGCATCATTTCCTGCACGGCGCCCGCCTGCTGACTGAACGAACGGCTGACCGCGGGAGCCTCACGGCGCGAGAAGAACCGGTCACTGGTGCCGGAAAAACTGGCCCGGGTCATCCGGTCCGTGGGGCGCAGCGTTTCGCGGGTAGGGGCTACCGGAATCCGCCCCTGGACCAACTGCCCTTCGCGCAAGGTGTTGGCATCAATGCCGCGTTGCGCGCGCGAAAAATTGCCGCGCATGAAGTCATCGGTTGCAATCCGGGTGATAGCGCCTCGCACGCGTGAATTGGTCAGCGCCGCCTCCAGGTTGGAGGAGTAGCCGTCCCGGCCGAAGCCGCCGTGCCCGCGTCCGCCGCGGTTGATGATGGTCCCGTTGTTGATGTTCGTAATGTTGGTGATGTTCACCACCTTGTAAGAGTTATGCCGCCCCCACCAGGGGTAGTAACGGTCATAGGGTCCCAGCGGGCACCAGCCGATTGAGCTATAGCCGTACCCGAATCCGAAACCCCAGTTGTGGCCGCCGAACCCAAAGCCCACGAACGAAACCCACCCCGGTCCCCACAGCGGGCGATAGCCGTAGTAGCGATGTCCCGGCCACCAGTACCAGGCGCTGCCCCAGTAGAACCACCGACCGTAGTGATACGGCGCCCAGCCCCAGGGCTCGTAGGAGATCCACGTCCAGCCCCAGTACGGCGCCCAGCCCCAGTAGCCATAGTGGTAGGGGATCCATCCAGCGTTGACGTAGGGCGTCCAGCACCAATCCCCGTAGTCCGGCACATAAACCCAGCGGCCGTGCCGGTCCAGGTCGTGCGCACCGGTGTAATAACGGTTGGCGTACTTGTAGCTGCGGGCTTCCTGGACCACCTTGTCGCGGTCCTTATTCCACTTATCCCAGTCGTCGCGCGCCGGCGCCTTGGCGATCTGGTACTCGGGATTCTCCGCGCCGCGCACCATGATGATGCGGCCTTCCTCCACGCGCGCCGTGCCTTCCGGCGTGGTCACATCGGCGTCGCCCTTGCGCACAATCAGCGAGGTCTCGGTGGGCGACGTCACCTGAATGCGGTAGAAGCCTTCCTTAACGGGGCGCACCGCCATGTTGGGCGTGTCAATTTCGACCTCCGCCTCGTTGGTCTTGAAGACCGTGTAGTTCACCAGGCCCTGCGCCACCTGAATCTGGATCTGCTTGCGCGTCAGGTCGGCAATGCGGATCTCCGACTTGGGCGCCAGCCGGATGATATTCGAGTGGTCGAGCTGGATCTCGGTCTGTGACTTCTCGTCGGTGAAAATCTTGTCGCCGCGCACCAGCGGCATGTTGATCTTGGCTTCCACCCGGTCGCCCGAGTCGCCGCGCGTCATGAAGACGTCGCCTCGAAGCAAACTGATGCGCGCCACGCCCGTGTCCGAATCCTCGCCCTGCTGGGCGCGAGCTGGCGCGGCAGCCAATATCGCCAGTGCCAGCAAGAGCGCGCTTCCGTATGCCGTCCATCGCATTGTCGGTTTCATGGCGCACCTCCCCGGGCTCGGTCCTGCGGGAGCCTCACCCATGGACAAGGCAAGTTCGAGTCCAAACGATCTGCCTAGAACGCATCTAAGTGTCGTGTTATCTGTGAGTTGAAAAGTGGGAGCGGAACCCCTCCCACCCTGCCGCCCGCTGCCTGGCTGCCCCAAGCCAGCCCTGGCCGTTTTCGGCCAGTGCCGTCAAGAGTTCGGCTGGGGCGAACCAGCCTGCGGCTCTGTCAGGGATAGTGATAAGATTCGTTCCCGGAAGCGCCGCCTCAGGCCAATGGAGGTTAACGGCATGAGTGTATATTCTCACTCTCGTCTTCAGACCTTTGAAACCTGCCCGCTCAAGTACAAGTACCAGTACATCGACAAGCTCGAAAAGCCGGTTGAGGAAACGGTCGAGATGTTTGTTGGCAGCCGCGTCCACGAGACGCTGGAGAAGCTCTACAACGACCTTCACCTCGAGAAGCTCAACTCCCTCGATGAATTGCTCGATTACTACTCCTCCTCCTGGAAGAAGGAGTGGAACGCGGGAGTCAAGATCACGCGCGAGGGCTTCACCGAGAAGCACTACTTCGATTACGGCGCCAAGTGCATCCGGCACTACTATGAGCGCAACCATCCCTTCAACCAGGCTCAGACGCTGGCCACGGAGTTGCCACTCATGTTCCCTCTGGACGACGAGGGGCGGTACCGGATGACGGGCTATATTGACCGCGCGGCCCGCCGCGCCGACGGCACCTTCGAGATCCACGATTACAAGACGGGCGGCACGCCGCCCTCCCAGGAATCCGTGGATCGGGATCGGCAGCTCGCGCTTTATCAGATCGGGCTGAAGGAGAAGTGGCCGGAAGCCGAGCGGGTGGAGCTGATCTGGCATTATGTGGGCCGCGATCTGACCCTGCGCTCCACGCGGAGCGCGGATCAGCTTCAGGAGCTGAGGCAGGCGACCATCGAAACCATTCGCCGCATCGAGCAGGAGGCGGATTTCAAGCCCCGTCAAGGCGCGTGGTGCGACTGGTGTGAGTACCAGTCGGTCTGCCCCCTCTGGAAACACGTGGTGAGCGTGCTGGCCCTGCCTCCTGCACAATTCGCCGCCGACGAGGGGGTCCAGCTCGCCAACCAGATCGCCGACACCAAGCGCCAGTTGGAGACGCTCCAACGCCGCTACGACCAGCTCAAGGAACTCATCGCCGAGTTCTGCCGCCAGCACGGCCTCAGCGTCGTGGCGGGCAACGGGGTGCGCGTCCGCGTCAGGAGCCAGGAACAGATCCATCTGCCCGGCAAGAACGAGGGTGCACGGCGGGAGCTGGAAGACCTTCTTCGTCGGCTGGGCCACTGGGACGAGGTGGCGGGCCTGGACGCGTTTGAACTCAAGCGGGTGATACAGGACCGTCTCTGGCCCGATTCCGATCTCGGCCAGATCCAGCCGTTCGTTAGCCGCGACACCAGCACCGTGATCACGGTCCGTGCCTCGCAGGAAGGGTGGGAGGAATAATGAGCCGCGTCTCGCCTCCCAGGCGCCCTCCGCCGTATCCTGGACGAGCCGCAAACTCACTCTGGAAGGGGATGAGCCTGTCCCATGGGATTTGATCTGCGCGATTACTTGCTTCGTTTCCCGGACGTTTGCCGTTCCAAGTTCGGGCGGGCGTACAACTTCGGGGCGCTGGAGCGCGACTTCGAGCAATTGCGCGCCGGCAAGCGCTGGCTGGTGGCGCGCGACGTGCTCAAACTCTTCGAGCCGACGCGCACGCCCTTCGCGCGCTACTGGGCGGCTCCGCCGGAACGCGACCTGGACGCCGCGCTCAAGAAGAACCATTTCTACCTGGCGCCTGCTCCCTCCGACCGCGAACTGACCGAGCGTCTGCTCGCCGTCGTGCACAACATCGGCATCGCTTCGCTGGTTCTGAGCTTCGTCCACCCCGAACGCTTCGGCATCTTCTCCACCCCGGTCATCAATCTGCTCCAGATTCATCGCCCCACCACCATCGAACTCTACATGGCCTTCTGCGACGAACTGCGCGAATGGCAAAAGCACTTTCACCTGGATTCAGTCGCCGACACGTCCACCGCCCTCTGGACGTTTCACGAACTCACCTGGGGCAAGAGCGAATCGCCGCACAGCCAGGCGGCGCGCGCCGCCTTCGACGCCGACGTCTGGATCCAGCGCCGCCGCGTGGGCCAGGCCCTGCGGCCGTTCTTCAAGAAATACGGGCCGCTGGAGCTCGGGCGCATCCTGGTTGAAGAGAACCCCAAGCTGGCAGGCAAGGTGGCCGGAGAGGAATATGAGCGACGCCTGCGCGATGTCGCCCGGCGGCTGGGCGTGCGCCTGGGCGTGAAGGGTTCAGCCGAAATCCTCTTCGACCGCCTGGAGCAGAACGGCTACATCACCCTCGAGCAGAAAACCCTGCTGCGCCGCATCTGGGCCACCCGCAATAAGTCCGTCCATCCCGTCGCCAGCCTCTCCCAGGAAGAAGTCGAGAACATGATTGATACCATCGAACAGATCTGCCTCGCCTGGGACGCGCAGGTGTAGAGGCGGGCTCTCCCTACTTCGGCACGGCGATGTGGAGGTCGGTGGAGAAGAGTTTCTCGAACGGGACGTGTTCGAGATACGGTTTGCCCTGGTGGAAGCGCACCACGTTGCGAATCATCCCGGCCACCAGGTCAAAGCCCACAATGCCGCGGGCGTTCAGGCTGTAGAGCACGCCCAGGTCGGAGGGGTGGTCGATGATCTGGGCGTACTTGCGCGTGGCCGCGCGCATCTCCTGCCCCGCGCGTTCGAATTCCGTCAAATCCCGTTCAAGCTGTTTTACAAAATCTGCATAAGAAATGTTTGAGCGACTTTTGAAAGTGTGCGCAAACGAAATTTGCGCCTTGCGCATGGTGATGAGCGACTGGATCAGGTCGCGATAGGACTCGGTGCGGTTGATCATGTAACGCAATTCGGCGGCGCCTTTGGGCGCAACGTGCGCCTGCGCCGTGCGCAGGTGGTGGAGCGACTCGTTCAGCAGCGCAATCGAGCCCTCAAAGCGGTTGATGACGTCGGGGCTCTTGGCGATGTAAGGATCCCAGTTGGCCATGGTGGGGCCGTCGTAAGGATTCGCTTGCTGCCAGTACTCGTAGGCGATGCTGACTTCCGGCAGCGCCCCGCAGCAATTCATCGTGGTGTAGCCGTAATTGTAGTAACCAAGGTGCAGTTCGTTCTTCTCCAGCGTCATAAACGCCTTGAACATATCGTCTGCGGCCTGCTCGCCGAAGATGGAGCGCGAGTAGTTCCTGTAAAACTCCTCCGGCGTGAGCTCGGGCGCCCAGGCGGCTTCGGTCAAAAACGCGGCGTTCGCCTCAAGTCCGCGCACGCGGTTCAACTGTCCCGCGTGTCCGGTCAGGCCGTACGTGACGCCGTCGGAAAATATCTTGTCCTTCACCGCGTACTGCGTCACGTTGAACTGCATGCCCATCATGTTGATGTCGTCGTCCACGCGCGGCTGGAGTGTGCGCTCGCGCTCGCCCATGCCGCCGAAGTACTGCATGGGGACGCCGGCGGGCGTCCAGACGCCGCTCGAGTCCATGTCGGTGAAGGGAATGTCGCGCGGCAGCATTTGGTCAAACACCGGCAGCGCGTAGCCGCGGCCGATGCCCATCACCCCCAGCTTCGTCCGGGGCGAAATCTCATCTCGCCTCTTGAGCAGAAATTGAAACAGGTCGAGATACGCAAGGTTTGAATCCACCAGGTTGTCGTCGGAGTTCGCCTCGCCCCAGTTGATCCATGGGCGGCGCAGGTCGCGCAGTTCGTGAAACTTGGGCCGCTCGCGTGTGAAGAACTCGCGGTGCTTTTGGTTATTCAGGTTGGGGTACATTTCGGCGAAGACCATAAAAAAACCCTCCGCCTCGGGGTAGGTGTTGACCAGCGCCTTCAGGCGTTCGACCTGGATTTCGCGATTCACTTCGTCGAGCGGATGGACGAAAGTTCCAAAGATGGTGTGGAACGGCAGCTCGCCCACGCGCTCCGCGTGGCGCGCGAGGTTGGGCGGCAGCGCGGCGAGTTCCACTGCCGGCCACACCTTGATGCCGCGCTTGGCGGCGTGGCGAATCACGCGCTGCAGCAAGTCCTGCGCCACGGCGAAGGCGTCGTCTGACGTCTCGACCTTCTGAAACTCCTTCGGAGCAAGCCGCGGGTACTTGAAATGTTCCTTGCCGATCTCGACTACCTCCGGCGTGTGCGGCCCGGAGCCGACGTGCGCCCAGGAGAAGAATCCGCTCTCCTTGCGCGACACGTCGCCCACCATATTCGATTCGCCCTTGTAGGAATACTTCAGCCACGGCTCGTAGCTGAACCACCAGAATTGGAGATAGTTCGCCTTCATCTTGGCCATCTGGTCAAGCAGCTTCACGTAATCCTCGAAGGAAAACACCATCAGGTTGATCATGCCGCCCGATTGCAGCAGGAAGCCTCGCCGCGCAAATGAAGGTTCTGTGCGAAGGTTGAGCGCGGGCACGCTCAAGGTCTCGACGGGCGAAGGCACGATGTCGCCGGTGAGAAGGAACTTGCAGCCCAGTTGCTCGAGCAGATCGTACGCGGCATACATCGTCGCCACGCCGTCCGCTCCACCTGCGACAATGGTCGGCCGGCCTTTCCACGTTCCGGACTTGATAATGAAGCCGTCGGCCTTGAGATTCGAAAAGTCCACCCAGCGGGCCTGAACCGCGTTCCGGATTCCGGGGTGTTCGTCCGGCGCCCCGAGCAAAATCACAGCCTCTCCGCGGGGTAGGCTCACCGCTTGGTCGTTTGAGACCACGGCCAGTTCCGCGCCCGAAAGCAGGCGGCAATACCGCTGCAACTCGGCAGCGGCAAAGCGCGTCTGCTCGCCGGCTTTGCTGCCTATCACGATGGCCGCCTTCGGCTGCCCGTGCGCGGCGATCACGATCGAGTCGGGCTCCCTGGCGGCGCGCGCTGCTAACCATTGCAGAGATGAGAATAAGGGTGGAAAGCATCTTCCGGGTCATGGCAGGAATCCTCCGGTTCGACGTCGGGCGATCCGGTGTGGGTCCGATCGCGCAAGACATTGTACGAGGCGTTACAGAGGTTGGCGCGGTTTATTTCCAGCAACGCAGTGGGTGCGGTAGACTTGCTGCCCGGCGGCAAAACCTGGAAGGCAGAACATATCCTATGGTGATCTCCCGGAGGACCTTTGTGGCATCGGCTCTGGCGGCGGGCGCGCTGCGCGCCCTGCCGCTCGGCGCAGGTGCGAGTTCGGCTCAGGCCGCACCGCTCACGCTGCTGGAATCCATGCGCCTGGCAGGACAGCACTTGCTGACGGTGCTCAATCCACAAGAGAACCACATCCCGTATTTCATCCTGTGGATCAAGCGTGACCTGACCGCCAACTTCGAGTTCACCTGGCCTTCGCACAACATCGGACGCTGGATTGACGCCCTGCTGCGCCTTGAGAACGCCACAGGCTTCCCCATCCCGCACAAGTTTGAAGCCGCGATGGTGGAGAATTTGAAACTGTTCTTCAACAATCCGGACAACCTGCTGCTGCCGCCGGCGAAATACGCCATGCTCAGTACGCCCCCGAATCAACTGGAGATTCATTCTTCGCGAGAAGCTTTGCTGGCGCTGACGGCGCTCGTTCGGTTTCGCAACGACCGCTGGGCTGCGGGCCAGGCGGACCGCATGATGGAAACCCTCTGGCGCGTTTCGCGGGACGACGGCGACTGGGACTATCAGGGTCTCGAAGCGGTGAAGCACATGCTGCCCCCGCCGCGCATGGATCCCATCCAGTCGCACGGGCGCCTCATCGAGGCGCTGGTCTGGCATTACCAGGCGACCGGCGATCCGCTGGCGCTCCAGGTGGCCAGCCGCTTTGCGCGACACCACCTTGAAAATTCGACGAACGCTGACGGCTCTCTAAAACCCGTCCCTTTCGGCGATCACACGCATTCTTACCTGGGAATGTTGCGCGGGCTGATTCTCTTTGGCGAGCTGACCAATCAGCGCGAGTACGTCGAGCGCGTCGCCGCGACGCTGAAGACCTATATCTTTGCCAAACTGATCAAGCCGAGCGGCGCCATCGCGCACGGCCTGAATGAAGAGGGCGGCGCCGAGCCCGCTTCGGCGGGCGACGTGGTGCAGCTCGCGCTGTGGCTTTCGCGCCTGGGATATCCCGAATTTCTCGACGACGTGGAGCGCCTGGTGCGCTGCCGGCTGCTGCCCGCGCAGATCACCACGCGCCTGGGCCTCAAGCCCGCCAAGGCGGACGGCGCGGACGCGCACGCCAACCTCGACGCGCGCGTGGTCGGAGCTTTCCGCGGCATGCACGAGCCCTACGGCGCGGCCAATCCCGCCACCGACATCACCTGCGCCGTGCTCCACACGCTGGTGGATGTTTATCAGCACATCGCGGTCGAAGGCCCGCTGGGCCTGACCGTGAACCTCCATTTTGATTACGAGGATGGCAACATCCGGATCCGCAGCGAACGCGGCGTAAAGGCAAAGCTCACCATCGTTCCCAAGAGACGCGAGAACCTCGCGCTGCGCATCCCCGGGTGGACGCCGCGGGACTCCGTCAAGCTCACGCTGAACGGCCAACCGTTCACACCGACCATCGTTGGGAAATTCGCCTGCGTTGCGCGCGATGTGCTTCCCGCGACTCTGGTCCTTGAATACGACCTGCCCGTCCGCAAGTCAGTGGAACGAGTGGCGGGGAAGGACTATACGCTGAGGTGGAAGGGCGACGGCATCACGGGGATTTCACCCAATGTTGATTTCCTGCCGATGTACCCGACGGCCGGAGACTCATAGGATGTTTTCCCGGCGTTTTGTAGCGGCGGGCCACAGCCCGCCACTTGTCCCTGCCCCACGATGGCGGCCTGAAGGGCGCCTCTACTTGGCGTCTTCCTCGTCGGGGACGCCTATCTTGGCAAGGCGGTAGCGAAGGGCGTTGCGTGAGATGCCGAGCAGGCGGGCCGCCTGGCTTTTGTTGCCGCCGGCGCGGCGGACTGCCTCTTTGATGATTTCGTCCTCAAACTGCTCCAGGGTAACGCCTGCGGGCAGGAAGGGAATCTCTCCTGCGGCCGGCGCGGGCCGCGCCGGAGAGAGATCGAGCCGGATATCGGCAGCTTCCAGCCGGTCGCCCGAAGAGAGCGCTACGCCGCGTTCGATGATGTTCTCCAGTTCGCGCACGTTTCCCGGCCAGTGGAAATCCATCAGCATGCGCATCGCTTCCGGCGAGATGCCGCGGATGGGCTTCCCCGACTCCCGCGCGAAGCGCTCCAGAAAATATTCCGCGAGATAGGGGATGTCTTCTTTGCGGTCGCGCAGCGGCGGAATGTTGATGGGCACGACGTTCAGCCGGTAGTAAAGGTCTTCGCGGAACGTGCCCTCCTCGAGCGCGGCGCGCAGATCCTGGTTGGTCGCTGCCACCACGCGCACGTCCACTTTCAGCGTCTTCGTTCCTCCCAGCCGCTCAAACTCGCGGTCCTGCAGCACGCGCAGCAATTTGACCTGGATGCTGCCCGGCACGTCACCGATTTCATCCAGGAAGATGGTTCCTTTGTCGGCCAGTTCAAATTTCCCGGGTTTGGCGCCGGCGGCGCCGGTGAAGGCGCCCTTTTCGTAGCCGAACAGCTCGCTCTCCAGCAAATTTTCCGGGATGGCCGTGCAGTTGATCTTGATGAACGGTCCGGAGGCGCGGCGCGAGTGCTGGTGCACGGCGCGGGCGATCATGTCCTTGCCCACGCCGCTTTCGCCGCCCAGCAGGACGGTCGAGTTGGTGGGCGCCACGCGCTCGACGGTGGCCAGCACATCCTGCATCTTGCTGCTGCGCCCGATGATGTTCTTGAATTCGTAACGCGCCCCCAGCGCCTCGCGCAGCGAGCGGTTCTCCTCGCGCAGGCGCCGGACGTCGAGCTCCTTGCTGATAATCAGCTTGATTTCTTCGAGCGAAAACGGCTTGAGCACGTAATCGCTGGCGCCCGCCTTCATGGCCTCGACCGCCGTCTCGACCGTGCCGTAGGCGGTCATCACAATGACCGGAATGCGCGAGTCGGCGCGCTTGATGGCCTCGAGGAACTCCAGGCCGCTCATGCCGGGAAGTTTGAGGTCGGTCACCACGGCGTCAATGCGGTGCTCGCGAAACAGCTTCAAGCCCGCTTCCGCGTCCGCCGCCGCGCGCACCTTGTAGCCTTCCTGCGAGAGATGCATCTCCAGCAGGCGGAGCATCTTGGGTTCGTCTTCGACGATGAGGATTGTCGCCATTGCCTTGATGATGACGTTGCGCGGCGAAAGCCCGGCGCTGAATACTCAGAGCGTCAGCTTTCGGCGAACAGCCGTCGGCAACGGAATCGCCTCAAGTTCCCGCCCAAAGCCGATGGCTGACCGCGGAGAGCATTAGCTCTCCACCGGCAAGAATATCCGAAAACACGCGCCTTGGCCCGGGCTATTCTCGACGCGCACCGAGCCGTGATGGTCGTCCACGATCTTGGAGACGATCGAGAGACCGAGCCCCACGCCCGACTTCTTGGTGGTAAAGAACGGATTGAAGATCTGCGACGCCAATTCCGGCGCGATGCCGGGGCCGCTGTCGGTGACTTCGATTTCCACGCCGCGGCGGCCGTTCCAACTGGCGGGCGCGGCCGAGACGCGCAGCGTGCCGCCGGTTTCCTCCATGGCTTCGTAGGCGTTCAGAAACAGGTTGGTGAAGGCCTGCTCGCACAGGTCGGCATCCATCGGGAGCGGCGGAATTCCGTCGGCGTAGTGCTGTTCCACGCGGATGCGCGCATCGGGCCGGTGATTTCGAACGTTCTTCAGGGCGCGCTCGAGCACCGGAACGATCGGTTGCAGGCTCAGGTGCAATTCGGAAGGCCGGGCGAAATTCAGGAAGCGGGTGATGAGCACGTTCAGGCGCTGCACTTCCCCCGAGATGTTGCCGGCGAGCTCGGCCACCAGGTCGTCGTCCTTCTCGGCGCGGCGGGAGAGCATCTCGGAGGAACCCTGAATGATCGCCAGTGGATTGCGCAGTTCGTGCGCCAGGCCTGCGGAAAGCTGTCCGAGCGCCGCCAGGCGCTCGGAGCGGCGCTTCTCCTCTTGCGCCTGGGCAAGCTGCCGGTTGGTCTGTTCCAGCGTCTCGGCCAGGGCGCGGTAGCTCTCGGCCTGGCGCCGGCTTTCCTGCACGAACCGGTTGATGACAATCGCCGCCAGGAAGAAGAAGAGGTTCCGGATTGCCAGCTCCGTCGCGCCCTCGGGCGTCAGGTCGTAGACCTGGAGCGCCGGAATCAGGAACGACAGGTAAGCCAGCGAGGTGAGAGCGGTCCAGAACAGCGTCCGTCCGGCGCCAAAGAACATCGCGGCGGTGGCCACCGGCAGAAAATAGATGAGGAAGTAGCTCGACTCGATCCCGCCCGTGCAGTTGACAACCAGCGACGCTAGCACGATCTTCAGCGCCACGCTGTAAGCCGGGCCGCGCTCCGGCAGGCGCGAAACGAACCGTTGCTCAAAGATCTGAAACAAGCCCAGCCCCAGCAGCGTGATCTGCTTGTGCACTTCGAAAAGCGGCTGGAGCATGGCGAAGCCGGTCAGAAATACCAGCCACACCAGGTCCATCCAGCTCAGCGGACGTCGGCCGGCTTGGGCGAGACTCGTCATCCTCGGCTTCAATGTAGCACGGTTTGGAGGCGTTCCACGGTCAGCCGGCTGCCATCCGCCATTAGGGAATCCACCTTACTTCTTGCGGCGTTTCAGGGCAGGCAGCATTTCCGGCTCAGGGTCGATGCCGAGCGCATCAGCGATGCGGTTGATGTAGTTGAAGTAGGCGATGACCTGGACGGCATCGAGGATGTCGCGGTCCGAGAGACCCTGCCGGCGCAGGGCGGCGAGGTCGCGCGGGCGGACGGAGGCCGGCCGGCGCGTCACCTTCTCGGCGAAACGCGCCAGCGCCCGCTGGCGCGGCGTCAGGCGGGCGCGCCGGTAATCGCGTTTCACCTGCTCGGCCAGCCGGGCGTCGCCGGATTCGACACGGAGATCCTCCCCGTGAGCTTCCGTTCAATAAAAGCAATCGTTCGCCCAGGAGACCACCGTCGCCAGCATCTCGCGCTCCACGCGCGACAGCCCCGAGGCCCCGTACATCGACGCCAGGTACAGATGCATCGAGGCGCGCAGCGTCTCGGCATTCAGGCTTTGAATGCGGAGAATGTTAAAGACCTTGCCGGCGCGGCGAACCGCCTTATCGAATTCGTCCTTCAGTTTCCCTTCCGCCCTTTCCGGCGGAATCATTTCGATCCAGGCCATGGCCGGTATTGTAGCGGTGGTGGCCTCACCGCTGCTTCAAAATAAATCACCTTCCCGCGATTCCTCTTCGCTGCCCCCTTTGCCAGTCTGGTGGTGGGAACTTCGCCGCACGGCCGGTACCGGCGTACCAGTACCCGGGCGTTATGGAGGCCGCCGCCGACCGAGGGCACAATGTCTCCAACTTGGGAGGTGAAATATGGCGATTTGGTCAACGTTTGCAACCAAGCTGGGATGGGCGGAGCCGAAATCGGAGTATCAGGCGCTTGTCGAAACTGAGATGGAGCCCTGCCTCGCCTGCGGTTCGCTGAAATTCAATCCCGAGTGCACGGAGTGCCGCACTCATCGCTGGATGAGTCTGCTGGTAGGCCTCAATGCCGAGGAGACGGCGGACGTCAAGGGGTAGGGCCTTGTCGCGGCGCTATCCCCACCGCCGCGCGGCGGTGAGGACATCGCCGCTTCTCATCCCGCGAAGGGCACGATACAATAAGTCCCACGCATGGGGGACTTCGTCCAGCTTCAGATATCGCCCCCGGCCGTGCGGCGGCCGGACTGGCTGAAGGTCCGTGTGCCGGGCGGCGACAACTACTTCGCGCTTAAGGGCCTGATGCGCGGGCTCGAACTGCACACCGTGTGCGAGAGCGCGCGCTGCCCCAACATCGCCGAGTGCTGGCAGCATCGCACCGCGACCTTCATGATTCTGGGGAACCGCTGCACGCGCCGCTGCGGTTTCTGCGCCGTGCCCAAGGGCAAGCCCGCGGGCGCCGTGGATGGGGCGGAGCCCGCGCGCGTGGCCGAAGCCGCCGCCAGCATGGGGCTGAAGTATGTGGTGGTCACCTCCGTCGACCGGGATGATTTGGACGACGGCGGATCGGAAATCTTCGCGCGCACCATTCGCGCCCTGCGCGAGCGCATTGCCGGCTGCCGGATTGAAGTCCTGATTCCCGATTTCCGGGGCTCGGACGCGGCGCTGGAGACAGTGCTGGCGGCGCGGCCCGACATTCTCAATCACAACATCGAAACCGTCCGGCGGCTTTATCCCGTGGCGCGGCGCGGCTCGGTGTATGAGCGCTCGCTGCGCCTGCTGCGCCACTCGCGCGAGATGGCGCCGCAAATTCCTACCAAGTCCGGCCTCATGGTGGGTCTGGGGGAGACGATGGAAGAAGTTTGCGCCCTGCTCGGCGACCTGGCCGCAGCGGGCGTGGACATTGTCACCATTGGCCAGTATTTGCGGCCCTCGGGCGAGCAACTGCCCGTGGCGCGCTTCTGGACGCCGGCCGAATTTGCCGCGCTGAAGCAGGAAGGCGAGCGGCTCGGTATCCGCCACGTCGAGTCCGGCCCCCTCGTCCGCAGTTCCTACCACGCGCACGCGCAATCCGCGTCGCTCATCGGGTGAACGATGGAACGAAGATCGAGCGAACATGAATCAAGCGCCACCTGAAAGGTCCTTCGTTTTTCGGCTTTCGTCCCTCATTTTCCCTTCACTCAATCTGAATTCCTCTTCTCAGCAGGGCCGCGCGCGCGGCGCGGTGGAGTGACACGTCGGCGGCGTTCATGCGCTGGCGGGTCTGCCGCAGCACGGCGCGGTAACCCGCTTCGCAGGCTTCGGCGCGCCCCAGGCGGCAATGGAGGCTGGCCACCATCATCGTCCACAGGGGGTTGGTGGGATACTCGCGCGCCAGTTCTCCAAAGAGTTGCAGGGAGCGCTCGTACTGCCGCTCGCTGGGGCGCGAGAGATTTTTCGCCAGATAGAACTTGGCTTCGGGGCGTGCCAGTTCGCACTTGTCGGCACAGGTTTCCAGCTGCTTCAATCCTTCCTCGCGGCTGCCGGAAGGCAATCCGATGAAGAATCCCAGCAACTTCACGATGGAGGAAAGCGTGTCCACGAAGTAGTTGTAGTTGCCAAGGCCTGCATAAGCGTCCAGCAGGCTGGGATCGAGGCGCAGCGCCTCCAGCATCTCGGCGCGCATGCGTTTGCCGGCCTTGGCGGTGGCCAGGCGCTTGTCGCGCAGCGCCGCCAGCCGCCCGCGCAGCCCCCAGGCGATGCCGGCGTTGAGATGACTGCGCGCCACATCCTGGCCGGCCTGAATCCGCGCTTCTGCTTTGGCCAGCGCCGAGTCAATCAGCTTCTCGAACGGGGCGTCGTCCGGCGTGGCCGATTTGTTTTGGGCGATGAAGACATCGGGATCGGTCAGATTCCCGGTCGCGTAGTAGATCTTCCACCACAGCGCGCTCGCTTCCAGCGTCTCGCCCAGCGGCGATTGCGGATCGGCCTTCTGAATCTCGCGGAAGACGGCGATCGCCTCGTCCACTTTGGCGTTCATCAGCAGGTCCAGCCCGGCCTTGGCGCGGGCGCGCAAGGCGGCCTCGCCGGTCTGGGCGCAAGCGGAAACGACGCTTGCCGCAAGCGCCAGAGCCAAAACAGCCATTCTCGTCCGGACAGTCATGCCGGTGAAGTTCTTCCGATGAGGGTGGGGCGCTTCAGCCATCCTACCAGTATATCCTCGCCCTCGACGCGCACTTCGTAGGCGCTTACCGAATGCCCGCCGGGATGGTCGGGTAAGCCGGTGCGCACGTCGAACGTCCAGCCGTGCCACGGACACGCGATCACGCAGCCGGTGAGCTTGCCCTCGGCCAGCGGCCCGCCACGGTGCGGGCAGACGGCGTTGATGGCGTAGAACCGGCCTTCCACGCGCGCCAGCGCCATCGGCTTGTCGTGCACGACGATGGCCTTGACCGTTCCCTCCGGGATCTCGGCAACGGTGGCAACTCTTCTGAAGGGTGGCCGTCGGTTCATCGGAAGAATTAAATCACTCCCTCCCGCAATTGCCAAATCCTGCAGGGCGCGCCGGGCGCCGCCCCTCCGGCGCGAGTTGCCTGCGGCAGGTCCCCAGGAACTCGTACAGGACGAAGCATTCCAGCGCGAAGGCCGGGAAACCCAGGTAGCCGGGCCACGGCATTTCGAAGATCTTCCAACCCTGCAGGATCGGGAAGATGTAGAGCCACTTGGCCGTGGCCCAATAGTTCCAGAACTCCCACAGCAGCCCGCAGAGCAGGCCGGAGGCGAGAAAACTCATCAGGCGCGTGCCGCGGCCCGCCTCCAGATCGCCCAGAAGCGAGTCCGAATGGGCCCAATAGTTGAGCGGATCCAGCAGCAGCACGAAGCCCACCCACACCGCTCCGAAGAGGTACTGGCCGATTCCGGCGGGCACCAGCACCGGAAGCGTGACCATCAGCAAGCCCAGCACGACCAAGAGCCCGAGGGTGCGGCGGCCGAAGCGGCGCGGCCGCCAGGGCGTCGCAAATAAGCCGAGCGCCCGAAGAAATTCCGCCGTCATCCAAATCGCCGGCCAGATGGTGGCAAAGGACCAGACGTATCCCACAAGCTGGAGGATGAGATCTTCCGGCAATCCAACGTAGGTCCAGTTCCGGAGGCGCAGGTTGTAAGCCTCGAACAGGAGCCACAGCGGCACAGACCAGAAGGCAAGCTTGAGCGTCTCACGGGCCGGCCACGCGGCTGCGGCGTGCCCGCTGAGCGACCGCGTCGCCGCCTCTATCAGCAGGAGGTAACCAGTCCAGACGAGAGGCGTGAAATAGACCGAAACCCAGTCAACACCCAGGAAAAGCAGCGCCTCCGCGTTCGCCACAATCAGCACTCCCAGCCAGCCCCAGACCGGGAAACGGCCCCGCTTCGGCGTGCGGGCGAATTTCGCCAGGAGGAGCGACAGCGCGGCGGCAAGAATTAAGAGTCCGGACAGAGTTTGCAACGGCGGTATCAGCCTCCCTGCTTGCCTCAGCATACCGCGAAACCGGGACGCAACTGAGGACCCGCATAGAGGGCCGCGACCTCCAGCCATCTTCCCAAGCGCGCGCCTCAGAAGAATGAGGTATAAGAGACAGGGCGTTCCTGTGCGCACTGCACCGCGCGGTGTGCGGATGGCGGCGCTGGGGGCGCTGGTCGTGACGGCGGGAGTGATCCGAGCCTCAGAGTTCCGTCAGCTTGCCGTTTTGTTCCTCCACCTGGGAAGTACGGCATTGGGCGGCCCGGCGGCGCTATAATCGGCGCGTAGCCTCTGTCCCTGCCCGGGAGGTCCCATGCCCCTCCAGATGAATCAGCTCGAGAAGCTCGACGATTACCGGTGGCTGGTCCCGCGCGGCACCAAGCCCGGCATGCTCACCGATGCGCTGATCTTCACGGACGAGAAACTTTTGCAGGACCTGCTCAAGGACCAGTCGCTCGAGCAGGCGGTAAATGTGGCCATGCTGCCGGGGATCGTGGGCCGGTCGCTGGCCATGCCGGACATTCACCAGGGCTACGGCTTCCCCATCGGCGGCGTGGCGGCCACGCATCCGGAGGAGGGCGGAGTGGTTTCGCCGGGCGGCGTGGGGTTCGACATCAACTGCGGCGTGCGGTTGCTGGCGAGCACGCTGACGCTCGACGACGTGCGCCCGAAGATCAAGAAACTCGTCAACCAGCTTTTCCGCGACATTCCATCGGGCGCGGGGCGGGGCGGGAACATCCGTCTGTCGTACACCGATCTCGACAAACTGCTGCTGGACGGGGCGGCGTGGATGGTCGAACACGGTTATGGCGCGCCCGAGGACCTGACCCGCTGCGAAGAGAGCGGCACCATCGACGGTGCCGATCCGGGCGCGGTGAGCGATCGCGCCAAGAAACGCGGTCTGCCGCAGGTCGGCACGCTCGGCTCCGGGAATCATTTCCTGGAAGTGCAATACGTGGAGAAAGTATTCGAACCGCAGATCGCGCCGGCGCTGGGGCTCTACGAAAACCAAATTGTGGTGCTGATTCACTCCGGCTCGCGCGGCCTGGGCCATCAGGTCTGCACCGACTCGCTGCGCGAGATGGATGCGGCCATGCGCCGTTACGGCATCGACCTGCCCGACCGGCAACTGGCCTGCGTGCCGGTGCACTCGAAGGAAGGGCAGGAATATCTGGCCGCGATGCGAGCCTCGGCGAACTTCGCCTGGGCGAATCGGCAGGGGATCACCCACTTCACGCGCGAAGCCTTTCAGCGAATCTTCAGGGAGAAGGAAGATCTGAGGGTGATTTACGACGTCTGCCACAACATCGCCAAGCTCGAGCGGCACGAGGTCGGCGGGCGCGCCATGAACGTCATGGTCCACCGCAAGGGCGCGACGCGGGCCTTTCCCGCAAGACGCCCCGAGGTGCCGGACGTTTACAAAAACGTCGGCCAGCCGGTGCTGATTCCGGGTTCCATGGGCACGGCGTCATATGTGCTGGTGGGCAGCGAAGGCGCCCTGCGCGAGACCTTCGGCACCACCTGCCACGGCGCGGGGCGCGTGATGAGCCGTACCGCGGCCAAGAAATCCGAGCACGCCCAGGACGCGCGCCGACGCCTGGAAGCCCGCGGCATCTTTGTGCGCGCCGAAACCCGCGACGGCATCACCGAGGAAATCCCCGAAGCCTATAAAGACGTGGACGCGGTGATCAAGGTGGTCCACCACGCCGGCCTGTCGAAGCGCGTAGCGCGGCTCAGACCGCTGGGCGTGATCAAGGGATAGAACGGAAAGAATGAAGGGGGCGCGTGGAACGCCCCCCGGCTGCTTAAGCCTTCAGTTGCTGCGCGAGGTAGTTCTCGTAGCCGAGCTGTTCGATGAGCGAAAGCTGGGTTTCGAGGTGGTCGACGTGCTGCTCCTCGTCGTGCAGCAGCTTGTCGAGCAGGTCGGCGCTGACGTTATCGCCCGCCTTGCGCGCGGCGGCGACGGCGGCGTTGTAATCGGCCACGGCGCTTTTCTCGAGCGCCAGGTCGTTGGCCAGTTGCTGTTTCACGTCCTTGCCGATGTTGAGTTTGGGCAGGTCGGCCAGGTTGGGCGTGCCCTCGAGGAACAGGATGCGCTCCATGAGTTCCTCGGCGTGCTTCATTTCGCCGATGGCCTGCTTCTTGGTCTCGGCGTAGAGGCGCTTATAGCCCCAGGCGCTTTGCATTTCGGCGTGGAGCATGTACTGGTTCAGAGCCCCCAGTTCTTCCTTGAGCATCTTCGACAGGAGTTCGATCACTTCCGGTTTTCCCTTCATGCGTGTGCCTCCTCGGATAAAGAAAGACTAACCGAATTTCGCTTCCTGCGCCAGTCGCGGCGGTGTCCTCGCCGCTGCATTGTCGGCCGGCGAGCGACGATGAGGACATCGCCGTTGCCGATGCTATGCGTTCTGGTCCTGGCGCACTTCGCGCAGGCGGGCGGCCTTGCCGCGCAGCTTGCGCAGATAATAGAGCTTGGCGCGACGCACCCGGCTGGAACGCACGACCTCAATCTTGTCGATCACGGGCGAGTGCAGGGGGAAGATGCGCTCCACGCCCTGTCCGAAAGAGATCTTGCGCACCGTAAAGGTGGAATGGTTGCGGGCGCGGCGCAAGCCGATGCAGGTGCCTTCAAACACCTGGAT
This sequence comes from uncultured Acidobacteriota bacterium, assembly GCA_964533045.1. Classification (GTDB taxonomy): domain Bacteria; phylum Acidobacteriota; class Terriglobia; order UBA7540; family UBA7540; genus JACQNR01. Next base: position 7,587 of record CAZHKT010000023.1, on the reverse strand, counting down.
GCGTTCCTTCTCGCCTTCCTTAATCTTGACGTGGACGCGCAGCGTGTCGCCGGAGCGGAACGCGGGCACTTCCTTCTTCATCTGTTCCTGTTCGATCTTTTCAAGGGCCTTCATGATTTGTTGACTCCTCAATTCAAATTGTTTCCGGCGCCTGGTAGCGGCGACCTTTAGGTCGCCATCTTCGTGAAAACGTCGGTGGCGGGCTGAAGCCCGCCGCTACGAGGCCGCTTCGGGCGCCGCGTTCCGAATTTCTTCGAGCAATTCCTGGTCTTCCTGACTGAGCGCCGCACGCTCCAGCAGGTCCGGCCTTCGGCGCCAGGTCTTTTCCAGCGCCTGGCGTCGCCGCCAGCGCCGGATTTCCTCGTGGTTGCCGGAGAGAAGCACCTCCGGAACCCGCCAGCCGCGCAACTCCGCCGGCCGGGTATAGTGCGGGCAGTCCAGAATGCCTGGGATGTTGCCCGTCGCGGCTCCGAACGAGTCCTGCCCGGCAGATTCCTCATTGCCAAGCACGCCCGGGAGCAGCCGCGTCACCGCTTCCATCACCACGGCGGCGGCCAGTTCGCCGCCCGCCAGCACGTAATCCCCGACGGAGATTTCGTCGGTCGCCAGGTGCTCCGCCACGCGTTCGTCCACGCCCTCGTAGCGGCTGCAGATGAGCACCACGTGCTTCTCCCGGCTCAATTCCTCCACCACAACCTGGGTCAGCAGGCGACCCTGCGGCGTCAGCAGAATCATGCGGCAGGGGGTCTCCGGCGCGGCAGCCCTGATTCCCTCTACCGCGCGAAACAGCGGCTCCGGCTTGAAAACCATTCCCGGCCCGCCGCCGAACGGCCGGTCATCCACGGTGCGGTGCTTGTCATCCGTGGAGTCGCGCAAATCGTGAATCCGAATCTCGACCTGCCCGCCGGCGCGTCCCCGCTTCAGCACCCCGTGCTCCAGGACGCTGTTGAAGAACTCGGGGAAGATGGTGATAACGTCAAAGCGCACGGGATTTGGAATCGGGGTTTCGGGATTCTCGAACCCTGCATCACCCCGTGGTGCCCGATCAGGCACGGGACATCGTGCCGTTACAACTTTCGATTTAAATCCAGCAAATCTTCCGGCGGGTTGATGACGATGACTTTCGCCTCGGTATCAATCCGCGTGCAGATTTCCTGGGCGAGGGGAATCAGGATTTCACCTCGCGGCGATTCCACCCGCAGGAGTTCCGCCTCGCCGGCGGGGTCCACGCCGGTCACCCGGCCCACCTCGATCATCGCGCCGTCGCGCTCGATCACCACCCGGCAGCCTTGCAGGTCCGCGACCCAATACTGATGATCGCCAAGCGGCGCTCGCTCGGACTGCGGGATCAGGACTTCCGCATCCCGCAATTGGTCCGCCTGATCGATTGAGTCCACTCCGGCCAGCTTGAAAATGATCCGGCCCTTGTGGAACCAGGCATCTTCCACCTCCGCCGGCTCGACCCCGCCCGACGGGCCTCGCAGAAAAACCTGCTCCCGATTCACGAGTCGTTCGGGGAAATCGGTCAGGATGTCCGCCGCCACTTCGCCGCGCCGTCCCTGGGGGCGAGCGATGCGCGCCACCTGCACGAATGCGGCCGCGTTTTCCGGCATCCTCGCGCCTCGGACCTTCGCCACGCTCACTCCAGAATCTCCAGGGTGAAGCGCTTCTTCAGCTTCATGCCGGCGGCGCCCAGGATGGTCCGAATGGAGCGGGCGGTCCGGCCCTGCTTGCCGATCACTTTGCCCAGGTCGGTCGGGTGCACGCGAAGCTCCAGCACCGTCACCTGTTCGCCCTCGACGGCCCGGACGTGCACCTCGTCCGGGTGATCCACCAGCGCTTTCGCAATCGCTTCGATGAGCTCCTTCATCTGACCTCCCTTCCACCGATCGTTTGAGCTTGCGTCAGAGTGTGAACGAGACCACCACGGGTCATCGAGCGGCGAGAGGCCCGGCTAGGCCTGGGCTGGAGCGGGCGTCTTTTTCAGGAAGCTGCGCACCGTTTCGGAGGGCTGCGCCCCCTTCCCCACCCAGTAGTCGAGGCGCTCGCGGTTCAGCACCAACTCGGGCGGAGTCCGCCGGGGATTGTAATGCCCCAGGATTTCTACGAAGCGGCCGTCGCGCGCCCGCTCCCGCTCAATAACCACAATTCGATACGAACTTTGTTTCTTGGCGCCCGTACGGGCCATGCGAATTCTCAGCAATGCATCCCCCTTGTCGAGGCGGGTCTGGGACCCGCCCTTGCCAAATCCGGTGGGCGGGTTCGAGACCCGCCCCTGCCGTTCACGCGGGGCCGCTCGACCCCGCCGCCATCTTCAGGCCGGCCAGCTGACGGCCGAAGAGGCCTTTCCCCAAAGTCTTCATCATCTTCCTGGTCTGGACGAACTGCTTCAAAACCTGATTGACCATTTGCACGCTGGTGCCGCTGCCGCGCGCAATCCGTTTGCGCCGTTTGCCGTTGATGATCTCGTGATTGGCTCGTTCGCGCGGCGTCATCGAGTCAATGATCGCCTCGATATGGACCAGCTCCTTTTCATCCACGTTCATCTTGCCGGCGTCTTTAAAGATGCCGACTTTGGGCAGCATGCCCATCATTTGATTGACGGGACCCATGCTGCGCATCTGGCGGAGCTGGTCGCGGAAGTCGGCGAGCGTAAAGGTGTCGGTGACGATCTTGCGCTGCATATCGAGCGCCTTCTGCTTATCCATCGTCTGCTCGGCCTTCTCGATCAGCGAGAGCATATCGCCCATGCCCAGGATGCGGCCGACAATGCGGTCGGGATGGAAGACGTCGAGGGCGTCGTATTTTTCGCCCGTGCCGATGAACTTGATGGGCTGGCCGGTGACGTAATGGATGGAGAGCGCCGCGCCGCCGCGCGCGTCGCCATCCAGCTTGGTGAGGATGACGCCGGTGGTTCCCAGCCGCTCGTGGAATTCGCCCGCGCTGCGCACGGCATCCTGCCCAATCATGGCGTCGGCCACCAGCAGCACTTCGCTCGGGCGCAACCGGGTGCGCAGTTCGCTGACTTCCTGCATCATCTGTTCGTCAATGTGCAACCGGCCGGCGGTGTCCACGATCAGCACGTCATGGCCGCGGTCGGCCGCATCCTTGCGCGCCGCCAGGGCCAGCTCAATCGGCGACGTGATACCGTCACCGGCGAAGCACGGAATGCCGACTTCCTTGGCGATGATGGCCAACTGCTCGCGCGCCGCGGGGCGATACACGTCGGTGGAAACCAGCAACGGACGGCGCCGCTTGGTCGCGAGCCACTTCGCCAGCTTGCCGGAGGTGGTGGTCTTCCCGGAACCTTGCAGCCCCACGATCAGAAAGACGCTGGGGAATTCCTTGGAAAACGTCAGCAATGCCGCGTCGCCACCCAGAATCTGGATCAGTTCATCGCGGACGATGCGGACAACCTCCTGGGCCGGACTGAAACTCTGCCGGACCTCTTCTCCCAGGGCGCGCACCCGCACCCGCTCGAGCATGTCCTTGACGACCTTGACGTTGACGTCGGCTTCAAGCAGGGCCAGACGCACGTCGCGCAGGGTCTCGTCCACGAGCGCTTCGCTGAGCGTCGCCTGGCCGCGTAAGGTCTTGAAAACGCGCTGGAATTTATCTTGTAGTGCGTCGAACATGGTTCAGTGTCGGTCCAGTGTAGCGGCGACCTTCAGGTCGCCATCTTGTCGAAACCCCCTGTGGCGGGCTGAAGCCCGCCGCGACGTCTCGCGCGGACAGTTTTCACCGCCGGGTGTCCGTCCTGGCACAGCCCCCAACGAACAGGCTGCTGGAAATTCTATTCTACACGGGTTTGACCGGAATTGGGAATGACAGATTGGCCGAGTCAGATCGCGGGCCCCGGCGGTGAAGGTCTGCTATAATCCCCTTGGGCTCCATCGAAAAAGAAACTCAATCAGGAGGACCTCATGATCCGTTCCGACCAACGACTTCGCGCTGCACTGGTTGCGGCGTTGCTGGGAATTTCGACGGCATGTTCGGCTGCCGACCTGCCTGCGGTCAAGATCAAGGTGGGCGAGAAGATGGCGGATTTCCATTTGCCGGTGGCAGGCGAACGCAGCCACCTTTCCCTTTACGGACTAAAGGGCAAGAAGGCCATCGCGGTGATCTTCATTGCGACCAAATGCCCCTACTCGAACGCCTTTAATGGAGTCATGGCGAACCTGGCAAAGGATTATGAGAGTAAGGGCGTGGCGGTGATCGGCATCAACTCCAACAAGACCGAGCCCGCCGCCGAAGTGGCCGCTCACGCCCAAACCCACGGACTGGGCTTTCCGGTCCTGAAGGACGAAGGCAACATCCTCGCCGACCGCCTGGGCGCGACGGTGACCCCAGAAGTCTTTCTGCTCGACGGCGACTGGACGCTTCGCTATCACGGCGCCCTGGGAAACAGCGCCAGCCCGACGACCAAGGCCAGTGAAGCCACCGACGCCGAGGTGCGGCCCGCCCTTGAGGCCATCCTGGCCGGTGGAGCGGTGCCGCGCGCAGAGACCAAAGCCTTCGGCTGCACCATCAAACGATAGCGGGACTCTGGAATGAGCAAATCTTCCGCGCTCATGGCTCTGGCGGTGCTGGTGTTCGCGGGCGCCTCCTGCTCGCGCGTGCCGGCCGAGCCGCCGCCGCCGGCCGGTATCGCGGACCTGAACGAAGACGGCTGGCGCGCCGTCCAGGCCCGCCACCACCGTCGCATTCTGCTCGTCAACTTCTGGGCGACGTGGTGCGAACCCTGCCGCGAGGAATTCCCCGCGCTCGTCCGGCTGCATAACACCTATCGTGGGAAAGGGCTTTCAGTGGTCGCGATCTCCATGGACGAGCCGGAATCAATAGGGGCAGTGGAAGAGTTCCTTCACTCCCAGAACGCCCGATTCGGGAGTTACCGGCACAGTTTTCGTGATTTCGGCGCCTTCGTGGACACGGTGAATCCGAAGTGGGGCGGCGGCATTCCCGCCAGTTTCCTCTACGATCGCCGCGGCCAGCTGGTCTCGAGCTGGCTAGGGGCGACAAGCTATGAAGAGTTTGAAGCGGCCCTGCGACCCCTGCTGCCTTAGATCCGGGCCCGCCATTGCCGCTCGACAAGCCGGCTCGAGCGGGCGTAAGCTGAACTGTTGGATGCCACTGCCGGGAACCTCCCTCGCCACCCGGATTCTGAACCACGAGGTGCTCTCATGACGCATCATTTTCCGATTCATCGCTCCGGCGTGCTGTTCTGCTGCGCTGCCATCCTGCTGCCCGCGGCGCTGGCGCAGGCACCGGACGTCAAGTCGCGCGGCGTGATCGACACCACCAAGAGCCCCCACGCCACGCTCCACTCAGTGCCGGTCGAAGCGGTCAAGATGGGCGACGGCTTCTGGACGCCGCGCATGAAAGTGAACGTGGAACGCAGCATCCCGACGCTCCTCGACCTGATGGAGCAGCACGGCATTGTGGATAATTTCCGCCGCCTCAGCGGCCGCAAACAAGTGGAACGCCGGGGCCCGCTCTACACCGACTCCGACCTCTACAAATGGATGGAGGCGGTCGCCTTCGTGCTGCAATCGGGCGACAGCCCCAGGCTGCGGGCGACGCTCGACAGCCTGATTGACGAGGTGCTGGCGGCGCAGGAGCCCAGCGGCTACCTGAACACGTACTACGTCGGCGAGCGCGAGTCGAAGCGCTTCACCGAGCAGGAACGTGGCCACGAACTCTACTGTCTGGGCCATATGTTGCAGGCCGGCATTGCTTATTACCGCGCCACCGGGAATCGCAAGCTGCTGGACGGCGGCATCAAATTCGCGAACTACCTGGTCGAGAATTTCGGCCCCGCGAAGCGCCCCGCCCTGACCGGACATCCCGAACTCGAAATGGCGCTGGTGGAGCTCTACCGCACCACGGGCGAGCGCCAGTATCTCGACTTTGCCGGATACCTGCTGAGCGGCGTGGAAAAAGAGCGGCTGAAGCTCTCCGACCGCATGACCGTTTACATGTTCAGCGGGACGCCCTTCACCTCACGCACGCAGTTCGAGGGCCACGCGGTGCGCGCCATGTACGCGGCCAGCGGCGCCACGGACTACTACCTGGAAACCGGCGACCCCGTCTACTGGAAGACGCTCAGCCTCCTCTGGCAGGACATGGCCCGGCATAAACTCTACATCACGGGCGGCGTCGGTTCGCGCGCCGCGGGCGAAGCCTTTGGCGAGCCCTACGAGTTGCCCAATTCCCAGGCTTACACCGAAAGCTGCGCCGCCATCGCCAACATGATGTGGAACTGGCGCATGCTGGCGGCCACCGGCGAGGCGCGCTTCATGGACATCATCGAGCGCGCCCTCTACAACGGCATCAACTCCGGCATGTCGCTCGATGGAACGCTATATTGCTACCGCAATCCGCTCGAATCCTCGGGCGAGAAGATCCGCAACCCCTGGTACGACACCACTTGCTGCCCGCCCAATCTTCAGCGCACGCTCGCGTCACTGCCCGGATATCTTTACAGCACCAGCGCCGAGGGGCTCTACGTTCACCTGTTCCACAACTCGACGCTGAAGTGGAGTCTGGAGAACGGAACCCCGCTGGAAGTCGTGCAGGCCACAAAGTACCCGTGGGAAGGCGAGGTCGCTCTCACGCTGACCCCGGCCACGGCGTCGGATTTCACCCTGTTTGTGCGGATTCCGGCCTGGGCCGCGGGGACGCGGGTGAGGGTGAACGGCACGCCCACGACGGAGGCGGTGAAGGCCGGCGAATACCTCGCCCTCAAGCGAACCTGGCAGGCGGGCGACAAGGTTCAACTCTCGCTGCCGATGTCGCCGCGCCTGATTCAATCCAACGAACTGGTGCGCGAGAACACAGGGCGCGTCGCCATCGAGCGCGGCCCGCTCGTCTATTGCCTCGAGCAGCACGATTACCCGCTCCAGGATTCCATCTTCAACGCGATGCTTCCTGTCGGCGCGGCGTCGGAGCGCGGATTCCAGAGTGAATATCAGCCGGATAAATTGGGCGGCATTGTCGTGCTGAAGCACACCGGCCTGGCCAGATCCAAGTCGCTCAGCGAGGAGCCGCTCTATCGCGCCCTGGAACTCGCCGCAAGAAAAGACCAAGGACGGCCGGTCGAATTGACGTTTATCCCTTACTATGCCTGGGCAAATCGCGAGCCGGCTCCCATGCAGGTCTGGATTCCTTACACGCGGGCGGGAAAGTAGCAGAGGCGTTACTGTAGCGGCGGTGGGGACACCGCCGCTTCTGGGAACTCCCTCAGGGCGGCGGTCAGAGAACGCCGCAACAAACTGGAGCCGAGGTGTCTGAACGCCGCGCTGGAGCCACCGCGAACTGTAGCTTATTACTCAACCGGTCCACGCGGTCGAGCCGCACGCGCACGCGCGCGCCGAGGCCAAACGCCCGCTTGGTTTCCTGCCCGACCAGCGCCCGCTGCCGGTCGCGATAGACGTAGCGGTCGTCCTCAAAACTCTCCGCCGGCACAAAGCCCTCCACGAACCAGTCGGTCAGCTCGACGAAGAATCCGTTCTTGGTCACGCTGATGATCAGCGCGTCAAACTCATCGCCCAGGTGCTGCGACATGAAGTTGACCTTCTTCCATTCCAT
>CAZHKT010000022.1:31052-32634 GCA_964533045.1 uncultured Acidobacteriota bacterium | reverse complement strand
TGTGAAGCTGATTCAGTACCGCGACAAGCGCGCGTCCGCCCGAAAGGTATTTGAGGTGAGCGTGGAGCTGGCGCGGCGAGCGCGTGCGGCGGGCGCCACGCTCATCGTGAACGACCGTGCTGATATTGCTCTCGCCAGTGAGGCGGGCGGTGTCCATGTGGGCCAGCACGATCTGCCCGTCGAACTGGCGCGCAAAGTCGTCGGGGCAGCAAAGCTGGTTGGATATTCGACCCACAATTTGGAACAGGTTTCGTGGGCCGACCGGACCTCGGCGGACTACATCGCCTTCGGGCCCGTCTTTGCTACCGCGAGCAAGGAAAACCCCGATCCTGTCGTGGGAATCGAAGGATTGAAAAGGGCTCGTGAAGCCACGCGCAAGCCGCTCGTCGCCATCGGCGGCATCACGCTGGAGCGCGTCGCGGAGGTTCTCGCGGCCGGCGCCGATTCGGTGGCGGTGATTTCGGACCTGCTGAAAGCGCCGGATCTGGCCGCGCGCGCCGGGCAGTTCCTGGAAGCATGTGGCGCCCGCAGCTGGGCTGGCATATCGCATTCGTGAAAAGTGCCGGGCCGAAGCCCGGCGCCGGGGGGGAATCAGCAACCACGATGTCGGATTTGTTTGCCACCAAGCCGCTGGACCAGCTCATGGCCGAAGCGGCGGATGAAGGCCATCACAGTTTGAAACGGGCGCTGGGCCCAGTCAATCTCGTCTCGCTCGGGGTGGGCGCCATCATCGGGGCGGGCATCTTTGTCCTGACGGGCACCGCCGCCGCGCAGCACGCCGGTCCGGCCATTGTCATTTCGTTTCTCATCGCGGCGCTGGCCTGCGTCTTCTGCGGCCTCTGCTACGCCGAATTTGCCTCGCTGATTCCCATTGCCGGTTCGGCCTATACCTACGGCTACGCCACGCTGGGGGAGATCTTTGCGTGGATTATCGGCTGGGACCTGATTTTGGAATACGCCTTCGGCGCGGCCACCGTGGCTTCCGGCTGGAGCGGTTACTTCGTCAGTTTCCTGAACGATCTGGGCCTCCACATTCCCCCCGAGTTCACGCGCTCGCGGGGAGCGGTGCTTGTCCAGTTCAACGGCGAATGGGTTCCTTTCGATCAGGTGAAGGCAGCGGTCCAAGCGGCGGGCATTGACCCGCAGTCGCTTCCGACGGTCGTGGCCTCTTTCAACCTGGTGGCGTTTCTGGTAGTGCTGCTGGTCACGGCCATTTTGGTGGTGGGCATCAAAGAATCGGCCAATCTCAATTCCGCCATCGTGATCGTCAAAGTTTCCATCGTTCTGGTGTTTATCGGCATCGCCGGCATCTACGCGCTGAAGCACACCGACGTCGTGCTCCAGAACTGGGATCCCTTCATTCCGCCGAACGCGGGCCACTTCGGGGCTTATGGCTGGTCGGGCATCTTGCGCGCTGCGGGAGTGATCTTCTTCGCCTATATCGGCTTTGACGCCGTTTCCACCGCCGCGCAGGAAGCGCGCCATCCCCAGAAGGACATGCCGATTGGCATTCTCGGCTCGCTGGCCGTTTGCACTGTCCTTTATGTCCTGGTTTCCGGTTTGCTGACGGGTATCGTGCCGT
>CAZHKT010000022.1:0-31042 GCA_964533045.1 uncultured Acidobacteriota bacterium | reverse complement strand
GCACTATTCGCAACTCAATGTTTCCGCGCCGGTGGCCGTGGGCATTGACGCGACGGGTGTGACCTGGGGAAGTTACATGGTCAAGATTGGCGCCATTTTTGGCCTGGGCACGGTAATGCTGGTGATGCTGCTGGGCCAGTCGCGCGTCTTCTATTCGATGTCACGCGACGGCTTGCTGCCCAGAATTGCCGGGGCCGTGCATCCCCGTTTCCGCACGCCGTGGATTTCCACCATCGTGGTGGGATTCTTCGTGGCCCTGTTCGCCGCGCTCTTCCCGATTGAAGTGCTGGGCCACCTGGTGAGCATCGGAACACTACTGGCCTTCGTCATTGTGTCGGCAGGCATCTGGGTGCTGCGCCGCCGGCGTCCGGAGCTGCCGCGACCCTTCAAGACCCCCTGGGTGCCGCTGGTTCCCATACTGGGCATCGTCACCTCGCTTGCCATGATGGTGAGTCTCGGACAGGAGACCTGGATCCGCCTGCTGGTCTGGTTGGCGGTGGGATTCGTTGTGTACTTTGGTTATGCTCGCAGGCATAGTCGCGTGCAACGCGCGCGCGCGGCCGAAGCTCAGGTCACGAAGACGGTCGCATAGCCCGGCTCAGGGTCTGGCATCCTGAACCGTGCGCTGATATCCTCATCCCCTGTGATTCCTCCCGCCCTCAGCCGCGAATTTCGCACGCGTCGCATGGCCCGCTTTGCCTTGGGGACGCTCCTGCTCGGACTGGTGCTGAGCATCTGGAGTCGGGTGAGTGCCCCTCCCACGCTCCTGTGGTGGGTCTTCGCGGGAGCCCTGGTGACGTCGGTTTTCTATTACCTTGGCCGCCTCGTGGGCTTCGTGCGGGACCGGGTCCTGTGGCGACTTCGCCGCCGTCTCATCGTCACCTATGTTTTCATCGCGGTCATCCCCATCTTTCTGATCCTGGTGCTCGTCGCCATTGGCGGCATGCTGGTGAACGCTCAGTTTGCGGCGTTCCTGGTGGCGGAAAACGTTCAGGACCGCATTGATCAGCTCCAGCAACTGAATCGTGGTATCGCTCAGGAAGTGAACCCCGCGGCGGAGGTCCGGCCCGCCGCGCTGTTCGATCGGATTCAGAGGAATTTCATGACCCGGCTGGCCCCGCACTCGGCCGAGTATCCGGCGCTGGAAGTCACGATGCGCTGGGGGCCGGAAGCGCGTGCCTTCGATCTGGCCGAAAATGTGCTGGGGTCCCCCGTCGAGATTCCTCCCTGGCTCACGGAAGAGGAATTTTCCGGCGTCGTCATGGAGCACGGCAGGCTGATCATCCGAAGCCTGGTGCAGTTGCCCAGCCCGCAAGGGGCGTTCGCGCTGATCCTCTCCGAGCCGGTGACGCCGGCGCTGCTGGATCAGATTGGCGCGGGCATCGGGCCGGTGGGGGTCATCTCGCCCGAAGCGGAAGGAAGGTCATCCTCACCCTCCGTTGCAACTATCCCGGAGGAACGCACCACCCCTCTTTCCTCGCAGAACCTCCCTGTGCCGCCGCCCCTGTTTTTTGGCGACTACACGGTGATCGGCGCCTACACGCTCGACCCGGTGCTCTGGCACAGCGAGACCCGCCAGCAGGCGGCATCGCCGATCTTCCTCTACGTCACCTCGCGGCTGATGACGCTGGAAGCCAAGCTGCTCTCCACGCTCGGCCGGTTTTCGCGCATCTATGCCGCGCTCTTCGTGGCGGTGGCCGTGGTGTTTCTGGTCCTTGAGATCTTTGCCTTCTGGGTGGGTATGCGGCTGAACCGCTCCATTACCACCACCGTAGACGTTCTCTACGACGCGACGGAACGCGTCCGTGCCGGAGACTTTTCCCATCGCATTCACATGCCGGCGCGCGATCAGCTGACGGCGCTGGGCGCCGCCTTCGATTCCATGACCGCTTCTGTCGAAAGGCTTCTGCGCGAATCGCAAGAGAAACTGAAGCTGCAAAGCGAACTGGATATCGCCCGCGAGGTGCAGAACCGCCTCTTCCCGCGAACCTTTCCTCACCTCCCGGGGCTGGAGCTTTACGGCCTTTGCCAGCCGGCGCGCGCCGTGAGCGGCGACTACTACGACTTCATCCTCATCGACCAGAACCGCGTGGCCCTGGTGCTGGGCGATATCGCCGGCAAGGGCATCTCCGCCGCGCTGCTGATGGCGGCCATTCAATCCTCGCTGCGGGCGCAACTCTTCTATGTGCCGCGGGCGCCGGGACGGGCCGAGGGGACGGGCGATTCGGCTTCGCAGATCGTCCGCCGCCTCAATCAGCAGCTTTTCGAGAGCACCGCGGCCGAACGCTACGCCACTTTCTTTTACGGCGTCTTCAACAATGCCACGCGGGAGCTGACTTACTCGAACGCGGGGCATATCCCTCCCGTGATCTTTCGGCAAAATGGCATCGAACGGCTGGAAACCGGAGGCACCGTGGTGGGGATCTTCCCCGACGCGCGCTTCGAGGAGGCGACGGTCCGCCTCCGTCCGGGCGACGTCTTTCTGGCTTTTACCGACGGATTAACCGAGCCTGAAAATAGTTTCGAGGAGGAGTTTGGCGAAAAGCGGCTGATTGAAACCGTGTCGCAATCGCTGCGCGCGCCGCTCGATGAGCTGGCCCAGAATGCCTTTGCCACGTTGAACGATTGGACTGGAAGCCCGGAGTTGCACGACGACATGACCCTTATCGTGGCGCGGGTCCTCTAGCACGGCTCGATAAGCCGCGAATTCGGGGCCGTGAGTGACCGGCGAAGCGCGGGTCACCGCCCCCGCTTGCCGCTAAAGGAATTGCTTGCCGAAGCGGGCGGAATCGCTTAAACTTGTTTAACTTTATTATTTTCAAGGAGTTGAAGCGTGTCGCTTTCGAATCGAGTTGCTCTCATTACCGGCGCTTCGCGCGGCATCGGGAAAGAGATTGCGCTGACGCTGGCGTCCGCCGGAGCGCGCGTGGCCATCAGTTACCGCAGCAACAGGTTCGCCGCCCAGAAGGCCGTCAACGAACTGAAGGCGCTTCGCGCCGATGCGTGGATGATGGAGACCGACGTCACCAATCCCCAGCGCATCAAGGAATTGATCGACGCGGTCATTCAACGCTTCGGGCGGCTGGACATTCTGGTGAACAACGTGGGCGATTTCGAGTGGAAGCCCGTCTTCGAAACCACCTTCGAAGAGTGGCACGCCGTGATCGCCTCGAACCTTTACAGCGCGTTTTTCGGATCCAAGCACGCCCTGACGCAGATGCGGAAACAGCGCTGGGGGCGCATCATCAATCTGGGCTCGGTGGGCGCGGAGCGCGCCTTCGGCCAAGCCAAGATCTCCGCCTACGCCGCGGCGAAGGCCGGGCTGGTGGCGTTCAGCCGTTCGCTGGCGCTGGAGGAAGCGAAATACGGCATCACGGTGAACGTGGTGAATCCGCCCGCCATTGACGACCCCGAGCTCTCACTGGAGGAGGCGCGCCGGATGAAAGACACCCGATTCCCAGTGGGCCGGCCTCCCACGTCGCAGGACGTCGCCGAAGTCGTGAAGTTTTTCGCCACGCCCGAAGCGGGGTTTGTGACCGGCCAGGTCATCAACGTCACAGGTGGCTGGATGCCGTAGTCGCGCCCGGAAGCGCCGGTGTTCCGGCGGCGCCTGGGTCGGCTCGGCGCGCCGCGAGGCGCGGGTCAAAGAGGCGCGCCACAGCCAGTCCGATATGAAAATCCTCACTTCCCAGCAAATGCAGCGTATCGACCGGATTTCCACCGAGCGTTACGGCGTGCCCAGCCTCACGCTGATGGAAAATGCCGGGCGCGGGGTGGTGGAATTTCTCGAGAGTCGTTTCGCGCCGCTCGCCGGCCAGCGGATCGTGATTCTCTGCGGCCGGGGCAATAACGGCGGCGACGGCTTCGTGGTGGCGCGGATGTTGCGCGATCGGGGCGTGAGGCCACGCGTGCTGCTGCTGGCCGATCCGGAGAAGCTGAGCGGCGACGCGCGGGTCAATTGGGAGCGCCTCACGGCCTCGGGCGCACCGGAGGTCGTGCCGGACCTCGCCGCGTGGAAACGGATTTTGCCGGAAATACAGGATGCGACGCTTCTGGTGGACGCACTCCTTGGGACAGGGCTTTCCAAGCCGCTCGAAGGGTCGCTGCTCGAAGTGGTGCGCGACATCAACGCCGCGTTCGCGCAGGCGCGCGTCGTCGCCGTGGATTTGCCCTCGGGTGTTTCCGCCGATCAGGGTACGATGATCGGCGAGGCGGTCCGCGCTCACGCCTCCGTCACTTTTACCGCGCCCAAGCTGGCGCACGTATTCTCTCCGGCCCGCAACAATGTGGGAGAATGGGTGGTGAAGGACATCGGCACTCCCATGGAGGCGCTGATGGGTGACCCGGATTTGAAGCTGAACTACACGACCGCGGCCGACCTGGGCTGGCTGGCTGCGCCGCGCGTACGCGACGCGCACAAGGGCAGTTTCGGTCATGTGCTGATTCTTGCCGGTTCCATCGGCAAGACGGGCGCTGCGGCTATGGCGGCGCTCGCCGCGCTGCGCTCGGGCGCCGGGCTGGTGACCGTGGCCACGCCGCGAAGCGCGCTGCCCATCATCGCCTCACTGGGCATGGAATTCATGACCGAACCGCTCGCGGAAACCGAGGACGGTACCGTTTCCATGCGCGCGCTGGCTGACAACCGCTTTGACCAGCTGGTCAGGGGGAAGGACGTTCTGGCGGTGGGGCCGGGTATCGGCTCGTTGCCGGAGACTTATGAATTCGTTCGCGCGGTGGTGGATCGCTTCGACCTCCCCATGGTGATGGACGCCGACGGCTTGAACGCCTTTGCCGGAAAGATCGAGCTGCTTCACGCGGCCGGCCGGGTGCGCGTGCTCACGCCGCATCCGGGCGAGATGGCGCGCACCACCGGCCAGAGCATTTCGGAAATCCAGTCGGCGCGGCTCGATGCGGCGCGCGCCTTTGCGGTGCGCACCGGAGCAACGCTGGTGCTGAAGGGCCACCAGACGCTGAGTGCGTCGCCCCAGGGCGACGTCTGGGTGAATTCGACCGGCAATCCGGGCATGGCGAGCGGCGGTACGGGCGATGTGCTGACCGGCATCATCGCCGGCCTGCTGGCACAGCATCGCGCGCGCCCGGCGGTGGAAGTGGCGGCTGCGGGTGTTTTTTTGCATGGCCTGGCGGGCGATATCGCCGCGCAGGAACTGGGCGAGACGTCATTGATTGCGGGTGACCTGATCGACGCGCTCCCCGCGGCGTTCCGGTCGTTGTAGTGCCGGTCGCCAGGGAGCGCGGGCGTCCCGCCCGCGAAGAAGCCTGGCCCACGCGTGAGACGCGCGTGCTAGAAGCTGTCGCGGCGGTCCCGGGCCGCCGACTCTTGCCTAAATGAAAGAACCGGCGGTCAGAGACTGCCGCTACAGAACAAGGGCAACCATCTCCGCTCATGGCGCCATCCCTTTCGCCCGTTCGCACCTGCGAACGCACAACCCGCTCGACGGAAGAGACCATCGCGTTCGGCCGCGAGCTGGCGCGCGAGCTGGCGGCGCCCTGTTTGATTCTGCTGGAAGGCGATCTGGGCACCGGCAAGACCACGCTGACCAAGGGCATTGTGGCCGGCCTGGGCGCAGCGCGCGAGGAAGAAGTGACCAGCCCGTCGTTCACGCTGGTCCAGGAATACGGCGATTCGCCCAAGGTTTTTCACGCGGATCTCTACCGGATCGAGGGCGTGCGGGAACTGGGCACCTTGGGCCTCGAGGAATTTTTGGCCCAGAACGCAATAGTAATCGTTGAATGGGGCGAGAAGCTCTGGGATAATGCCCCAGCCCCTCAGGTCGTCATCCGAATGGAGCATGTTTCGAGTGAAGAACGCCGAATCGCGGTGGAGTGGTTTGATGTGGCATAGGCGGGTTGCTCAGTTCCTGACGCTGGCGGTGTCGCTTGCTGGCGTTTCCTGTGGCAGCATCCCGCCCACGCATTTCTACTCGTTGGGCGTGCCGGCGGTGCCCGCCGCGCAGGCGGCGCGTTCTCAGTCGGTGCTGGGCATTGAGCGTCTGGGCGCGCCCGATGTGCTGCGCAACGACCGGCTGGTCTATTACACCTCGCCCACCCAGGTGGGATTTTACGACTACCACCGCTGGGTGTCGGATCCGGCTTCCTTGCTGCGCGACGATATCGCCCGGCGCGTCCGCCAGACGGCGCTCTTCGCTGACGTGCAACTGCTTCCGGGGCGCTCGGCGTCGGACTATTTTCTGCGCGGGCGCGTCCTGAACTTTGAAGAAGTGGATTACGAGGGCGCGGTGAGCGGCCGTGTGGGGCTGGAACTGACCCTGGTGCGCAGCAGCGATCGCCGCGTGGTGTGGACCGGATCGAAAGTGGCGAAGGTTGGTGCGGCGGGTCAGGGCCACGCCGCCGTGGTCGAGGCGCTGAATTCGGCAAGCGACCAGGTGCTGGGCGAGCTGGTCCCCCAATTGCTGGCCAGGGCCGAAGAAGACCTGAAACAGGGCGCGAATTAGTCTGATACAGGGCCGGGCTTCAGACCGGCATCAATGCGAGTAACGGCCCGGGGGCCGGCACTGCCGCAGAACCGATTACAGGAGAAGACGAAAAGTTATGTCATCCGCTTCCGGGCCCACCCGCTGGGCTTTGATTGCAGGCGCATCGAGCGGCTTCGGCGAAGCTGTGGCGCGAGAACTGGTTAAGGAAGGCCTGAACATTTTCGGCGTGCACTTCGACCGCCGCTCCGCCATGGACCGCATCAACGAGCTGATTGCGGATCTCAGGGCCACCGGCCGCGATGTGCTCTTCTTCAACATCAATGCCGCCGACGCCTCCAAGCGCGCTGAGGCTTTGGATCAGATGCAGGCACACTGGAAGGCGCTCGGCGGTGAGCACTTTGTGAAAGTGTTTCTCCACTCCGTGGCTTTCGGTTCGCTCAAGCCGTTCATTTCGGAATCGCCCGAGGATGAAATTACCCAGGCGCAGATGGAGATGACCGTGGACGTGATGGGAAACAACATCGTCTACTGGGTGCAAGAACTGATGCGCCGCAAGATGCTGGGGCGAGGCAGCCGCATCTACGGCATGACCAGCGCCGGCGGCCATAGCGTCATCCCCAGCTACGGCGCAGTCTCGGCCGCCAAGGCGGTCCTGGAATCGAATATCCGTCAGCTCGCCTTCGAATTGATTCCCCACGGCATCACCGCCAATGCCATCCAGGCGGGCATTACGCTCACTGCGGCACTCGCCAAGATTCCGGGCAGCGACAAGCTTTCGGAATTTGCCAGCGCGCGCAACCCCGGCGGCCGCCTCACGACCCCGCAGGACGTCGCTGAAGCCATCGCCGCCCTGATGAGCGACAAAACCCACTGGCTCACCGGCAACACCATCCGCGTGGACGGCGGGGAAGATATTGTGACCTGACCGTGGCTTGAAGAGGCCAGCTCCACGAAGGACCTGCGCTGGACAAACAGATGCTTCGCGGCGTCGGGAATGAGCCAGGACTCCGAGGCCATGCTGCTCTGTGCTCGCTCGCTGAGGTAGCGGCCGCCTTCAGGCGGCCACCTGCCGGCCTGAAGGCCGACGGTACTGTTCACCATCACCCGCGCCCAGGCGGGGGAGCCGTCCCACGGGTCTTGACCTTGGTCTGGTGGCAGACGTTGGGATCGGAGGTAGTGGCCGCCTTCAGGCGGCCGCCTGTCGGCCTGAAGGCCGACGGTACGACCCGGGAGCGCAGCCATCTTGCCTGCATGCAGCCGGGACGGCCGCGCTCCCCGGCGCTACGCGAGCGTCACGAGGCGCGTCACATGAATCACGACCGGGCCGAGCAGTCCCGATTCGAGCAGCGGATCGTCCTTGGTCCAATGCTTCCAGGTGGTAAACGTGACGCGGCCGGTAGGACTCGGCTTGCCTTCCAGTAGCCACTTGGGCCAGCGTGCGATGACGGGTCCCCACGAGCGCGGCGTCAGGTTGTGCGGCGTCGAAGGGGGATGCCATTCGCAATCTTCGGGGAGATGCTCGTCGCCAATCAGGCGGTTGGGCCACAGGTTCACCACCTTCACCTCCAGATCGTTCGCCCCGGCGCGCACGACGCCGGTGATGTCGGCCCGAAACGGCGGCTTCCAGAGAATCCCCAGGTCCTGTCCGTTCACCGTCAATTCCGCAATCACCGCCACGCGGCCCAGGTCGAGATAGAGCCTGTGATCCCTGGCGGGCAGCGTCTTGGGAACATCAAATTTACGCCGGTAGGTGGCCGTGCCGGAAAAGTATTTCACGCCCGGGTCGGGATGGTCGGTCCAGGAGATGAGCCGGTCGAGCGTGAGGCGCGGCGGCGCGCCCCAGCCCGCCGGGAATTCGAGCTGCCAGGGCCCGGTGATTTCGATGGGCTCCGGCAGTGGTGCAACGTCGGCGGCGAGCGAGCGACCGCGAGCGGTTTCGACAACGTAGCGGCCCGGCTGATGGGCTTCCAAACGCACTTCGTTCTCCACGGTGATCCGTCCCAGTACGTGCGCAAGCTGGTGCTCGGGCAGTTGGCGCGGGGTGAGGCCGGCCAGTTCCACTTCGTTCCGGCGCACGGAAAGCACGCGATCCGGCAACGGGGGTGCAGACCGGAAGATCACGAAGACAGAGCCCACCGGGTCCAGGTCCAGCGGAATGAAGGTGGAGCCATCCCGCTCGTCGTAGACGGCAACCGCTTCGGTGCGGCCGGTGTCAGGCCGCCAGAGTTCCGGTCGCTTGCCGGTGACGCGAAACGAACAGAGGAAGCGCCGCGCGTCCGGCAATGCGCTGGCGACGAAGTAGATGTCATCACTGGCGGCGGTGCGGTGAATATAGCGAATGTGCTCCCCCACGGTGGCATCGCGGCAGGCGAAATCCGGCCGGGCTCCGAGTGCCGTCAGGACGTCGAGAAGAGCCTTTCCCCAAATGACACGGCCTTGGCCAAGGCGATTCTCCGTGATCGCCAGCCCGTCGCAGGCGCCCCACAGCTCGGCGGCAAGCGTGGCGACCTCAGCGTCAGCGTGGGGATAATCGGTGAGGCTGGGCGAAGCGGCGGGCGGAGGCCCCACCAGAATCAAACCATCAGCCACCAGATCGCGCAGCCTTCGAAGCAGCACCGGTGTCATGACGCGACCGGGTTGCAGAACCAGCACGCGGTAGCTCATACCGGTGGGAAATTCGAGCCGGCCCTCCCGCACGGTGGCGCGGTCGAGGATCAGTTCCGGCGGCACGTCATCGAAGTCGTAGCCCGGGGGAATCGGCGGCACCATGTTTTCGCGCTTGGGGAAGGTGTAGGGAGATCCTTCGCTGCCCAGGTAGGCCACGTCGGCGCAGAACCGGCCCTGTTGCAGCAGGAACTGGCAGCGCGAAAGGTATTCGTGCCAGGCGCGTGACTGTTCCCACCACGTATTACCCCGTTCGTGGTGAATGCCGAACGGCCCCATGGTCATGCCGGGTTTTCGGTCGAGCCAGGGCTGCATAGCGTAGCGGTGAAAGACGATCTTGTTGATTCCGAGCGTGAACACCAGGTCTCCGATGGCTTTGAGCTGGTAGGGATGATTCTGCCAGCGCGCGCCCACGGGTTCTGCCGTGAAGGTTTCCGACATGAGCACTTTGCTGCCGTAAAGATGAGCGGAGGAAGCCATCGCCTTGCACCAGCCATAGAGCAGGTCGGTCCAGAAGGGCTGGCCGGTCCACATCTCGGCCATGGGGACGTCGGCGCGCCCGCCGTAAGCGACGTCGTCGTAAGGTCCGCTGCCATAACCTTCGATGGAGAGCTGAAGCCCGTGCCGGTGCCCCAGTTCCTTCAAATGCTCGGCATAATTCTCCAGCAGCAGATCGGCCACCGTGCGGCGCAAGTCCCAGAGAAAGCGCTCGGTGACGTCGCGGCTTTCGACCGGCCGCCCGGTGAGCGTTACCAGGTATGGAAGCAAGTTGTATCCGCGACGCCTTTCAAATTCCTCGTGAAAGCCCGGCGTCCAGTTCTGCGAGCCGGTTTCCCAACTGTCAATATGGAGCAGCTTGAGCGCTGACGCGCCCGCGGATTTCTGGTCTTCGAGGAGCCGGGCCACCAGGTTTTCGAACTGGACCTCGATGGCCTTCTTGCTCAGCTTGTCGCACTCAAGACCCGAACTACCCTCCGGCGCGGGGTGGTTCATCTTGCCCGTGCTGGTGTGGCCGAGGCGCAGAATCGTCCAGCGTCCGGCGGGCGCTTCCCAGGAGAGCTTGCCGCGGGCGTCCATGTGGCGGCTGATGTCGAGGATAGCGTGGCGAGGAACGGCGGACAGTGCAGGGGCCGACGTTTCTCCGGCAAATGTCTCCATGCGCACAAAGGCGGCTTTGGCCGCGATATCTTCGATTCGAGGATCGGGGTGAAGTTCCACCTGGTTCAGTGGGAAACCGCGCGCGAATTTCCTGAAGAGCCAGTCCACCTCTTCCGGGGCGGCCTGCACCCGGATGCGGTAGTGCGAAGACGCCACCCTGGGAAAATTCACCGAAGTCACGGGCCAGCGAAGCGTAAAGGGCCGGAGCGTCCGGTAAGTCGTCCCGTCGTCGGAGATGGAGATGTCGCCGGTCATTTCGGCAGCCCAGGGATCGAGCGCAACGGTCAGCGCCTGCGCCTCGAAGGGCCGGGGGAAGTCAATATTCAGGTATTGCGACTGTCCGTCGGGCACGGGCGGTACCAGGGCGACCGTGGAGAGGTCGCCGTCAATGAGAGGCGACGAATCAAATGTCCTGCGGTCCAGGCCGTAAGTAAGGGAGGGGGAAGCGTCGGCCATGCGGACCGTTTCGCCGGGCGGTGTCGGAAACGCCAGGACGGCGATATCGCGATAGTAATCGCGGACCGTCCGCGGCTGGGGTAAGACCTGCTCGATGGGTCCTGGCCCTTCGACGCGCGCCTCGCTCCAAGTCAGGACTTGCATCGACAGCTCGGGTGTTATCCACGGACCGCCGCTGCCGGCATAGCCACTGTCGTTGTTCATGTCAAGGGTAATGCCCAGGCGCGTGGCTTCTTTCATGAGGTGCTTCATGAGGTCGCGCCATTCCGGGCTGAGGAAGCGATAGGGCCCGCGTGGAACGAACATATCCACTTCCATATAAGTCAGGCCGCGAATCCCCACGCGCTGCAAGGCTTCGAGGTCGGCGGTGATGCCCTCCCGCGATAGATTTCCGTCCATCACCATGCCATAGACCCAGGGCCGGGCTGAGTCAGGGGGACTCAGAAATCCTTCAAGAAGCGAGTCGCCGGTGGTGGGCGGTTGCCCCCCGGCGTTTGACAATGGGTTCCACGCTGGCATGGCGGCGGCCATCAGCGCCGAGTCGCGCAGAAAGCGCCGCCGGTTGGGACGATAAGCCATGATTGCACCTCGCGAGCAGCATTGAACGAAGGGGTATCAATATGACCGCGCCGCGAAGGTTTTTCAACGATATTTGCATCGGATGAAAAGGCGAGTAAGCTTTAAGGGATCGCCACGGCCGCGTACACTGCGGCGGATTCATTCAAGGATTGTTCATCATGCGTCACGACATATCGCTTCTTTCGGACCTGGACTATCACCTGTTCAATGAAGGGAACCATTCGCACCTTTACCAGAAACTCGGCGCTCACCCCATGGAAGTGGGCGGGAAGAAGGGAACGCTCTTCTCCGTCTGGGCGCCGGACGCCGAGCGCGTCACGGTAATGGGCGAATTCAATCACTGGAACAAGACCCGTCACGACCTGCATTCGCGCGGCGTCTCCGGCATCTGGGAGGGCTTCATTCCCAACGTGGCCGTGGGGACGCACTACAAGTACTTCGTGTCCTCCCGGCACCTGGGCTATCGCGTCGATAAGGCGGATCCCGTGGCATTCTACGGGCAGGTTCCGCCGGACACGGCCTCCATCGTGTGGGATTTGAATTACGAATGGGGTGACGGCGAGTGGATGCGCTCGCGCGCCAAGCACAACGCGCTCGGCGCCCCTATCAGCATTTACGAAGTCCATTTCGGATCGTGGGCGCGCGTGCCGGACGAAGGATATCGCCCCATGACCTATCGCGAGATGGCGCCGCGTCTGGCCGACTACGTGGAGCGCATGGGATTTACGCACGTCGAATTCCTGCCGCTGATGGAACATCCTTTCTACGGCTCGTGGGGTTACCAGATGACCGGCTACTTTTCTCCCACCAGCCGCTACGGAACGCCGCAGGATTTGATGTTCCTGATTGACCATCTCCACCAGCGCGGGATTGGCGTCATTCTCGACTGGGTGCCATCGCACTTTCCGAGCGACCAGCACGGACTGGCCTATTTCGACGGCACCCACCTGTATGAGCATAGCGACCCGCGCCAGCGCGTCCAGCCCGACTGGCAGACCTATACCTTCAATTACGCGCGGCATGAGGTGCGAAGCTATCTGCTGAGTTCGGCCATCTTCTGGCTCGATCGGTACCACGCCGACGGTCTGCGCGTGGACGCCGTTGCATCCATGCTCTACCTCGATTACTCGCGGAAGGAAGGGGAATGGATCCCCAACGAGTACGGCGGCCGCGAGAACCTGGCCGCGATTTATTTCCTCAGGCGGTTGAATGAGGAGGTCTACAAGAACTTCCCGGACGTGCAGACCTTCGCCGAGGAATCCACGGCCTGGCCTATGGTCTCACGGCCCACCTATCTCGGGGGGCTCGGATTCGGCCTGAAGTGGGACATGGGGTGGATGCACGATACGCTCGAATACATGCGCCAGGATCCCATCTACCGAAAGTACCACCACAATCAACTGACCTTTCGGATGCTTTATGCCTTTACCGAGAACTTCACGCTTCCGCTCTCCCATGACGAGGTGGTTCACGGCAAAGGGTCGCTGCTTTCCAAGATGCCCGGTGATGACTGGCAGAAGTTTGCCAACCTGCGGGCCATGCTGGGTTATATGTTCACCCAACCCGCGAAAAAGCTGCTCTTCCAGGGCGGGGAGATCGGGCAGCGAGATGAATGGTCGCATGAGCGCAGCGTGGACTGGTACCTGCTGGAATATGAGCCGCACCGGGGAATTCAGAAGTGGGTGGAGGACCTGAACCGGCTTTACCGGGCTGAACCGGCGCTGTACGAGCTGGACCTTGATCCGGCCGGCTTCGAGTGGATTGATTGCAGCGACGCCGATGCAAGCGTGGTGATCTTCCTCCGCAAGGCCAGGACCAACGCCGACCTGATCCTGGTAGCCTGTAATTTCACCCCGGTTCCGCGATTTCCCTATCGTGTGGGCGTTCCGCGCGGTGGCCGCTGGACCGAAATCCTCAATAGCGATGCCGCGGTGTACGGCGGAAGCGGGTGGGGCAATCTGGGCGGTCTTGAAGCGATGCCCGAACCCAGCCACGGCCGGCCCATGTCGCTGGATCTTACGCTACCCCCCCTGAGTGTTGTGGCCCTCAAGAGTTCCGGACCTCGTCCGTAGCATCCTTTCGACGGCGGGCTCGATGCGTACTCTTCGGCCAGACGCCGCAAACCATTTTAATTTGTGAGTCCTCGCGCAGTGCATGGGGTAAAGTCCGCTGGCCGGTCTTCCGCTCGGAACCGGGCGGATAGGATCTTGCCTTGAAATCCAAAGACCGTTCGTGAAGAGCGTTCAAAAATGCCACAGTAAGCCGTGCGATCCTTCATCAGCCTGTTCAAGAAACGAACAACGCCACGCGAAGGGCAGTGAAGTTTCTCCACAACAGCGCCGGGATTCTTATCCCGCGGAAAGTCATCGGAGCATTATCAAGACTGATTCCCCCGCAGGACAAAAGGGTCCGGATTGGCAGGGTTTGTGCGTAGTTTTGGGCGGGAAGTTCTGCATCTGTCCGTGCCCACCGGGACGGGCGCTAAGGACTTCGGATGAAGCGGGTGGCTTCATTGTGGCGGGCTTGCCCAAGTCGCGGGGCGGCAGGACGACGGCCCCGGCGCTCCGCTTTTTATTACTTCCTGCAGGAAATCCCGGACAAAGCCGATGCCCTGTGGGGGATAACCCGTTCCGGGATTTCGCCTGGTTGCTTGGGGTGGTTGGCCCGCTCGAGGCCGCGCCCGAAGCCACGGCTTCCGTCCCAGGCGATGGCGGAAGCGGCAGACAAGGAGTCTCCATGGACACTGCATTAACGGATTCCGATCTGACGTGTGAAATTACACTGGAGAATCTCTTCGATCGCCCCGACGGGCGGCGTGTCCTGACCTGTATCCAGTGCGGTACTTGCGCGGCAACGTGCCCCTACGGTGAGCAGATGGAATACCCGGCGCGGCGCATCATCTCTGCCATGCGCGCGGGGCTGCTGGAGCAGGTTTTCGCCAGCGACAGCCTGTTGGCTTGCGTGGCCTGCTACGCCTGCAAGGCCAAATGCCCCCGTCAGATCGATCTTACGGGGGTCCTTCTCCCTCTGGTGAAAGAGCAGGTCCTGCTGCACCGCCGTGAACTCCCCAGCGAACTCCAGAAGGCGCTCGAGACCACGATGCGCTATGGCAACCCCATGGGGGAGGCGACGCGCAAGCGCGAGCTCTGGTCGAAGGCGGCGGGCGTGCCGGTGCGCATCTTGCGTGAAGACCCCCGTCCTGCTGACATTCTCTGGTTCGTCGAATGTTACGACTCTTACTACCCCCGAGGGCAGCAGGTCGCAAGGGCGACGGCGCGGGTCTTCCATCGCCTGGGCCTCGACTTTGCCATTCTGGGCAATGAAGAGAAATGCGCCGGAGAGTGCGGACGGTTGTCCTGGGAGACGGGGCTCTCCAACACGCTAATGGAATACAACATGGCGATTCTGGCCAAATATAAGTTCAATCGGCTGGTGACCTCCGGCCCGCATGCCTACGACGCCTTCCAGTATCGCTACCCGATCCTGGGTTTCAAATACCCCTTAGAGCACACCATCACTCTGCTGGCGAAATATATTGGACAGATCCGGCCTCTGCTGAAGAAGAAGCTAAATTACACCGTGACATACCACGATTCCTGCTGCCTGGGACGGCACAACCATTTCTATGAGGAGCCCCGCGCCCTGCTCCGGGCCATTCCCGGCGTCCGACTGGTTGAGATGGCCCACAACCGGATTAACGCGATTTGCTGCGGCGGCGGCGGAGGCGGCATGTGGCTGGACACTTACTATAAGACCAAAGGCTACGAGCGTCTCTCCGACCGGCGGATCAAGGAGGCGCTGGCGACCGGCGCCGACGTGCTGGCCATTGCCTGCGATTACGAATTCTCGCGGTTCGAGGATGCCTTGAAAGTCTGCGGAGGCGACAGAACGATGGTGGTCCGCGACATAGTCGAACTCCTGGATGAATCCATGGGGGGATGAACCATGAAGATCATAGTCCTGCTCAAGATGGTTCCGGACGTGGTGGAAGAGTTGGAGATTGCTGGCGACGGGAAAAGCCTGAATGCTGACTTCCTGCGCATGATTCTGAACGAACGCGACTCCCACGCGCTGGAAGAAGGTCTGCTGCTGAAGAAGCGTCACGGGGGAACGCTTGCCGTGGTGGCCCCCGATGCCCCCGAAGTGGATAACGAGCTGTTTACGGCGTTGGCCAAGGGTGCCGACCGGGCGGTGAAGATTGTCGTCCCGCCATCTAGCTCCTCGCGTGCCATGGCGGCTGCGGTAACGCAGGCCGTGGCTGAAGTGACGGGTCTGCTGCCGGTCGATATCGTGCTGACGGGATGCCAGGCGATCGACGATTGGGACGGATTGGCCGCCCCGCTGCTGGCGCATGCCTGGAACATGCCCTACGTCGGGTTGGTGACTAGAGTTGCCGCCAGCGACGGAACGGTGGTGGTGACCAAAGAATACGCGGGCGGATTTCACGGGGAGTTCGAGCTTCAGCTTCCTGCCGTGCTGGGCGTGCAGGCCGCCGAGCAGCCCCCGCGTTATGTTCCGGTGGCAAAAGTCCGGGCGGCCATGAAAACCCAGAAGATCGATGAGGTGCAGGTCGCGAGCCTCCCCGCCGTCCCCCCTCTCGAAATTCTGCGCATGTCGAAGCCCGCCTCAGCGGCTCATGCGGAAATGCTGGAAGGCACGCCGGAGGAAGTGGCTGCAAAGATTTGCCAGGTACTGGTGGAACAAGGAGTCATATAGGAGGCGAGCTATGGGATCGCACATCCTGGTTCTGGCGGAACACTGGGAGGGCCAGCTCACGGACGCGACCTTTGAGTTGCTGGCGCTGGGCCGGGAACTGGCCGACGCGACGCAGCGGCCTCTCGAAACCTTGCTTTTCGGCCACGGCGTCAAGGCGCTCGTAGCCTCGCTGGGGCTCGCGGACAAGATCCTCTGTGCGGATCACGATTCGCTGGCCGGCCCGGCGGGCCCGGCGCAGGCGGAGTTCATGGCGAAAGCCATCCGGGAGACGGCACCCGGCTGCGTTCTGGCGCCCCTGTCCAACCCCAGCTGGGATCTGGTGGGTCACTTGGTCCCGCGCCTGGATTTTCCCTTTTTGAACTTTTGCCGGGACCTGTCCTGGCAGGACGGCAAGCTGGAGGCACGGTGCCTCCTGTATGGCGGGAAGATGGAAGTGGTCGTTCAGCCCCCCCTGCCGGTGTTGTGCGGGATGCTGCCCGGCGTACGGCCGGCCGCCAAAGGGCGCGCGGAGAAACAGGCCACAGTGGAGGACGTTCCTGTCACCCCGCGCGAGACCGCCGGCGTGAAGTTCCTCCGGCTGATTCCTCCGCAAAAGGGTGACGTCGATATCACGCAACAGACAGTGCTCGTGTCGGTGGGCCGGGGGATCCAGAGCCAAGACAACATCGGGCTTGCGGAGGAATTGGCGAAGGCGCTGGGTGGGGCGGTGAGCGGGTCAAGGCCGGTGATTGACCAGGGCTGGCTGCCGCTTTCCCGCCAGGTGGGCAAGTCGGGGGCTACGGTGAAGCCGAAGCTTTACCTGGCGCTCGGCATCAGCGGCGCGCCGGAACACCTGGAGGGTATGAAAGGCGCCGAACTTACCATCGCCATCAACACCGATCGCCAAGCCCCAATTTTCGCCGTGGCTCAGTACGGGGCGGTGATCGACCTGTTCGATATCGTTCCTCCGCTGACGGAGGAAATCAAGAAGAGGCAGGCTAGCCGTGCTGCCTGAAGAACCAACTCGCGAGGTTTTCGCCGGCTTTGGACTGGGAAGCGAAATTACTTTCTATGTCCTGGCTGTGCTGACCATCCTCGTGTTTCTCTATGGCGTTTACTTGCGCGTTCGCAAGTACCGCCGCGGGCGTGCCGACTATCGCTTCGACCGGCTGGGAGCGCGCGTCGCGCGTGCTGTGCAGATCGTGGCGCGCAATGCCACGATCACCCGTAAAGACCTCTTCGCCGGGCTCGGACATCTGGCCATCATGTGGGGCTTCCTCGTGCTCTTCCTGGGCACGGCGATCCTCACCATTGACTATGACGTCGTGCGTCCCATCAGCCCGGCGGCACGCTTCTGGAAGGGTGACTTCTATCTCTGGTATTCGTTGGCGCTGGACATCTTCGGCGTACTGTTCATCGTCGGCGTCGTGATGATGGCCGTGCGGCGAATGTTTTTCCGCCTCCCTCAGCTTGATTACACCCGCGCCGACGCGCAAGGCACGGTTTACGACCGCGGCTTGTACGTTTGGGACGACTGGGTCTTCCTAGGCTTGTTCTTCTTTGTCGGGGTGACGGGTTTTCTGGCCGAGGGGCTTCGGATCATTCAAGGCTGGCCTACGTTCGAGGTTGTCTGGTCACCGGTCGGAGCTGCAACGGCGGCCGAACTGGGGCGGTTCGGCATCAGCTCGGCCCAGGCGGCGAGTTTCTACTTCTATGTCTGGTGGCTTCACGCCCTGTTGGCGCTGGGTGCGGTGGCTTACCTTCCTTACTCCAAGGCGTTCCACGTGGTGGCCGATTTCTTCAACCTGGTCTTCCACAACGAGGATTCGGCGCGGCGCTTGCCTGTCCCGCCGGCCGAAGCTCTCACCGCAGGCTACGACCGACTCGAGGATTTCACCTGGAAAGAACTCCTCTCGCTGGATGCCTGCACCCGCTGCGGGCGATGCCACGTTGCCTGCCCGATCCAGGCCTCCGGGATGGCGTTTTCCCCGCGTGATGTAATCCTCGACTTGCGGGAGTACGCGGACACACAGACCATTGCGCCCCACGCACGCCTCGATCAGCAGCGAGTGGTGGAGGATGGGCGAAAGATTCTCTTCGGCGCCCGCCTCGCTGCCCTGGACGGGGTGAGCGTGGCCGGCGGCCTCATCAAGGCGCAGTCGCTCTGGCCCTGCACGACCTGCATGGCCTGCCAGGATGTTTGTCCGGTGGGCGTCGAGCACGTGCCCATGATCGTGCAGTTGCGGCGCTCGCTAGTGGCCAAAGGACTAGTGGACCAGCGCCTGCAGGAGGCCTTCGCCAATCTGCAGCGGTACGGCAACTCTTTCGGGCAGTCGGAGCGCAAGCGCGCCGTCTGGACGCAGGGGCTGGGATTCAAACCCAAGGACGCGCGCAAAGAGCCGGTCGAGTGGCTGTGGTTCCTGGGCGAGTACGCCTGCTATCACCCGGCGCTTCAGGAATCGACTCGAGCGCTGGCCCGCGTGCTGCAATCGGCGGGGGTAGATTTCGGCATTTTGTACGAGGCGGAGCGGAACACGGGAAACGACGCGCGCCGCGCCGGAGAAGAAGGCCTGTTTGAGTTGCTGCGGGAGAAGAATGTTTCCACGCTGGCCAAAGTTAATTACCAGAGCATTTTCACCACCGATCCGCATGTCTATAACACGCTGAAGAATGAATATCCCGAACTGAACCACGGGAAGCATCCGGCCCGCCACTACACCGAACTGCTCGCCGAACTTTTCGATGACGGCCGCCTGAAGGTTGTGAACAGGCTCTCGGCTCGCGTGACCTATCACGACCCCTGCTATCTGGGACGTTACAACGGCGTCTACGAGGCGCCGCGCAAGGTCCTGCGGGCGCTGGGCGTCGAGCTGGTGGAGATGCCCCGCGCACGCCGCGACAGCTTGTGCTGCGGCGGCGGGGGCGGGCGGATCTGGATGGAAGAGATCGAGGGAATCCACTCGCGGCCCAGCGAACTGCGCGTGCGCGAGGCCGCCGCCCTCAAGGGGGTGGATACGCTGGTGGTGACCTGTCCGAAAGACTACGTGATGTTCACCGATGCCCTGAAGACCACCAACCTGGAAAGCCAACTCAAGGTCAAGGACCTGACAGAATTGGTCGCCGGGGCAACCCAATTGGAGAACGCAGTGAGAAAGGAAGCTTGATTGTTCGGACTCAACGCAAGAGCAACGTATCAGCGACAACTTCGGTTTCAGCGTGACGCCAACCCGCGGTGGGGACGTCGCGTCACGGCATTGCCAGGTTGCGAAGGGATTCCCACGTGCATTCAATGCGGGACCTGTTCGGCCGCCTGCCCGCTCTCCGTGTACATGGATTACACACCACGGCGCATCATCGCCATGGTGCGCGAGGGTTTCAGGCAGGACGTGCTGAGCTGCCAAACCATATGGCTGTGCGCATCGTGCTATGCCTGCCGGGTGCGCTGCCCGCGCGACATCAACATTACGGATGTTATGTACGCGCTCAAGCGCGAGGCGATCCGGAATCACCTCTACCCCAAGCACTTACCCATTCCGGTGCTGGCCCGAGCCTTCTTCGACATGGTCCAGAAGCGTGGGCGCAGCGCCGAATTCTGGTTGGTGTTCAGCATGGCCCTGCGCACCAATCCCCTCATATTGCTGGGCATGATGCGCACGGGATGGCACCTGTGGCGCACTGGCAGGCTTTCCGTGGGGATGGAGCAGATTCGCGGGGTCGGCGAACTGCAAAAGGCGCTGGCATCGCCGCGCGAGGAGGTGTAGATGGCGGACTCCACCGGCAGGCAGGAAAGACCAGCCTACCTCTATTTCCCCGGCTGCACCATGAAGGCGACCGGAGTTGCTTACGGTGAAAGCGTATTGGAGTTGTTCCGCCTTCTCGATCTGCCCCTGGAAGAACTGGATGACTGGAACTGCTGCGGCGCGACGTCCTACATGTCCATTGATGAGCACGCGGCGTTTGTCCTCTCGGGCCGGAACCTTTCGCTCGCCCATCGGGCCGGTCCGCGCGACCTGGTGGTGCCCTGCACTGCGTGCTTTCTGATGTTGCGGAAGACGCAGGAATACATTCTCAAATATCCCGCCATCCAGCAGGAGGTAGCAGGCGCCCTGAGTCAGGCCGGGCTGCCGCCCATCGGGCCGGTGCGCGTCCGGCATCCGCTCGATGTTCTGTATACCGACGTGGGGGTGGAGAAGATTCGCGCCCTGGTCACCCGCCGCTGGCATGGCGGCAGGGTTGCGTGCTATTACGGCTGCCAAGCCCTGCGCCCCTACGCGGAGGCCGACAAAGCCCACAACCCCATGCGCATGGACGAACTGCTTCAGGCAGTGGGCGTTGAGACCATTGATTTTCCCCTGAAGACCAAATGCTGTGGCGGGTCGCTCACCGGCACTATCCATGAAGTCGGGGTGCGATTGAACTATATCCTGCTGA
The DNA here is from genome assembly GCA_964533045.1 of uncultured Acidobacteriota bacterium. Taxonomy (GTDB): domain Bacteria; phylum Acidobacteriota; class Terriglobia; order UBA7540; family UBA7540; genus JACQNR01. The sequence goes on along the minus strand of CAZHKT010000022.1, from coordinate 10,604 downwards.
AAGAGGTGGTGCGCCGGGGCGGGCAGGGGATCGCCACCATGTGCTCCTTGTGCCAGTTCAATCTGGATGCCTACCAGGCGGAAATGCGCAAGGAAGCGGGCGAAGTGTTTGACGTGCCGATTGTGTATTTCACGCAGATTCTGGGCTGGGCCCTGGGCGGTGACGCACGCGCCCTGGGGCTGCACCGCAGCATCGCGGGCCGCCATCTGATTCGCGAGTGGTTCGCGACGCCGAAGGAGGTCGAGGCTTATGTCTAGCGGAAACGGTTCGATCCGGATCGGTTTCTACGTCTGCCACTGCGGAACGAATATCGCCGGGATTGTGGACGTCAAAGCCCTGGCCGAATGGGCAGGCACGCTGCCTCAGGTGGTGGTCTCACGCGATTACAAGTACATGTGCTCGGACCCCGGCCAGGAACTGATCCAGTCGGATATTTGCGAGCACAATTTGAACCGCATTGTGGTGGCCTCCTGCTCGCCGCACCTGCATGAACGCACCTTCCGCACCGCCACCGCCAAGGGCGGCTTGAGCCCCTACTATTTCCACATGGTCAACATCCGCGAGCATGACTCGTGGGTGCACGGCGACAAGAAGGCGGCGACGGAGAAAGCCAAGGATCTGGTGCGAGCCGCTTTGGGCCGGGTGGCGTTCCACACAGCACTGGAGAAGAAGCAGGTGCCGGTGCATCCCGACGTATTGGTGGTGGGCGGCGGCATCGCCGGCATACACGCCGCGCTGACGCTGGCCAACGCCGGCAAGCACGTTTACCTGGTTGAGCGCGAACCGACCATCGGCGGCCACATGGCCATGTTCGACAAGACCTTTCCCACCCTGGACTGCGCCGCCTGCATCCTGACGCCCAAGATGACGGCCGTGAAGGCGCACCCCAATATCACGCTCTGGTCTTACAGCGAAGTGGCCTCGGTGGACGGCTATGTGGGCAACTACAAGGTGACCGTCCGCCGCAAGCCGCGCTACATCATCGAAGACTTGTGCGTCGGCTGCCTCGAATGCATCGAGGCGTGTGTCTACAAGCAGGCCAAAGTGCTGGATGAGTTCAACCTCGGCCTCGGGAAGCGCAAGCCAATCTACATCCCGTTCCCCCAGGCCACCCCCCAGTTGGTGTTGATTGATCCGGACACCTGCATCGAATTCAAATCGGGGAAATGCAAGAAGACGTGCGTCGAGGCCTGCGGGGAGCGCAAGGCCATCGACTTCAAGCAGCAGGAAGAGTTCAAGGAGATCGAGGTGGGCAGCATCATCCTGGCCACCGGCTTCAAGACCTTCGACGCCGCACGCATTCCGTACTACGGCTACGGCACGTATCCCAACGTTTACACGTCGCTCGAGGTGGAACGTCTGATCAACGCCTCCGGCCCGACGGGCGGCGAGGTCATCTTGCGCGACGGCAGGCGGCCCAAGACCGTCGGCATCGTGCACTGTGTCGGCTCGCGCGATGAGAACACCAACCGCTATTGCTCGCGCGTCTGCTGCATGTATTCCCTCAAGCTTGCCCACTTGATCAAGGAGCACACGGAGGCCGAGGTCTTCAATTTCTACATTGACATGCGGACGCCCGGAAAAGGCTTCGAGGAGTTTTACTACAAGCTCCTGACCGAGGGAGTGCACTTTATCCGCGGCCGAGTGGCGGAGGTGACCGACTGGGCGCTTGACCCGTCGGAAGAAGGCAAGCTGGTCATCCGGGTGGAAGATACCCTCATCGGTCGCGTGCGGCGCATCCCGGTGGACATGGTGGTGCTGGCCGTGGGCCTGGAGGCGCGCGCCGACGCCGAAGCGGTGCGCCGTCAGTTCAACATTACGTGCTCAACGGAGGGCTGGTTCCTGGAGCGGCATCCCAAGCTCGCTCCGGTGAACACCTTCACCGACGGCATCTTTCTGGCAGGCTGCTGCCAGGGACCGAAAGATATTCCGGACACCGTGGCGCAGGCGGGCGCCGCGGCGGCCGAGGCGCTGGCGCTGATCGATGCCAAGCACGTCGAACTCGAACCCAATACCGCTTATGTGCTCGAAGAGGAGTGCTCGGGCTGCAAGAGCTGCGTGCCGCTGTGTTCCTACAACGCCATCAGCTACAACGCGGAGAAGAAGAAAGCGGAGATTAACGAGGTGCTCTGCAAGGGCTGCGGCGTGTGCGTCGCGGCTTGCCCGTCCGGTTCCATCGAGCAGCATTTGTTCCAGGACAACCAAATCTTCGCCGAGATCGAGGGGGTGCTGGCCCATGCCTGAAGCGAACAAGACCAACGGCTTTGAACCGAAGATCGTGGCCTTCTTTTGCAATTGGTGCACTTACCTGGCGGCGGACCTGGCCGGAACGTCCCGGCTCAAATACCCGGCCAACATCCGGGTGATCCGCCTAATGTGCTCGGGCCGCGTGGACCCGCAGTTTGTGCTGGAGGCTTTCGCGCGCGGGGCCGACGGCGTGCTGATTGGCGGCTGTCACCCCGGCGATTGCCACTATCAGGAAGGCAACTACAAAGCCCTGCGCCGGTTCCACTTGCTGAAACGCATCGTTCGCGACATGGGCATCGAGGACGAGCGCTTCCGGCTGGAGTGGATTTCGGCCTCCGAGGGCGAAAAGCTCCGCGCCGTGGTCACCGACATGGTGGAGAAGGTGCGCGCCCTGGGCCCTTTGAAGATGACCGTGCCCCGGGAGGAGATTTCGAAGGAGGTGGCAGCCTGATGGCCGACAAACCGAAAGTTGCATTTTACTGGTGTGCGTCCTGTGGCGGCTGCGAGGAAGCGGTGGTGGATCTGGCCGAGAAGATTCTGGATGTCGTGGCGGCGGTGGACATTGTCTTCTGGCCCGTGGCGCTCGATTTCAAGCGCAAAGATGTGGAGGCCATGGCCGACGGCGAGATTCTCGCCACCTTCCTCAATGGCGCCATTCGCACCAGCGAGCAGGCGGAGATGGCGGAGCTTCTGCGGAAGAAATCGAAGTTGATGGTGGCCTTTGGCGCATGCTCGCACCTGGGCGGCATTCCGGGACTGGCGAATGCGACCGACAAGAAGGACATCCTGCGCGCCGCGTATGTGGAGTCTCCCAGCACGGTGAACCCGGAGGGCGTGATCCCGACTTCTCGGCACAAGGATAACGGCCACACCGTGACGCTTCCGCATTTCTTTGAGACCGTCCGCAGCCTCGATCAGGTGGTGGACGTGGACTACTACATTCCGGGGTGCGCGCCCACCCCCAAGATCATTATGGGGGCGGTGACCGCCTTGCTAAGCGGTGAGCTCCCGCCGAAGGGCACGGTGCTTTCGCCCGACCACGCCCTGTGCGAAGAGTGTCCGCGCAAGGACAGCAAGCCGCAGGACCTCAAGCTTGCCGAGTTCAAGCGGCCTCACGAAATCGTGCTGGACGAGGAGAAATGCCTGCTGGCGCAGGGCGTCGTCTGCATGGGACCCGCCACCCGCGCCGGCTGTGAGGCGCTCTGCGTGAGCGGGAACATGCCGTGCACCGGTTGTTTTGGGCCCACCAGCCGGGTCCGCGACCAGGGCGCCAAGTTTCTGTCCTCGCTCGCTGCACAGGTGGAGGGCAAAGAACCGGCGGAAATCGAGCGCATCCTGGCCCAGATTCCTGACCCCCTGGGAACGTTTTACCGCTACAGTCTGCCGGCGTCGTCCCTGCGGCGGCGCAAGATTGCGGAGAAGGCGGCGTAGGTTTGCGCGTCACCCACGACGGAGGGATTTTCCATGGATGAATCCAAGACCATCCCACTGAACCAGGCAATGGCATCGGCGGCGGCGGGTGCGCAGAGGGAATATGTGCGCCGGCGCGTCACCATTGACCCCATCACGCGGCTCGAAGGCCACGGAAAGATCGATATGTTCCTGGACGAGGCGGGCGACGTGGAGCGCGCCTACTTCCAGATTCCCGAGCTGCGCGGCTTCGAAGAGTTTACGCGCGGGCGGCCCGCGGAAGACATGCCGCAAATTACTTCGCGGATTTGCGGCGTATGTCCCACGGCCCACCATATGGCCTCCGCCAAAGCGCTCGACGCCCTCTACCAGGTCGAGCCGCCGCCCGCCGCCAAACTCATCCGCGAACTGGTCTATTCCGCCTTTATGGTTGAGGATCACGCGCTGCACTTCTACTTTCTGGGCGGGCCGGACTTCGTGGTGGGCCCCGACGCCCCCGCTGCCGAGCGCAACATTCTCGGCGTGATCGGCAAGGTGGGGGTCGAGACCGGAAAGAAAGTCATCGCCATGCGCAAGCAGTTGCGCGATCTGATCGCGCTGGCCGGTGGCAAGGTGATTCATCCGGTGCTCGGCTTGCCGGGCGGCGTCGCCAAGCGCGTCACCGCCGACATGCAGAAGCAATTCCAGGCAGGGGCTGCCGAGGCGGTGGAGTTTGCCAAGTTCACCCTGCAAGTGTTCGAAGACGTGGTGCTAAAGAACTCCGACTACGTCAGCCTGATCGTCTCCGACGCCTTCACGCACAGGACCTATTACATAGGCCTGATGGACGAGAAGAACCGCGTGAATTTCTACGACGGCATGATTCGCGTGGTCACGCCCACCGGCCAGGAATGGAAGAAGTTCGCGGCGAAGGATTATCTTGAGGTCGTTGCCGAGCACGTTGAGCCGTGGAGCTACGTCAAGTTCTGCTACCTGAAACCGGTGGGCTGGAAGGGATTCACCGACGGCGCCGACAGCGGCATCTATTGTGTGGCCCCGCTGGCCCGTCTGAACGCTTCCGATGCCATGGCGACGCCGCTGGCGCAGGAGGCTTACGAGAAGTTCTTCGCCACGCTGGGCGGCAAGCCGGTCCATCACACGCTGGCCAACCACTGGGCGCGCGTGATCGAATTGCTCTACGCGGCGGAGCGCATGAAGGAACTGGCGGACGATCCGCGACTGACCGATCCCAATATCCGCACCCTGCCGAGCGCGAAACCGGTTCAGGGCGTGGGCGTGGTGGAAGCCCCGCGCGGGACGCTGATTCACCATTACGAGACGGACGAGCGCGGCGTGATTCGCCGCGCCAACCTGATCGTGGCCACGCAGAACAACGCGGCGCGCATCGCCATGAGCGTGGAAAAAGCCGCCAAGGGATTGATCCATAACGGGCAGGTGCCCGAAGGAGTGCTGAACAAGATCGAGATGGCCTTCCGCGCTTACGATCCATGTAACGCCTGCGCGACGCATTCGCTGCCCGGCAGCATGCCGCTGCTTGTGCGCGTGTTCGACCGCACCGGCGCGCCGGTCAGTATGCTGCGGCGCGACGCGGATGGCTCGATCCGACGAGACTAGTGCCGTTCCGGCGGGGGCGGGGAAGCCACATGAGGGGCTGCACCAATCCTCCGCCTGCTTGGAAACCTCCCGCGGGAAGCGGTGGTCCGTTGGAGCGGCACTAGCTGAGTAAGGTGGGACGCCGGACCTTCATCCGGGACCGGTCGCCCCAGCAACCTGCCGGGCTGCAATCCGGCGCCATCGGGACCCGCCCCGCCTGCGGAGAAGACTGTGCCGATTCGGGTCCTTTGTCTGGGCAATGAGCTCATGGGGGATGATGCGTTGGGTCCGACTGTCGCGCGGCGACTGCGACGATTGCACCTGCCCGGCGTGGAAGTGGTGGAATCGGCCGAGTCCGGCCTGCGCCTTCTGGACCATTTTGAAACCCCCCGCCTGATTGTCGTCGATGCCATTGCCTCCGGCGACGCCCCGCCCGGCACCGTGTTCGTTCTCAAGCCAGAAGAACTCGGCGAGAGCAGGGCGGCGTCTCCGCACGGGATGGGATTGCGTGAGACCCTCGAATTAGGCCGTGCGCTGGGACTATCGATGCCTCAGGAAGTCACGTTGCTCGCGGTCGAAACAGCGGACTGCCAGACGGTGGGCGGACTGATGCACCCGGCGGTGGCGCAGGCCGTCTCGCAGGTGGTGGATTTGATTCGACAGCAGGCGGCGGAAACCATCCTCGCGATGGCTGCGGAGCTGGAGCTGACCGCCTGAAAGGACGCCTGCCAGAAGATTCGTGCACGAACTTGGAATCGCCAATTCGATTCTGGAGTCGGTTCAGGAGGAGATGCGCAAACATGCCGGCGCGCGCCTCCATGCCATCGGCTTGCGCATCGGAGAATGGTCGGGGGTGGAACCCGAGTCGCTGCGCTTCTGCTTCGGTGTTCTGGCGCGGGACACCTGCGCGGCCGGGGCGGAACTGGTCATCGAGGTGAACTCACTCAAGTGGCGTTGCCGCCAATGCCAGCACGAATTCGTGCCGGCCGAGGGCGAATCGAAATGTCCCGACTGCGGCGCGACCTATTGCCGGCTGGTGAGCGGGCAACAGTTGGAAATCGCCTATCTGGACCTGGAGGAGCCATGAACCGAGTGGCCATGGGAAAAAGTGTCCTGCGCGAGAACGACCGGCTGGCCGCTGAATTGCGCTCACACTTCCAGCGCCAGGGGATCCTCTGCCTGAACCTCATCAGTTCGCCCGGATCGGGGAAGACGACCCTCCTCGAAAAGACACTGGAGCGACTTCCTCGCGAAACTCGCGTGGCCGTATTGACCGGCGATGTTCAAACCGACAACGACGCTCGGCGCCTCGTTCGTTTCGGATTTCCCGTCAAGCAGATTACGACGGGCGGCGCTTGTCATCTCGACGCGCGCATGATACAGAACGCCCTCGCCGGCTGGCCGGAGACGCCAATCGACCTGCTCCTGATCGAAAACGTCGGCAATCTGGTCTGCCCGGCCAGCTACGACTTGGGCGAGCACGCCAAGATTGTCATGCTCAGCCTGACCGAGGGCGACGACAAACCGCTCAAGTACCCCGCCATATTTTCCAGGTCCAAATTGCTCCTTTTGAGCAAAACCGACCTTCAACCCTACGTGAACTTTGACACCCAGGCTGCCATTGAAAATGCGCTGCGTGTCCAGCCGGAGCTGGAGGTTATCGAGGTGTCGTGCGTGAGGGATTTCGGCCTCGACGCCTGGATGCGGTGGCTCAGCGAGGCTCGCAGTCTGGTCGCCAGACCCGCCGAATTAAACATTCCCATCTGACAACGGTCGGTTTCGGAAACGAATCGGGCCGGCTTCGGGGGCCGAATGGAGTCACCGGACACAGAACCGTTCGGATTGCGGAAGTTATTTGGCTGGAACCAGATATGGTGGACCTGGAGGGGTTCGAACCCTCGACCTCATGACTGCCAGTCATGCGCGCTCCCAACTGCGCCACAGGCCCAAAACCGCAGGGAAAACGGAACACTTCACAGGGGACACAAAACCTCCCCCTCTTGCAAGCTGCCGCCGATGCTCCGTTCTTATCTTGTAGCACGCGCCGAAGGGCGGTGTCAACGAACGGAGGGAACCGCAAAGCGTCCTCTGTCTCGGGAACGGCGCAGTTTGGGGATGACTCAAGCGGTCCGGATTGCTTGGCTGGGGTGCAACGGCGTTGCACATTTTTGGGAACCAACCCGCAAGGTTGGGTGTCCAATCTGATAGAGCGGAGGGCAGCACGTCCTTGTAGTGGGAGCGGCGCTCTGGTATGTTGGGGTTGGTATGGGGATCGCGCGGCCCATCAGCGTAGCGATTGAGCAGGCGGGAACGGCCAGTCAGGAAGCCGCGCTGGTGGCTGAACTTCGCGCTGGTTCCGAGGAAGCGTTTTCGTATCTGCTCGCCGTGTATCAAACGCCGGTCTATAACCTGGTGTCGCACATTGTGGAGTCCAGCAGCGATGTCCCGGACGTGACGCAAAGCGTTTTTATCAAGGTTTTCCGGGGCATCAAGTTCTTCCACGGGCAGAGCAGCCTGAAAACATGGATCTATCGCATTGCTGTTCATGAAGCTGCCAATCACCGCCGTGGGTGGCTGCGCCGGAAGTTGCGCGAGGCGTTCTCGCTGGACGAAACGGAGGAATTTCCGGACCGCGTTCTGGCCCGCTCGAGCGCGCATCCGGAAACGCCATACGAAGTCGCGGCCAATTCGGAGCGACAACGGCACGTGCAGCGGGCGCTGGCCAGCCTGGCACAGCCGTACCGCACGGTGGTGGTGCTGCGCGAGATTGAAGAACTTAGTTACGAGGATATTGCCGCCGTGCTGGGCGTGTCAGAGGGGACGGTCAAGTCCCGCCTGATTCGAGGCCGGGAGTTGCTCCGGCGGAAGCTGCAGGGGGTCTGGGGTCACTCGAATGTTTGAGACCTGCGCCGACATTCGCGGACTGATGGACGGCTATATGGATGGCGGGCTCGAGCGCGACCAGTTGCGGGCCGTCCGATTTCACTTGAATTATTGCGCCGCCTGCCGTCAGAAACTGGAATGCTTGCAAAGTATCCAATCCGAGCTGCGCCGTCTGCCGCGCCGCCGCATCCCCCCCGATATCTCTCTGGCGCTCCGCGTCAGGCTTTCGCAGCATTTGCACAACGACTGGCTGAGCCGCTGGCGGGTGTGGCTGGAGAATTCCTTCCGCCCCCTGCTGCTGCCCGCTTCGGGGGGCGGCCTGCTGGCGGTGATCTGCTTTGGCCTCCTGCTGAGCTCGCAGGCCATGCCGTTGCCCCCCGTGGCGCGTCCTGACGTGCCGATTGCGCTGGTCACTCCGCCTCGATTGCGCGAACTCCCGCCCATCAACTTCAATACCGACGACGACCAGCTGGTGGTGCTGACGCGGGTGGGCGCAGCCGGTCAGGTGCTGGGTTACGAAGTAGTTTCCGGCGAAGTTTCTCCCGAAGTCCTGTATAATTTGGATCGCTTGATTTACTTCAGCATTTTTGAACCGGCCACGGCCTTTGGCACTCCAACGGACGGCAAGGTTCTACTTTCGTTGAGCAGAATCACTGTCCGGGGTTAATCCATTTGATCCAGAGAGAAAGCGAGATGTTCCGCGGGATATTGAGCCGCAGCCGTCCGTGCGGGGAGCGCTGGACGCGCCGGCGGTTCTGCTGGATTCTGGGAGCGGTGCTGGCGGTATCGTCCGGTTTCGCGCAGCAACCGGGTGGCGTCGTCTTGGAATCCAGCGAGCCCCTCTTTGCCATTTTTGCAGCGCGCATGGCGGCCGGCGTGGAGGCCGGTTCGGCCTCGGGCACGGGCGAGGAGGCGCGCCGTTTCGTGAGTGAATACCTGGGCCGCAGAAATCTTCCTGTCATGACCGAGCTGCGCGTCATCTTTACGGAAGCCCAGAAGGAAACGGAGCCCGGCGAGGATCTGAAGCCGTGCATTTCGATGGGCCTCCTGATGGGTCCTCCGCCCGACTACAAGCCCTCCGCCTCTCAGACCAGCCTGCCGCCCGACGCGCGGAAATTGAGCGGGCTTCCGCCGCTGCTCAAATCTTTCTACGACCAGGCGAATCTGACTGATCTTTGGGCCCAGATGCAGCCTCACATTCAGGCCGAAATCGACCGCCGGAGCCCGGCTATCCGTCGCTCCATTGAACTGTCCGACGCCTACCTCCGGTTTCCGAGCGGCGCCTACCTGGGCCGGACCTACGCCATCATCCTGAGCCCGCTGGGACCCCCCGAGCAGGTCCACGCCCGCGTCTACGGAAACAATTACTACCTGGTCATTACGCCTTCGCGGCAGGACAAGATGAAGGAGATTCGCCACCAGTACCTGCACTTCCTTCTGGATCCGCTGGCTTTCAAGTACGCGGTTGATATTGACAAGAAGAAGGAAGTGAAGGCCCTGGTGCGCTCCGCCCCGATGCTGTCCTCCGACTTCAAAGAGGATTTCGGGTTGTTCGTCATCGAATCGCTGATTGACGCAGTGGAGCTGCGCCTGGACAAGCGTCCGGCCGCCGAGGCCACCCGGCAGCTGGAGGAATTGGCGGCGCAAGGATTCATCCTGGCGCCCTATTTTTACGCCCAACTGGCTGGCTACGAAAAGCAGGATTCGCCCATCAGCCTTTACTTTAAGGAAATGATTCAGGCTATTGATCCTGTCAAGGAGATGGAGAAGGCGGCCAAGATCAACTTCACGCCCCGGCCGGAGGCTGCGACGACGGTGCGCGCGCCGGCGCTCTCCCAGGAGGAATCGCTGCTCGCCCAGGCCGACAACCTCCTGGCGGAAGGGAATTACCCAGAGGCACGGACCGCCTATCGGAATATCCTTGACACGGTGAACCCGAAGAGCGAGCGCGCCCTGTTCGGGCTGGGGATGGTCTACAGCAACACGCGCAAGCCCGGCCTGGCGGAGGACTACTTTAGGAAAGCACTCGAGGTGGCAGAAGACCTCCGGTTGGTCACCTGGGCGCACATCTACCTCGGACGTATCTACGACATTCAAACCGACCGCAGGCGGGCGCTGGCCGAGTACCAGGCGGCGGCACTGACGGCTTCGGCGTACCCTGACGCCTATCGCGCGGTGCAGGATGGCCTTGACCGGCCCTACGGGTTCCACAAATAGGCGAAGAGCTTCCCGACACATTCCATGAATGAAAGCGGCGAAACGATCCGGCCCGCTTCGTTGACACTCTCTTCCATTTCCGGTAGGCTCGCTTTGAGGAGCCTTTTGGGGGCTCCCAAGGAGTCTCATACCATGCAAAAAGTCCTCATCGCGGTGATCGCCGGGGTGCTCTGGGCAGGAAGTTCGCTGCTCGCGCAGGGTCCCCCCCTCCCCCCCTTAACCCAAAAGGAACTGGTTGATATCCTGAAATCGAA
>CAZHKT010000021.1:0-34129 GCA_964533045.1 uncultured Acidobacteriota bacterium | reverse complement strand
AAGTATACACGAAATGCTCCCTGATGTCACTATATTATGTAATTCTCTCTAGACTCATCAGGAAACAAGCTTAACGAAATAAAGGAAGACCAGCAGCGCGTGCGCCACGGCGATCGCCAGGCAGATCCAGAACTCCTTGCCGATCAAAGGCAGCGGCACTTCTTTCCGCCACGCCCGCCAGCTGAGCACGGCAAGCAGGGCCTGGGAAATCAAGGCCAGCCCGTGCAGCGGCGTTTCCAGCGCGCCCACCGGCTTCATCGCGATGGAAGCGAAGAGCACGCGGAACTCGTGCAGAATGTCGCCCCAAATGATGGTAGCGATCCAACTGACGATCGGACTCAGAATTCCCAGCATGTAGCTGTATTTGTTCTCGCCAAAGAACACCAGGATGGCAATGGCCACGAAGATCAGACTGCGTATTAACTCAAAGGGGAAGAATTGGGGGATGGCAAACGCGCCTCCGCCAATCAGCACCACCGTTGTAAAGGCGACGACGAAAACTCCGCGATCCGACATGTTTGGCTCCTTCTGACAGGGTCAGGCGAATCCGTCCGGCGAGGCCAGATGAGCGATCGCCCGCGCGTGGGCCGAGTATACCACAGGGTTTTCGGATTGCAGCCGTCGCGCTGGAGCGGCGGTGTCCCTGCCGTCGCCCCAGTCTTCGTATGCGATGCGGCACGTCTCTGTCTCGTGGCAAAGCCAGCCCGGCAACCGGACCCCTGTAACCTGACACCGGTTCTGGGTTACACTGATGTCGCGCGCCTGTAGCTCAGCTGGATAGAGCAACAGCCTTCGAAGCTGAAGGTCGGGGGTTCGAATCCCTCCAGGCGCGCCAGCCCTTAGGGGAGGTAGAAGACCTGCTCCAGCCGCTGGAACGATTCATCCGGCCGCTTGCCGTCGAGGGCTTCGAAAAACTCTTTCATCTCCGCCTGCCACCGAGCGTTAACCTCGCGTTTCTCCATGCCCGCCAGCGCTTCCTGGTAGCTGGGCGTTTCAAAATAGCCCACGAACAGGCCGTCGTCGCGCAAAAAGATAGAATAGTTGTGCCAGCCCGTCTCGCGCAGCGCCTGCAACATCTCCGGCCAGACGTGGCGGTGGCGTTCCTTGTACTCTTCGATCTTATCTTTCTTCACCTTGAGCAGAAAGCAGACGCGTTCCATCGTTTCTCCTTTGAAGTAGCGGGATGCAAATCCTTCGCTTCGACACCGTGAACGGCATGGGGGACTGCGGTCAGAATGAAAGCTTGGCTCCTTCGTGCCCGCGCTTCACGACGGCGAATCGCCATAATAACCGTCTCCTCGCGGGCCGGGGCTTTCGCGCCACCACTGTTCGAGCATCCAGGCATTCACTGCGGACTCAACGCCCGGCGGCAAACTGGCATGCACCGCGAAGCTGAGTTTTTCGCCCGACCATTTTCGACCCAGTCGAACCTTGTACACCACCCACGAAGCACCCAGTTTCTGTGTATTGCCGAACTGCCGCGCGTCGGGCACGGGAATCATCGGAACCTTCTGATCGCCGAGGCGCGCCACAACCTGAACGATTTCGACGACGGTCGGCACGTAATGCCATTCCGCTCCGTCCTTCAGCAGGCGCACCGCAATGGCGAGAATCATGCGGTCATTATCGAACGAGGGCAGCTTGCACTCCCACGCCACGGCCTGCCCCCGGTGGCCCGCTCTTTCGAACCGCGCCGCATCGGCGAAACGCAGGTTGAGCTCGGGAGGCAACGGCTTGGGGTCGAGGACCAGCGCCGTCCCGAGTGCTTCGAGGTCCCGCGACCATGCCTTGCGCTCCGAGAGAGGGGTCGCCGATTCGCCGGCAGGATGAATCTCCAGTATCAGGGTCTCAAAGGGTTTCAATCCCAGAGGCATGACTTCGCCGACGCCAAACGCCGCGCCGTTTTCGCGGACGATCCGCCGCTCGTCAGGAAACCAGGTCCTCAACTCAAGCGGAGTGCCCGCCGGAAGCTCGATACCCATTTCCGGCCCCGGGCGAATCGGCGCCTCGCGGGCGGTGAAATGGACATTGTTGAGAAACACCAGGCCGCGCCCGCCCAGCCCGTAAGCGTAGCCGTACACTTCGTTCTTCCAGGGATCGCCGATGTTGCGCCGCCGCGAGAGCAGGATCGCTTCATGTTGCTTCGCGAACGCGGAAATATTCCTGAGAAATTCCACGTCGCCCTCATCCAAGTGGAAGAGGTTGCTCCAGATTTGCGGGAAGAGCAGGTTGCCGCGGCCCAGGTCCATCACCAGCGCTTCGCGCCAGCGCTCGTTGCCCATGAAGTTGCCCCAGCGGATGTCGGAAATCCAGACACCCAGGCTGTCCTTGTTAATCGGAGGAATGGTGCTCGCGAAGCGCGTGCTCTGATCGAGATTCAGCGTCACGGAATCGCGATAGTAAAGGGCGGGATACCAGCTCGTCCCTGACCCTTCCATGAAGAGCTTCGTTTCGAAAATGGAATCGCCGTGCAGCGCGAAGAATGGCGAGCGCAGCCCCCAGTACCACATTACGTAGATGTCCGGCTCGGCCGCGCGCGCGGCGCGCACAATTTCAAGAAGTCTGTCGTACATCGCCTCGGTCGAATACTTGCCCGGCAGGTGCGCGTGGTGCGTGCTGTTGCAGTGATAATTCCCCATGTCCAGCTTGAAGAATTTCAGGCCGTTCTCGCGAATCTGATAGAGGATCGCGTCGCGCAGCAAGGTGAAGTAAGGCTCCGACGCCACGCAGAGTTGCTCAGGAGCGCCGCCGTCGGCAAGGTACCCATTGCGATAGGAGGGCGTGGAGGACTGCGGCTGCTCAGGATCTCCGGGGCGCGGAATGAAGCTGGGTGCCACGGCAGGGTTTTCGCCAATCGATTTCCCTCCGTACGCCACTGAATACCAGAGGCCAAACTTCATGCCCAGCTCGCGCACGCGCTCCACGATCTTCTTCTCGCCATGCGGATAACACTGCGGCGCAAAACGCGTCATGTCCGAGGACTGATCCTCCCATCCCCAGTCGAGCGTGAAGTAATCGAACTTGACGCCCTTCTTCTGCCACTCCGCCAGTCGGTCGAGAATCCGAAGCGTCTCGTTGTCGTCCAGCGTGGGACAGCCGCCCCACTGGTTGTTGATGCCAAAGGGTGTGTAGAGCGAAATCAGTTTCTTCTTCCGCGGGCTTCGTTCTTGCACGTAGGTCAGGAAGCCGTCGAGCGCTTCGCCATGCTTGGCCACCGATGCCAGCGCCGTGTGGCTTCGCCACGCCGCGCCGGGCGCGAGCTTGCGTCCGGGAAAGTGCATGAGCCGGACTGTGTTCTCTTGTCCCTCGTTGAGCCCGGCGGGATGCTCCAGCGCCGCGAAGGCCTGATCTCCGATGAAGACGGGCTCGCCCTGCCCTCCCTCGGAAACCTCGACATCCACGCCGAAGTTATCGACTTCCGCGTCGAGGAGGAGCATCGCTTTGTCGCTCGAATTCTCGATTTCCAGCCACTTCCGCCGCGTGGGGCCATCCAACTCGTAGTGCAGTTGAACGCGCGCGTCGACGGACGGGCTCTTGAGAAGGAACACGGCCCGATCCGGCGCGCTCTGGTCCCATGCAATTACCCGCCAGTCTTCCGCGCAAAGATGCGGCGGACCCACGGTCACGAATTGGTCGGCCAGCACCGGTTCAAACACATAATGTCGGATCACATCGTCCGAGTAGCCGCCAAAATGCTTGTCGTAGCCGCGGGTGCGGACGGCCAGCAGGTTCTTCTCATTCGGGCCGAACCGCAGCCAGCCGTATTGAAGGTCGGAGGGCTTCAACCTGAAGTGGCCCGGCTTTCGCCAGCGTCCCGAGGAAGCCCGGTGAGACACCATCGCACCATTGACATAGACCCAGTATTCCTGCCAGTCGAGGAAATCATAGCCGCCCAGAACGAAGTGAATATCCTTCCCGCGTCCGCCCGCCGGCAATTCCAGCAGGGCCCGAAACCACCCGTAGCCGTCATATTGCGTGCCGCCCCGTGGGTTGGGCGCGTTACGCAGGCCGCGCAGCAGAAGATTTTCACAATAGCCCCAGTCGCGATCGTCAAAGCCCGCCAGCGCAAAACCCAGCCGGAATCCTGTCTCGTCTTCTGCGGAAACGGGCTGCTCATCGGGACCGTAGGCGAATCTCCACCACGGAATCTCGGCGCGATGCTCGGCGGCGGCGAAGGTCACGGCAAACTCCCTTTCAGCCGTGAGGGGAAATTCCGTCCCGGTGCGCTTGTTCGTCCAACGCGTGCTGGCGAGTCTTCCCTGCCGCCAATCGAGGCGCCAAGCCACGTGCTCATTCGCGAGCTCCACCCTGCCGTCGGCAGGGGCGGGGCGCTGGGGTGCGCGGCGCTTCTGCACGGCGGGCGAGGCTGCCAGCGCCGCTGACATCAGCCCTGCCCTCAGGAATTCGCGTCGGTGCATGTTAGTTCTCCGCCGCCCAGGGAGCGGAAATCGAGTATTCACCCGAGCCGACCTCAAAGACGCTCGTCCTCGCTTCGCTGCGAACCAGGCGGACCCCCTCGGCCTTCGAGAATGGCTTTCCCTTCTCGCGGACCCGGTTCGCATCGGCCGGAATAACCACCGTCGCCTGGGCATTCGGCGGCACGGTGAATTGCCAGTGCAAGGTGTCACTCTCGATTCTCCAATCGCTCTGGATCCTTCCGTAAGGCGACTCGTGCCAGGCGCGCACAGACTTCAAATCGCCCACCGGTCGCGGCCAAAGAATGATGTGCTGGAAACCCGGATGATCCGGATCGTAGTTAATGCCCGCCAGCGTCTGATAGAACCACGCCGCAAGATTGCCGGACAGGATGCACTGGCTCTCGCCGTTCATGCCGGGTTCCTGCGTGTCAGTATCCCAATGCTCCCAGATGGAGGTCGCCCCCTTCGAGATCATGTAACCCCAACTGGGGCGCGTCGTCTGCGTGGCAATGGTGTAAGCGACCTCGGGATGGCCGATATCGGTCAGCGTCTGCATCAGGTACTGCATTCCCACAAAACCCACAGAAAGATGGCCCCGGTGTCTGACCATGATGTCTTCGACCAGGTTTTCGATGACTTTGGCGCGGGCTGCATCTGGCACCATGCCGAAGGCCAGGGGAAAGACGTACGAGGCTTGCGTTTCGCTTTCGTATTTCCCCGAGTCCGGACGGAAGAAGCGCCGGTTCAATCCGGCCTTGACGTTCTCCGAAAGCGCATCGTAATACTGCCGGTCGTCTTCCCTGCCGAGCAGGCGCGCGACGCGCTCCAACACACGGCAGTTGCGGTAGAAGAACGCGGTGGCCATCAGTTCGCGCGAAGTGGCGCCGGAGGTGGCTGGCCCCAGCGGCTGATCCATCGAGGAAGCGTCCACCCAGTCGCCGTAGACGGCGCGCCTCAGCGTAAAGTCCTCCAACAGGTTGGTCCGTTCCTGGAACTGCATCCAGCGCTTCATGGTTTCGAAATTCTCTTCCAAGATGCGCGTGTCGCCGTAGAAGTCGTGAAACCATTCGGGCACGATGGTCACCACACTCGGCCAGATGGGATCCCCCGAATAGAATGGCCAAATCGAGCCGCCATCGGAAAGATTGCCGTCGTTGCGCTGGTCACTTCGCGTCTCTGCCAGGAAGTTCCGGTAGAAAGGTGCAACCTGATACATCCACGCTTCGCTCTCCGAACTCTTGATGGATGTGCCCAGCCATGCCTGGCGCTCGTCGCGGTCCGGATCGAGCGGGACGCCGCGATTCTGCATGCGCACGCTCCATCGCACATTCTGGTAGATGCGATTGAGCAGTTCGCTGGAGGTAACGACCTCCCCCCTCGTTTCCATATCGGTGTGAACGACCAGGCCCTCGAAATTCCGCACCGTCGGCACGCCGGGAAATCCCGTCACCTCGGCGTAGCGGAAACCCTGGCCGCGGAAACGCGGCGCCCAGATTTCTTCGCCTTCGCCCTTCAGGATGTAAACATCGGTTGAGCGCGCGCTGCGGTTGTTCTCCATCTTCAGGGAGCCATCGGCTTTCTTTGTGAACGCGGTCCGCAGTTGGACGCGCGCGCCTGCCGGACCGCGAACCCGCAGCCGCACCATGCCGTAAAAGCTCTGGCCGAAATCCACCATATACACGCCGGGTTTGAGCACGGTAACGTCTCGAGCCGGGAGCGTCTCGGTGACGCGCTGGGGCTCCAGCATCTGAGCGATCAAGACGCCGCCCGGAGCGGCGACGTCCTGCGCGGCCTGCCACTTCGAGTCGTCAAATCCCGGTGCGCTCCAGCCGGCCATCTCCTGGCGCGCGTCGTACTCTTCGCCATCGAATTCATTGTTGGCGCGAATCGGCCCCTCTGCGGTCAGTTTCCATGACGTGTCGCTCGCCACCAACGCGGTTCGGCCGTCCGCGTATTCGATCTCCATCTGGAAGAGCAGCTTGGGATATCCAAAGCTGAGGGTGTCCACGGGCACATGAAGGCGCGGCGCGTAGAAACGTCCGTTGCCCAGGATGATTCCCGCCGCGTTGGCTCCGGGCCGGAGCCGGTTCGTCACGTCAAAGGTGACATACGCCGTGCGTTTGTCGAACCGGGTCTGAAGCGGATCCATGACATGGTCCGAAACTTTGCGGCCATTCAGATAAAACTCGAACAGCCCCATACCGCTGACGTAAGCCGTGGCGCGCTTGATCCCGCGTTCCAGCCTGAAAGGTTTCCGCAACATTCGCGCGGGCAGGCGTCGCTCATCTTCCACCAGGCGCGGCCAAGGAGGCGCGGGGTGGGGGCCGATTTCATGCGCCGGGGACCATCCGTCACCTTCCGTCGCCGCGGACTCCCAACCCGATGCCACCTCCGTCGCCACCGACCAACTCGCGTCTGATGAAATCACCAGCGAATGCCCGGCCTCGAAGTCAAGCCTCAGTTCACCGATGAATCCCGATGGCTGGGTCGTCCCGGCGCGCGCCGCAACCGCCAGAATGTTCGGTCCCTCGCGGAGGAACTCGCGGAGGTCCACCCGGGCCACGTTTTCCGGCGTCGCCGGACCGACGCCGGCGGCGGCTTGTCTGCCGTTCACATAAAGCACGAAGCCGCCCGCAGAAATCAGCGAAATCATGGCGCCGATAACCACGGCGTTCGATGGAACGGAAAGCGTCCGGCGGAAATGGGCCGCCTTCGAGCCGGAATCACTCGCCCAGATCCACTTCGCATCCTTCCACGCCGGACGAATCTCCTCCCCGCCGTCAAGACCGATCCACTTGGCCTGCCAGTCCTTGGGCCGCAGTAGTCCCATGGACCACTTCGCGGGTTCGCTCCACGCGGAGGGCACGCCCTTGCCGTCCCACACGCGCACGCGCCACCAGCAGAGCGCGCGCGAGGCAAGGGGCTTGCCCGCGTATTCGATCAAATGAGATTGGTCGGAATTGACCTTGCCGGAATCCCAGAGGTCGGGCTTCGAGGCGGCGAGCGCGTCACGGCTGGAAGCCACCTGGACCTGATACGCGCTCTGAAATTCGCCGCGAATCGAACGGTCCTGCGAGGCCAGCTTCCAGCTGAGGCGCGGCTTGGGAACATCCATGCCCAGCGGATTCTTCAGATATTCGCAGCGGAGGTCGTTGGGTGCCAGGCGCGCCATGGACGGCATCGCTGCCAGCAGAACCAGCGGAAAGGCCAAACTACGCAAGATGAAGGGAAACCCGGCTCGACAAGGCATGCCATGTATTAACGGCATCTGCTCGCGGCGGTCAAGCGAAACTTGCCGCGCGCGGCAACATGCCGCGGTGAGCCGCGACGAAGTTTCGCACGCGGGGATCGCAGGGCACAGACCCGCGCTCCGAGGCGATCTGCGGTCGCCGCAACCGTGGGTTCGAGTTTATACTGTCAGACTCACGGAAGGAGAGCCATGGCCACCACCTACAGACCGATTTCGACTCAGGCGCTCGAGACCCTGAAGAGATTCGATTCGCCGACCATCTGCAACGTGATTGAGCTTTTTCGCATTCGCCCTAACACCGCGGGATGGATGTCTTCCGCCATCCGGGCCATCTATCCCGAGTTGCCGCCGGTGGCGGGTTACGCGACCACCGCCACCTTCCGCTCGGCCTATCCCTCGGGCGAGCAGAACGCTTACCAGCGGATTATCGAGCACGTGGAGAAGATGCAGGCGATACCCGAGCCGCGGTTTTCCGTGATTCAGGACCTGGATTCGACGCCCTGCGGCGCGGTGATCGGTGAGGTCATGAGCCGCCTCTACCGGCGATTCGGTTGCGCCGCCATCGTGACCAACGGCGCCTCGCGCGACCTGCTGCAAGTCGAAAAGCTGAAGCTGCCGGTCTTTGCCTCCGGCCTCGTGGTTTCCCACGCCTACCCGCATTTTATCGACATTCACGCGCCCGTGCAGATTGCCGGTCTTACGGTGCGCCCCGGCGACCTGCTGCACGCCGATGCCAACGGCGTGGTGCAGATCCCGCTCGATATCGCCGAGCACGTCGCCGCCGCGTGCGCCGATTTTTGCGACGCGGAAAACATCATCATGAATTACCTGGAACGATCCGATGTGACGGTGGAGACGTACAAAGAGGTTTACGCGCAGACGGTCAAAGCGATTGAGGGCCTGGGCGAGCGATTGCGCAAGCAACACGGACCATCGCGGTGAAGTTTACACACTCACCCGGAAGGCGATGATCAGCATCGCCACGACGATCAGCGACATGCCCGTCATAAATCCGCGGATGGTGGCGGAACTGGCGCCTTTCCACTCGCCCGCCATCCAACCGAAAAGGCTGGCAAAAAGGACCGTTCCGCCGGCAAAGAGCGCGAAGGAAATCGAGGGCCCAAGCGCCGGGCCCAGCTTCACGCCGCTCGAGTTGTACATCAGGATGCCGCCGTACCACAGCGCCGCCATCAGCGCCGCCAGGAAGACATTCCAAGCCCACACGCCCGGCGTTCGGAAACCGCCCCAAGTCCGGTTCTTGTTCAGCTTGTAGATCGAAAAGATGACTCCCGGAATCAGCCCGGCGTTAAAGGTAACGAGAAGGGCGGCGAATTCCGCGACCAGGCGCGAGGAAGCGCCCGAGGCCAGGGCGGCATCGACCAGCGGGTCGCTGGATTTTGCGCCGTACACAAAAGCGGTTCCGAGCACGCCGGTGACGAGGCAGATCACGAAGCCCGTCTTGAAGCTCCCCGGCACGACTTGCTTGACCTGTTCCTTCCCCGCCGATTCCCGTTCCTTGCGCGCGCCCGATCGGCCGTAGATCACAATGCCCGTAAGGATCAGTCCGACAGCGATCAACAGATACGCCGCCGCCGAACTCGAAACCTGCGATCCGCCGTAGACGATCATGGGGCCGATGGTTCCCGCGGTCGTCGAGGTGCAACCCACCACGGCGCTGCCGATGGCCACGCCTACCATGCCGAGACCCTGCCCGTACATCACCTGCGCCGATCCCCAGATCAGACCCGCCACGATCCCCGGGAAGAAAGATGAAATCGGGCTGCTCCGCAGCACGTCCCAGATGTGCGGAACACCAATCAACGCCGCAACCCACGGGAAGAGGCCCGTCGAAAAGACGGTGAAGAACAGCCAGGAGTTCTCCCATGCCCAGGCGCGCGTGTAACGCATGGGGAGCAGGAACACCCCGTTCACCATTCCCGCCAGAACACCCAGGAGGATTCCGATCAAGAAATTTTCCTGCATGGAGTGGAGGCTCCCGTCAGGCCACCAAGTCTGTGGCCACCTTGTATCGCGCCGCGGTCTCGCAAATTTCGCGCCAGGTCTGGTCGTCCAAGGGGATTCCATTCTTCTGGCGCTGGGCGCGCTCGCGGCGCTCCGGTTCGCCGGGAATCATGATTTCGCTGAAGCCCGGAGCGAGTTTGCTGCTCTTCACATAAGCTTCGAGCGCGTCCACCTCTGCATCGAACTGGCCACGATCGCGGAATCGCCCGACGTCCATCAGCACCGCAAGGAAACTGTTGCCGACGCGATCGGCGCCGGGACGGCTCAGGCCCGCACCGGAGAGACCGCCGGCCAGAATGTCGCTCACCAGCGCCAGCGCGAAACCCTTGTGCCCCGCCATGGGGAGCAGCGCGCCCTCCGGCGGGCCGAAGAAATCCGCGGGATTGGTGGTGGGGCGGCCTTCGGCGTCGAGCACGCAGTTGGGCGGAACGGACTTCTTGCTGTTGTACGCCACCTGAATCTTGCCCCCCGCAATGGCGCAGGTCGAAATATCGACGAGAATCGGATCGCCTGAGGCGCGCGGGATGGCCGCCGCAATCGGATTGGCTGACAAGCGGCGCTCGCGGCCGCCCCACGGCGCCACCAGCTTCCCGGCACCGTGCGTGTTGACGAACATCACCGCCGCCATGCCCCGGCGGGCGGCCTGAAGCACAAAGTCTCCCGCGCGGCCGATATGGCAGCACTGCCGGACCGAGATCGTGCCCACGCCGGCGTGGGCGGCCTTGGCGATGCCCACCTCCATCGCTTCCTTGGCCACCACCTGACCCCAACCCCAATTTCCATCAATAACAGCGAAGCCCTCGCCTTCGTGGTCGATGCGGATGTGCGCGCCAATGTTGATGAGCCCCTTCTCCATCCAGCCGACGTATTCGGAGACGCGCACCACGCCATGCGAATCGTGGCCGTCAAGGTTGGCTTCGACCAGCGCGTCGGCAACGGTTCGCGATTCCTCCCCTGTGGCCCCCGCCGCAGCGAAGATTTCAGCGGCCAGACGCCGCAAGGAGGCAGCTGGAATGGTGGGCATCGTTCCCTTCAGAGCGGGCGCGCAATGGCTCGGACCGGTGAACCGTCCCGGCCCGTGATCTTGAGCGGCAGGACGATCAGCTCGAACGTGTCCTGCGGAATCGCGTCCAGATTCCTCAAGTTTTCCACTATCACCACTCCGTTTTCGAGCAAAACGAGATGACACGGAAATGGCGGCAGGTCCACCGACGGAGTGTCCAAACCTACCAGATGAACTCCGGCCTCGACAAGGAGTTGTGCGGCATCGCCGGTGATGCAGGGGTGATCCGTGAAGTAATCCTCCTGGCCCCAATGACTGGCCCAGCCGGTGTTCATGATGACTTTGGGAAACTGGCGGATTCGGGCCTGAAAGGGTCGCAATTTGGCGGCGTTGATGACCGGTTCGCCGATAAGGTCCAGGCAAAGCGCCGGGCCCACGAAGCGGTCGAGCGGCACCTGGTCAATGGTTTTCCCGCGGTCGAAGAAATGAAACGGCGCGTCCATGTGCGTCCCGGTGTGGATGCTTACCGAGAGCCGGCTGTTGTTGAGGGCGCGACGGCCGGGAATCTGTGCCGATGTGGTCTCGAGGACCTTGATTTCAACGCCCGCATCGCCGGGATAGACCGGCGTACCCGGTTCGAGGCTGTAGCTCAGGTCGATGAGGAGTGATTTCATGGTCGTCCTCCGGACTTTACGAAACCGCCTTCTGCAGGTTCGTGCGGACCTTCTGCCCCCATTTCATAAGGAGCTGAACGTCTGTTTCGAAACTGATGCACTCATAACCCAGCGCCCGCTTCTCCTGGGCGTCGGCCAGAGAGTAGGTATTGCAGCAAGCCAGCTTGCGGAACTTCCGGCACATCTCCGCGATGCGCCGGATGGCAGTGCGGTGAGAAGGGTTCGACTCGTAATCCGTTCTCGGCAGGCCCATGGACATGGCAAGATCAGTAGGCCCGACGAAGCATCCGTCCACTCCTGGAACAGCCAAGATCCCTTCCGCGGCGCGCACCGCTCGAATGTGCTCGATCTGGACGATTAGGAGAGTCTCGCGGTTGGCCCGATCGGGATAATCTTCGCCGTAATGGAAGCGCGCGTCGCCACCCAGGGAGCGTTCCCCAAGCGGCGGGTACTTGGCCGCGCGAGCCATCGCTCGCGCGTCGGCCACGGCGTTCACCATAGGCACGACGATTCCTTGCGCGCCAAGGTCAAGGTACTTGGACACCTCCGCGGCAGCGCCGATTGGAATGCGGACGAAAGGCTTCGCTCCTTCAGCCCGGATCGTATGAATGCACTCGTAGGCGCTCCGGGAATCCAGCGACCCGTGCTGGCGGTCCAAAATGATCCATTCCCAGCCCTGCCGGGCCAGGAGCCGCGAAACCGTCGGCGAGGGAATCAGTTGCCAGATCCCGAGAATCGTTTTTCGATTGGCAGCAGCGGCAGGATTTCTCTTCACGGGCGCGAGTTACATCAGTCCCCTCGGGCCGGAAGTTCTACACAGCCCCGCACTTACACAGTTTAACTCCCAGGCCACGGCTCCTTCCATGTGGCCGGGCAAGGCCAGGCACGCCTAGGATTTGGCGATCTTGGCGGCCAGTGTGAGGAGCAGCTTCCGGTCCGGGCTCGACATCTCGTTGAACATTTTGACGAGCTTGCGAGCAGGCTTCGAGAGCGACTCGTGCTCCTGCGTCTTCACCGCCGCGGGCTTGCCTTCGCCGCGGAAAAGCAACTGATATGGTGCCACGCCCAGCGCTTCCGCAAACTTCTCCAGGGTGGGAAGCGACGGCGCCGTGTAACCGCCCTCGACGCGGGAGATGTACGATCGCAGCAAGCCGGACTTGCGCTCTACGTCGCCTTGCGACAGTCCTTTGGCCTCGCGAAGTTCCTTAAGTCGTTTTCCTATGTCCATAGGATGAATTAGAACAAATGTCAGTAGTCACGTCAACGAAAACAGTCAGGATAACGATAGAAAACTGATGACCCCCAAAAATCGCCGGCGGAGTCTTCGCTGACCTGGCTCATCGGTCAGGCTTTCGACCCACCAGATTGAGACGTGAGGCTTCCAAGGCTGCCCAGGCCATGACGGCATGTGCCATGACCGACCCGGTGATTTCATCCAGGGGAGGAAGCAACAGCGTCATCTTCGCAATCTTGGCGAGTTCGGAATCATTTCCATCGGTCAGGGCAAATACTTCGGCCCCGGCCCGCATTACTTGCCTTGCCGCCGCGATCACCTCCGCTTTGAGGCGGCATCGCGATCCGGTCAGGACGGCCACCGCCGACCCCTGCCCCAGAGGGAGTTCTGACGGAAGAGGGGGAAGGTTCATGACGGGCGCGGCGATACCCGCCAGCCGGCTCAACCACGCCGACGCGCTTCGAGCCGCATAAGAGTAGCCCCCACCCGCCGCCAACCAAACCTGCCGGGAACCAGCCAGTCCCGAGGCGAAGGACCGGACGCCGGCAGTTCGCTGCAAGAGGTATTGCTCCAGGTGACGGGGCAGCTGGGAAAATTCCGCGTCCAGCTTCTCCTGTCGCCGCGTAGGCCGCTTCAACGCGCGGGCTGCAAGCACCGCCAGCAATCCGGCAACGGCATGCCGGAGAACGTCCAGCGTGACAAGCCCCGGCTTCGGATCCAGGCTGACCGCAAAGGCAAGGTCCACGGCGGCCGCCAGCGGATCGTCCCTCTCCGTCGCCAGCGCAAGCAGGCAACCCTTGCCAGCGCGCACCGACTGAATCAAGGGGGCAAATTCCGCGCGATCACCTCCGCCGGAAATGAGAAAGTGGACTCCCTGGGGCCGGGCCAGTGCCTCGGCCGTGGATCGGTACTCGCAGGGCCATTGGAGGAGTTCCTGGAAGGCCTCCGCCATGAACTGCGCCAGCGGAAGCAGCTCTTCGGGGGCAATAAAGGTCTTGGGCAGTTCACCCCACGGCACTCGCCGGATGAGAGCGTCGTACTCCCGCCTGCCCTTCCCCAGGTTTTCCCGGAGGGCACGGGGGAGATCGAAAATTTCAGCTCGAAAATTGGGCCGCATTCTCTTCCTGCAATGAGCTCGGGCTGAGAAGACTCCCATCGACTTTAATGCCAGTTCGCCGGTGCTGTCCAATTCAATTGGTGTTGTCCTTTTCAGCTTTACATCCTGGGCCAGGTGCGGTAACTTTCGAGATTGTAAACGCTAACATAATGGCGCAAAAAACCGATCGAGGTACCGACTATGAGTCGAAAGAAGGAAAAGCCGGCGGGAGGCAGCAGCGTGACGAGGCGCGACTTCCTGCGGGGGGCGGGCGTTGCCGTCTCCGGCAGCCTGGTCGCCACGGAGACTGCCAGAGCCAAGCCCACAGCCGGAGCAGCCACCCCCATTCTCGGCCCCGGCAAGGTTCCCATCACGCTGCGGATCAACGGAAAGCCGCATAAGCTCGAACTGGAACCGCGCGTAACCCTGCTGGACGCCCTGCGAAATCATCTCGAATTGACCGGGGCCAAGAAGGTCTGCGACCGCGGCACCTGCGGCGCCTGCACGGTCGAGATGGATGGCCAGCCGGTCTATGCCTGCAGCGTGCTGGCTGTCGAAGCCCAGGGACGAAGTATTCAAACCATCGAAGGTCTGGCGGCCAACGGCAAGTTGCATCCCGTCTCTGCCGCCTTTGTCGACCACGACGCCCAGCAGTGCGGTTTCTGCACGCCGGGCTTTGTCATGGCGGTGAAGTCCTTCCTGGACCGCCATCCCAACCCCACCGTGGAAGACGTGGAAAAAGGTTTGGGGGGGAATCTCTGCCGCTGCGGAACCTACGTCGGGATCCGCCAAGCCGTCCTCCAAGCAGCCAAGGTGATGAAAGGAGGCGCCCATGCCTAGTTGCAAATACGATTGGCCGGCCGCCGGCCAGCGCAAGCATATTGGAAAGCGCATCAGCCGCATTGACGGCCCCGACAAGTCCAGCGGGCGCGCCAAGTACACCTACGACATCGTTCGGCCGGGGATGCTCTATGCCAAGGTAGTGGGATGCCCTCATGCCCACGCCAAGGTCGTCTCCATTGACACGTCCGCTGCCGAGGCCTTGCCGGGCGTCAAGGTGCACATCGTGAACGGCGTCGGAACAGAAATGCACTGGGCGGGCAGGGAGGTTCTCTTCGTCGCGGCCCCCAGCGA
Source organism: uncultured Acidobacteriota bacterium (assembly GCA_964533045.1). Classification (GTDB taxonomy): domain Bacteria; phylum Acidobacteriota; class Terriglobia; order UBA7540; family UBA7540; genus JACQNR01. Next base: position 19,298 of record CAZHKT010000021.1, on the reverse strand, counting down.
AGAAGTGGCTCGCGACGCGGCGCGACGCGTCAGGATTGAATATGAAGTTTTGCCCCACTTTGTCCATGAGGAGGACCTGAGCAAGGCGGGTGAACATGGCAAGCCCGCCGCCGAGCAAAAGACGGGCGACCCAGCCGCCGCCTTCAGCGACCCGGACTCGGTCATCCACGAGGGCACTTACGGATGCGCCGTCATCACCCATTGCTGCCTGGAATCGCACGGCCAGGTGGTGGAATGGAATCCGGACGGAACCCTGACCGTCTGGGCTTCGACCCAGAACGTTTCCGGGATTCCCGGTGAGTACGCCCAGGCCCTGGACATCCCGGTCACCAATGTCCGGGTCCTCACTCCTCACATGGGGGGCGGCTTCGGTTCCAAGTTTGGCGCCGACATTTGGGGTACCGAGTGCGCCAAGTTCTCCAAGGCGGTGGGCCGGCCCATCAAACTGATGCTGGATCGCGACCTCGAATTGATCATGGCGGGGGCGCGGCCCTCCCACTATGCCAAAGTAAAGGTGGCCGCCAAGAAAGATGGAACGATCACGGCGTGGGAGTCCGACTCCTGGAGCACAGGCGGGCCTACGGGCGGCGGCATCCCGCCCATCCCGTACGCCCTCAACGGTATCCCCAATGTGGTCAAGCGGCACACGGCTGTCTCGACCAACATCGGTCCGGCACGCGCCTGGCGGGCGCCGAATCATCCGCAAGCCGCCGTGCTTACCATTTGTGCGCTCGACGATCTGTGCGCCAAGCTCGGCATGGACCCGATGGAATTCTTTACCAAGAACGCGGGTCTGGGCGGCGAACGCGCCGAGATGTACCGCCAGGAACTGGCCAAGGCTGCGGAACTTTCCGATTGGAAGAAGCTCTGGCATCCGCGCGGCGACAAGACGCCCGGCCACATCAAGCGTGGTCTGGGGCTCTCGCTGCATACCTGGGGCGGTCGCGGGCACAACAGCCGCGGCACCATCACCATCAACCCTGATGGCTCGGTGGAAGTTGCGACCGGCAGCCAAGATCTGGGCACCGGCACCCGCACGGTGATTGCACTGACGGCGGCGGAGACGCTGGGCCTCGAAGTCGCCGACATCAAGGTTTCGATCGGCGACAGCAAGTACCTGCCCTCGGGCGCTTCCGGCGGAAGCACGACGGTGGGCGGCGTCAGTTCCATGACCCGCCGCGGAGCCATCGACGCGCTCGAACAACTGTTCGCCGTGGTCGCCCCCAGCCTGGAAACCACTCCCGACCAGCTGGAAGCCGTGGACGGCAAGATTCGGGTCAAGGGCAATCCGGCAAAAGGCCTGACGTGGAAGCAGGCATGCGCCAAGCTGGGGATGAACCCGATCAAGGTGGAGGGCAAGAATCCCGGCCCATGCGAGCTGATCTCGAGCGGCGTGGGCGGCGTGCAGGTCGCCGACGTCTCCGTGGACACCGAAACCGGCATCGTCAAAGTCAACAAGCTGGTCTGCGTGCAGGACTGCGGGCTGGTGCTCGACCTGAAAACGTCTGAAAGCCAGTGCTATGGCGCGCTGATTATGGGCATCACCTACGCCTTGCACGAAGAAAAGGTTATGGACGAAACCACAGGCCGCATGCTGAATCCCAACATGGAGTTCTACAAGCTGGCGGGAATCGGTGACATCGGCGAACTGGTGGTGCACATGATGACCGGCCCCGGTTACGACGAGCGCGGCGTCATCGGACTGGGTGAGCCGCCGGTCAATTCCCCCGGCGCCTCCATTTCGAACGCCGTGGCCAATGCTATCGGCGTGCGCGTGCCGACCATCCCGATGACGCCCGCCAAGGTTCTCGCGGCTCTAGGGAAAGGAGGGGTTGCCTGATGGAAGCCTTTGAATACGCCAAACCCGCCACTAAAGAGGAAGCGGTCAAGCTCCTGGCCAGCCGGTGGGGCGAGACCGAAGTTCTAGCCGGCGGCACCGACCTGCTAAGCCTGATGAAGGACTACGGCACCACTCCCAAGCGTGTCGTCAGTCTCACCGGCATCGCCAGCCTGAAAGGCATCACGCCGCAATCCGGCGGGCTCCGCATCGGCGCCATGACCACGTTGCAAGAGCTGACGGCCAACGCCGCGGTGCGCCAGCAATATCCGGCTCTGATTACGGCCGCTGACGGCGTTCGCAGCCCGCAGATTCAGAGCGTCGGAACGGTTGGCGGCGACCTGCTCCAGCGGCCTCGCTGCTGGTACTTCCGCGGCGGCCACGGCCTGCTGGCCCAGCACAACGGCAAGTCGCTCGTCCCCCACGGCGAAAACCAGTTGCACGCCATCCTGGGCAATTCCGGCCCCGCCTACTTCGTCAATCCATCCAGCTTCGCTCCAATCCTGATCGCCCTTGGGGCGAAGGTTCGTCTTCTTGGCCCGGGCGGCGAGCGCGAGGTGGAACTCGCCAGATTCTTCCGCGCCCCAGCAAGCGCGAACGACCGTGAGTACGATCTGAAGCCGAACGAGATCCTTACGGACATCCTGATCCCGGCTTCGTCGGGCAAGATGGCGGTTTATGAGGTTCGGGAAAAAGAAGCGCTCGACTGGCCGCTGGCCGCAGCCGCCGTGGTATTGAGCCTGACCGGGAAGACCGTGAATTCAGCGCGAGTCGTGTTGGGCCACGTGGCACCCGTACCGTGGCATTCGCCGGAAGCCGAAGCGGTGCTCGCCGGCAAGACGGTGAGCGAGTCGGTGGCCGATGAAGCCGGCAAAGCAGCCGTCGCCAAGGCCACACCCCTCTCCAAAAACGGCTACAAAGTCCAACTGGCGCGCGTGGCCGTCAAGCGAGCCATTCTCGCCGCCGCAGGAGGTGCTTAGTCATGGCTGAACCGGAAAAACTCATCCCGAACCAGTGCCGCTTCCTGCGCTCCAAGGAGATGTTCATCCAATCCGAGCCCGATCCCAGCGTTCCCAGCATGCGCAGCGGACACTTCTGGTGCGTCCACACCCAGACCGTCGTCGGCCCCGACGGCAAGTTCGTCACCCAGGAGGACTGCTCCGCCGAACGCATGTGCTTTGAGTCGCTGTAGCGGCGGTATCCACACCGCCGGGCCTTGGCCCCGAGCTTCAGGGCGGTCCTCCGGTGGGCGGATACCGGGTTGAGGCTTAGCGATACGTTGTAAAGATGCTCCGGCGGGGCGTCCCCCGCTTCACCGGAAGGGCAAAATCCCGGCTCATTTCAGTCAACAAGAATCTGCTGCCAGTTGCATAGAAAGGCGCCACCGGCTCGTCTCAAACCCCGGGTCTTCGTGATTGCTACCTTCGCCTCAAAGCGGTATCATTAAATCTGGTCAGGGCGACCGAAACATTCAGCAGGAGGTCACATCATGCGGAGACCACTTACCGCAGCAGTCGTGGGATTCCTTCTCATGGCGGGGCTTGGCGTGTCGGCACAGGCGGCGATTCGCGGCGATTACGTCGAAGTGCGCAGCGCCGACATTTACGCCGGCCACTGCTACGCCAATTCCGAAGTCGGAATGGAAGGTAAGGAAGCCATGCTCGCCTGGAAGGTCCAGGCGGGCGATTGGGAGGGCGTGGATTTGAGCGGCCTCGCCGTGGTGGCGGTGGTGCGAGCCAGCGCCACGCTGGGCGACCCCTACCACAATCCCCTTCCGGCGCGCGCCGTCCTGATTCTTGATGAGCGAGCCAGCCCTGCGCAGCGAGCGGCTCTCTTGGCTTTTGCGCGCGAGATGGCGGGGCCGCTCGTCGCCAACATTGTCCGGGTTGAGGCCGCGCCCATTCGCATGGAATCGGATAGTGACAACGCCGTGGTGCGCCTCGCGGCGGGCAACCTGGCTCGCGTTGAGACCCGCGCGATCTGCCACGCCGATCACCTCTGTGGCAATGAATTCGTCTATTACCCGCCGCTCACGGCCATCCATTGCGCGACGCCGGCGGTCTCCGTCCAGGACGCGTTCGCGGGGCGGGGACTCGACACGGTGTGGAACCGCACGGGGCGCAAGAATTCTTTCGTGGGAACCTTCGCGCGGTAGCCGTAGCGGCGACCTTCAGGTCGCCATCGGCATGTCGGCCTGAAGGCCGACGCTACCCTCGGCGCAGCGCGGCAAGACTTTCGTGGGAACCTTCACGCGGTAGTCGTAGCGGCGACCTTCAGGTCGCCATCGGCATGTCGGCCTGAGGGCCGACGCTACATCGGCGCAGCGCGGCAAGACCATCGGGAAGTCTGAGGAATCTTGGACTTCCCGATTTGTTTTCCATGCATCATAATTGAGCGGGAGGAGTCATCATGCGAACTATCAGAAGATTCGTGTGGGTCGCGGCCTTGCTTGTGTTTGTCGCGGCACCAGCCCTCGCTCAGGGCGAAGTCAAAGTGGATCCGGTTGCCGCGCCCGTGGCGGCGGACGTTCCCAAGCCGCTGCTCAATGTGCTGGAAGCGCAGGGCGCCCGGGTGTCTAAAGATTCGGCCACAGTTTGTGAAATCTGGCTGCGCAAGGACCTGACGCTGGGCCCGCCCGCCGGCGGCCTGGGCGACATCCTGTACGGCCAGCTCGGCGCGGGAAACTTGATCGGCCTGCTCCATTTCCCCGCCCAGGGAGCCGACTTCCGCGGGCAGCCTCTCAAGCCCGGTTTCTACGCCATGCGCTATGCTCTGATTCCGCAGGACGGCGCGCACATGGGCGTCTTCCAAACGCGCGATTCGATTCTGCTGACGCCCGCCGCGGCCGATACGGCGCTCGACCGGACGCTCAGCTTTGCCGATATGGTGAAGCTCGCCAAAGAGGCTTCGGGCACGCCTCATCCGGCATTTCTAGTGATGACCTCGGCGGAAAGCGCGACCGCATTCCCCTCCGCTGGCATAGACGATCACGGAAACATTTCCCTTCGCCTCAAAGTCGCGGGCAAGAATGGCGAACTGCCTGTCGGGATTACGGTTATTGGACAGTGGGTCTCGGAATAGTTGATGGTTTGTCATCGCCATGACGTTTCCGGTGTCGCGCTGGCTGGAATTCTACTGCTGGCCATGCTCCCGGCACGCGCCGAGGGGTCCAAGCCCGTGGTGAAGCTGGATGGGAAGCTGGTGCAATCCGCGCGTGGCCCGGCGTTGCGGGCGAAGGGAAAGGACATTCCCCTCGCCGCCCTTCGGACCTGGCACTCCAATACGCTGAAAGACCCGCGCCTGGCGGGCCGCGACATCCGAGTCGAGGGCGAATGGGCGGCGGACGGAACCTTCAATGTCAGCCAGTTCTTTACAATCAAGAACGGCAAGCTCTGTCGCGTGCGCTACTTCTGCGAGGTCTGTAATATCGAGTCGCTCGAACCCGGAAACTGCGTCTGCTGCCAGGCCCCCACGGAACTTCAGGAAATCCCTGTCGATAAGTAGCGTCGGCCTTCAGGCCGACATGCTGTGGTGACTTGAAGCTGTGGCGACCTGAAGGTCGCCGCTACGGCGGCCTGCCCATGATCCGCGCTGCGCGATGAGCCGCCTTAGTGCCGGGCTGAAGTCCGGCGCTACAGCCCAAGTTGACAGTCCCCGCCCGCGAATGCCACAATGAAATTGGCCGCGACGCGGCCATTCCCTCCAAGGTGGTGAGCGTAGCTCAGCTTGGTAGAGCGCCAGACTGTGACTCTGGACGTCGCGGGTTCGAATCCCGTCGCTCACCCCAAAATCTCTGAACAGGCGACTCATGCAGAAAACGATTCTCGCTGGCATTGATATCGGCGGCACGAAGACCGCCGTGGTTCTTTCCGCCGAGCCGCCTGCGGTGCTGGGCCGCGTTGAGTTTCCAACGCGCCCGGCCAAAGGCTGGCAGCCCGCCGTCGAACACATCAAGAAGGCCGTGGACGAATTGCTCGCCGCGCAGCAGCTTGACCGCTCGGCGCTGCTGCGCCTGGGCGTGAGTTGCGGCGGCCCGCTCGACCGCATCAAGGGCATCGTGCAGTCACCACCCAATCTGCCCACCTGGGACAACGTGCCCATCACCTCGATTCTGGCTGACGAATTCAAGGTGGATTGCCTGATCGAAAACGACGCCAACGCCGGTGCCGTGGCCGAGCATCGCTTCGGCGCGGGCAAAGGCACACAGAACATGGTCTTCCTCACGATGGGGACGGGGCTCGGCGCGGGAATCATTACCGACGGAAGACTCTATCGCGGCACGAGCGACCTGGCCGGCGAAATCGGACACGTGCGCCTGACACGCACCGGGCCCGTGGGACACAACAAGGCAGGTTCGGCCGAGGGCTGGGCGAGCGGCGGCGGCATCGCTCAACTCGCCGCGCAGAGCATCGCACAGGCACAACGCAAAGGCAAGAAGACGATTCTTTCCGAACAAATGAAATCGGGCAAAGCCATCACCGCGCGCGATGTTGCCGTGGCCGCCAAGAAGGGTGACGCCATCGCCATCGATATTTTGAAAACAACGGGTGAACGACTGGGTGAAGTGCTGGCCATTCTGGTCGATATTCTCAACCCCGAACGAATTGTGATTGGCGGGCTCGCCATGCGCCTGGGCGATATGCTGCTCGACCCGGCGCGCCACGTCATGAACCGCGAGGCTTTAGCGCCGTGTGCCGCCGTAGCCCAGGTTGTCCCAGCCGCCCTGGGCGAGTCCATCGGCGACGCGGCAGCACTGGCCGTGGCGCAGGGAATTTAGAATTGAAGATTGGGTGAGTCAAGACGGCTGGTTGGCGCAGACCCTTTGGGCCTGCGATTTGAAGCAGTCCTTACGCCTTCCGCGCGCAGACCTGAAAAGCAAGGTCTGCGCCAGCCACGCAGCCAGGGCACGTTCCTTATGCCGTCGTTTCCGAAAGAAAAGCCTACGTCACGAAGCGCTTGCCGCGCCCACCCCACCTACCACCTACTTCCCCGCCGGCTGGTTGGCGGCGATGTGTTCATGCAGGGCGCGCCACTTGCCGTCCTGGCGGACGAAGACGATGGTAATCTTGCCCGCGCCGTTGGCGGCCTTGCCGTCGCGCATGGCGTTCTCGGTGTAGTAATAGGTAAGCACCGCCGTATCGCCCAGCACCTGCACCTGAGGGTCGAGAATCTGGTAGGAAAGCACGTCGCTCTGCTTCATGGAAGCTTCCATGCCGCGCAGGATGTCGGCCTTGCCCTTGATGCGGTAGGCCTGGTCATCGCTGAAGGCGGTGGCCTCCTCGGTGTAGTAGTCCTTCAGGGCGGCGATGTTCTTGCTTTTGTAGGCTTCCCAGGCGGCGCGTTCCAACTTAATGATCTCCTGCCCTTCGGCTTCCAGTTCCTTGCCGGTCTTCGGGAAGGGCGCTGCCAGCGAGCTGTGCCAGTGAGCGAATTTCCAGTTCTTCCCCTGCAATTCGAAAGCGGCCGTGGTGCGGCCATCGTAGCTGCGCCGGGTGCCGTCGCGGAAGGTGACGTCGGCACGCCAGGTATAGTTCGCCCATCCCAGTTTCTTGTCCGCCTTGATCTGGACCGGACCGGTCACCGTCAGGCTGCGCGAGCTGGCGGCGGCGAGAATCCGCATCATCAGCGGCTCGAGGTCCGTCGCGGAAGCTGCACTCTGAACGAAGGGCGGATAGAAAGGTCCGCCGCCCATGTCGGCCAGCACCTGCTTAACGAGCTTTTCGTCCACGCTGTTGTTCGCCTGAACGCTTTTGTCAATGAGGGCGCGAATCGCCTGCTCTTGCTTGCTCTGCGCCTGAGCCCGTGGCGCGATCAAAGCGGGCAGCGCCAGAACTGCCATCAGGATGAAGATCGTAGATCGTCGCATCGGAAATCCTCCCCGTCATTTTGTGCCAGTCACGGTCCGGCGCCCCGTCACTACTTCTTCGACACCATGCCGGCGAGCAGTGAACTCACGATCACAATCAGGAAAAAGAAGAAGACAATTTTGAATAGCATGGCTATCGAATCGAAAGCGTGATCGTCGATTTGTACTTCGTTTCGAGCTGGGCGGTCACCGCCGTGCTTTCATTGGGGCTGACCGTCACTTCCATCGTCCACAGGTCGTAGCGCGGGTGCGAAAGCTCGATCAGGTGCCTGCCTTCGGGCAACGTGAGATCTATGGGCGAAATCCCCACCGGCTCGCCGTCCACGCTCACGGTGGCCTTCGGCGGGTTGGAATCGACGCTCAGCACTCCCCCGCTCGAGGATTTGCTCCGTTCCGCCAACCTCTGCCGATTCTCTTCCATGACAGTCTCCAGATTCTTGGTCGGGGGCGGAGGGATCTTGAGCGTGCGTCGCAACGCCGGCTGCCGCGGGTTAAAGCGCGTCGCGGAGCGCATCGAAGACCCCGCTTGAGCTCCAAGGGTGGTCGCTTTGCCGGCGGCGAGGCCATACTCGGCCGCCGCCTGGGGGTATGCCATGACCGGAATAAATATGCCTGTTATCAATAGGATAAATTGCCGGGCCCACCTTCTCCCCTGTGCCATTCTCCGCTCCTTGGAACAATCCACGCCCTTATTCTACCCCCATTAACGCCCCCGCCGCCTCCAAAGTCAATAGCCGATTGAGGCCAGGCTCCGGAGAGGCGAGTTTGCCTCGCCATAAGCGGCATCGAGCCGCCTCTACGAGTGTCGCGGCGGCGATCGCAGATCGCCGCTTTGGCCAGCGCCCGGTTGACTCGCTTCCCCCACGCCGCTATGATGACCACTGTAGCGGCGAGTTTACCTCGCCAGATGGCGGCACGAAGCCGCCTCTACAGACCCTGTGGGCGTGTAGCTCAGTGGATAGAGCATCGGCCTTCTAAGCCGAGGGTCGGGGGTTCGAGTCCCTCCACGCCTGCCATCCAGCGCGCAGCCCAGAGTGTTTTTCAGGAAAATCCACGCGGGCGGAGAGGTGCCCTCTCACTGCGAAGGCAGCACCCTCAGCGCGAAGCTTTCGGGGGGATTATTTGGCCGCGCGGACGGCGGTGGCGCGAGGGCCTTTTTCACCGCGTTCCATATCAAAATCGACGGTTTCGCCTTCCTTCAGGCTGTCGAAGTTGAGTTGCTGGAGACTGCTGCGGTGGAAAAAGACCTCCTGGCCTTCGGTGGAACGGATAAATCCGAATCCGCGATCGCGGACGATGCGTTTAATCGTGCCTTGCATAGATGACCTCGGCGCGCAATGAGGGGAGCTTGTTCAGGGCAGGTCGAAGTACCGTCATGCACGGCCGGCGAAGAAATCTCTCCTGCGCTCTGGGCCCACCCTAGCAATAACGAAATCGATTGTCAAAGGTTAAAGTACGATTGCCGCCGGCGGGGCGTCAGGTCACTGCCGGCTTGTCAAAGGACCGCTGGGCGTCCTCCAGCGTGTCGTAGATTTCGAACACGGTGCTGAGCTTGGTGATTTGCATCAGATCGTTGACGCGCGGACTGAGTTTCAGAAGCTTGAGCTGGCCACCCTGGTTGCGCACCGACACGAAGCTGGAAATGAGCGCCGAAAGCCCCGAGCTGTCCATATAGGACAGTTCACTCAGATCGAAGATGATGCGCCGGTGTCCGGCCGCGATGAGCCGCTTGACGCGCTCGCGCAGCGCTTCCGTTTCCTCACCCAGAACCAATCGCCCGTGCAGGTCGAGGATCAAGGTGTCGTTCACCAGCTTCTCAATCAAGAAGAGCGCCATAATCCGAAAACCTTCCAGCCTTCCCCTGTTCAGCTCTTCCAGCCGCTGTTTGGGTGCTGAGCATCCTACCACGGCCCGGTCATTTTGCGAATAGGATTACCCAGACAATCATCTCTCCGGCTTCTCAACAAGGCAAGAACGCCACAGGTTACCAAAGACACGAAAGCCGCAGACATGGGCCTTAACGCCTGCGGCTTCAGGGCCGACTACTGATCTGCCTTGGGGGCGCTCGCGGCGGCCTTTTGGCGCTGATCGCGCAGCACCGCCTTGCGGCTGAGGCGGATCTTGTTGCCGTCGATGCTGATCACCTTGACCAGGATCTGGTCGCCTTCCTTCAGTTCGTCCCGAACCTCTTTGATGCGGTGTTCGGCGATTTCGCTGATGTGCAGCAGGCCGTCGGTGCCGGGGAAGATTTCGACAAAGGCGCCGAATTCCGCCAGACGCACGACCTTACCAAGGTAGGTCTTGCCCAGTTCCGCTTCCGCCATGATGTCCTTGATCATCTTCAGGGCCTTGTTGGCGGCAGTCTCGTCCACGGCAGCCACGTTCACGGTGCCGTCGTCCTCGACGTCAATCTTGGCGCCGGTCTGCTCGACGATGCCTCGGATCACCTTCCCGCCTGGGCCGATCAACTCGCCGATCTTCTGCTTGTTGATCTTGAGCGTGTAGATGTGGGGCGCGTACCTGGAGATGGCGGTGCGCGGTTCCGGCAGGGTTTCGAGCATCTTGCCGAGCACGTGCAGCCGGCCTTGCTTCGCCTGCTCAAGCGCCTCCGCCATGATCTGCGGCGTGAGCCCCTTGATCTTGATGTCCATCTGAAGGGCAGTGATGCCGTCCTTGGTGCCGGCGACCTTGAAGTCCATGTCACCGTAATGGTCTTCGGCGCCGGCGATGTCGGTCAGGATGGCGTACTTGTCGGCTTCCTTCACCAGCCCCATGGCGATCCCCGCCACCGGAGCCTTAATGGGAACGCCGGCATCCATCAGGGCCAGACAACCGCCGCAAACGGTAGCCATCGAGCTCGAACCGTTTGATTCCAGGATGTCGGAAACGATGCGAATGGTGTAAGGAAAGTCTTTCTCATCCGGAAGGACAGCCGAGAGGGCGCGCTCGGCCAGTGCCCCGTGACCGATCTCGCGACGGCCCGGGCCGCGCTGCATCTTCACTTCCCCCACGCTGAAGGGCGGGAAATTGTAGTGCAGCATGAAGCGCTTAAACGACTCGCCTTCCAGCACGTCCATTCGCTGCTGATCTTCGCCGGTACCCAGCGTTACCGTCACCAGCGCCTGGGTCTCGCCGCGGGTAAAGATCGCCGAACCGTGGGTCCGGGGCAGGACGCTGGTCTCGCAGGTAATGGCACGGACCTGGTCAAAGGCGCGCCGGTCCGGCCGCTGCCGCTTGTTCAGGATGTCGTCCCGGAAGAGTCGCTCTTCCAGCAGGTCGAAGTACTTCGCCACCTTGCGGCGCTTTTCCTCGTCGTCTTCCGGATAGCTCTCCACCAGGGCCTTGCGCTGCGCGGCGATCTTGCGATGACTCTCCTGCTTGACGTACTTGGAAGTGTCGCGGGCTTCCTGCAGGTCGGCCTCGGCCTTGGCTTTGATCTCGGCATAGAGGGCTTCGTCAAAGGCCGGCGGAACAAATTCGCGTTTTTTCAGCCCAATCTGGGCAAAGAGTTCCTTGATGGCCGCCACGATGCGCTTGATCTCGCCGTGGGCGTGCTCAATCGTCTCGATGACGGTCGCTTCAGACACCTCGCTGGCTCCCGCCTCCACCATTACGATGGCGTCTTCGCTGCCCGCCACCACAATGTTAAGGGGGCTATTCTTCACCTGCTCGAAGGTGGGATTGGTGATCAGCTTGCCGTCAACCTGCCCCACGCGCACGCCGACGACGGGGGACTCAAACGGAATGTCGGAGAGATAAACCGCGGCCCCCGCCGCGATCAGTCCCACCACGTCGGGATTGTTCTCGTTGTCGGCCGACATCACCATGGCCAGAACCTGTGTATCCTCGTTGAATCCTTCAGGAAACATGGGACGCAGCGGCCGATCAATGAGGCGGCTGGTGAGGATTTCCTTCTCTGTAGGCCGGCCCTCGCGCTTGAAGAAGCCGCCGGGAATCTTGCCCGCGGCGTACGTGTACTCCCGGTAATCGACCGTGAGCGGGAAGAAATCGATGCCCTCGCGGGGCTCGGAGGTGCAGGCGGTGGCCAGCACCACGGTGTCACCGTAACGCACAAAAGCGGAGCCGTGGGCCTGCCGGGCGACGCGGCCGTATTCGATGGTCAGGGTGCTTCCACCCAGTGGAATGCTGATTTGATGCAAGGTAGTACCTCCCGTTTCGTTGGGGCAGCCGGGTTTGCGGCCCGGCTCCCCGGGCGCGATCCTGTTCAGCAGGCCCGAAAGGGGGCTCGCGATCCAGAGGGTAACGCGCTCAGGGCAGATTCAAGGCTAAGGGGCGAAGTGGCTGGAGGGCGGAACAACCACCTCCCCGCTCCAAGGCGGGGAACGCGCGTCGTTTCGGAAACGGTGAAGCCAACAGTCTCAGATGGCAGGGACACAACCGTGTTACTTGCGAATGCCCAGCTTCTCGATCAGCTGCTGGTAACTTGCGGGATTCCGGCGCTTCAAGTACTCGAGCAGACGCTTCCTCCGGCCCACCAACACCAGCAGGCCCCGCTGTGAGGAATGGTCCTTACGGTTCTTCTTGTAATGCTCGGTCAGATAGTTGATGCGCTCGCTCAATAGAGCGATTTGGACCTCGGTCGAACCCGAATCCTTGGGATGGACCCGGAAGCTTTCGATCAAGACTTTCTTGGAATCCCGCAGTAATGGCATCCGCCAACTCTCCTCGCTTCTCTAATCCTTTAGTCTGCAAATAGATAATAGCACGCAGGCGCGAAACTTGACAAAGGAAAATACGCCGGGTTTCGGGTGGTATAAAGGGGACTTGGCGCCGCCACCCGGCGAGGCCACCTCCCTGCGACCCCGAGGACTTGGTCATTCACGCAAACCTTGCGAATCCAGAAACCCGGGGGCCGATTAACCGAAGAAGATTGTGGCCGTATCCACCCACTGCTGGTCCACCAGCTTCAACTTGGTCAGAGCCTCGGCGATGGGCACGGCGGTAATCTCGTTGCCACGCAAGCAAACCATCATGCCGCTCTTCCCTTCGTGGATGAGGTCCACGGCCTTGACGCCATAGCGCAGACCCAGAACGCGGTCAAACGCGGTGGGCGATCCCCCGCGCTGAATGTGACCGAGCACCGTGGCGCGCGTTTCAAAGCCGGTCCGGCGCTCGATCTCCTTGGCGATGATTTCGCCAATCCCGCCGAGTTGAACGTGCCCGAACTGGTCGAGGGTCGCCGACTTGGTCACCAAGTCCTGATCGGATCCCGAAAGCTGATACCCTTCCGAAACCACAATGATGGAAAACATCTTGCCGCGCTCGCGCCGCCGCCGGATCGCGTCGCAGACCGCATCGATCGGAACCTGCTTCTCCGGAATCAAAATATAGTCCGCGCCGCCCGCCATGCCCGCCACCATGGCAATCCAGCCCGCGTGCCGTCCCATCACTTCCACCACGATGACGCGCTCGTGGGATTCGGCGGTGGAATGCAGCCGGTCCAGGTTTTCGGTCACAATCGAAACCGCCGTATCGAATCCGAAGGTCTGGTCGGTGCCTTCCACGTCGTTGTCAATGGTCTTGGGAACGCCGATGACCTTCAATCCTTCGCCCGCCAGGAAGCGCGCCACGCCCAGTGTGTCCTCGCCGCCCACCGCCACGAGGTAATCAATCCCCATTTTCTTCATATTCTCTTTGACCTTGTTCTTGTCCTCTTCTTTCTTGAGGGGATTCGTGCGGGAAGTGCCGAGGATGGTCCCACCCCGATGCAGAATGCCTGAAACGTCCTGCAGGGTGAGCGGTGTGGCCAATTCCCTCAGCATGCCCAGCCAACCCTTCTTGACGCCCAGCACCTTGTAGCCCAGCTGATCCGCTCTGCGAACCACGGCGCGGATGACCGCGTTCAGGCCGGGGCAGTCGCCGCCGCCCGTCAGAATTCCGATGGTGCCCTTTGATCCTGTACTCATACGGGTATGAATCTCCTTTGATAATATCCTAAGTGCAATGATGCAAGACTTCGCGTCACAACTCTCGGGAAACCGCCTGCGAGGAGGGGAAGAATTCCAGAGAGCAGAATCTTAACAGGATTGGCGCGGGACGGTCAATCGTCGCGGGTAAGGCGATCCCGGCAGGGGGCCAACCGGCCTGCATCCCTCTTCCATGCCGGCGGGATAGCAGCGGTTTCAGGCGGGCGCCCCGCCCGCTGTCACGACAGGAGCCAGTGAGAGTCCGCCCCTCCTCCACCAGCAGCGGTCAAGTTCCCCTCTTGCCCCGATTTGTGGTTTAATGGAATTTTGAAGGATCCTCCTTGGCCCAGCGACCCAAAATTGCCCTCGCCAGCGATCACGCCGGCTTCACGTTAAAGGGAAAGGTGCGTGATTACCTCGCCGGGAAAGGGTACGAGGTGGTCGATTACGGTCCGGACTCGGCCGAATCGGTCGATTATCCCGACTACGCGGAAAAGGTTTCGCAGCAGGTGGCGGCGCACGAGGCTGACTTCGGCGTGCTGGTCTGCGGGACAGGCCTGGGCATGGCCATTGCCGCCAATAAAGTCCCCGGCATTCGTGCCGTCACCGTGAACGACACGCTTTCGGCCCGCTTCGCGCGCTCGCACAACGACGCCAACGTGCTGGCCATGGGCGAGCGCCTGACCGATGAATCGACCGCGCGCAAAATCCTCGACACCTGGCTCTCGACGCCTTTCGAAGGCGGCCGGCATGAACGCCGGGTGAACAAAATTTCTGACATTGACACACGCCATCATACGGAGAAAAACAAATGACATCTTCCCTGCCCCCGCGACGACGGCCTCTGGCCGACGTCGATCCTGAAGTCGCGCGCGCCATCGGGCGCGAAGTGGAGAGACAGACAGGCACGATTGAATTGATTGCCTCGGAAAACTTCGTCAGCGAAGCGGTGCTGGAGGCGCTCGGCTCGGTGCTAACCAATAAGTACGCGGAGGGTTATCCCGGCAAGCGCTATTATGGCGGGTGCGAGCACGTGGACATCGCCGAGTCGCTGGCCATTGAGCGCGCCAAGCAGATCTTTGGCGCCGATCACGCCAACGTGCAGCCGCACTCCGGCAGCCAGGCCAACCAGGCGGTGTACATGTCGGTGCTCAAGCCCGGCGACACCCTGCTGGGCATGAGCCTGGCGCACGGCGGGCACTTGACGCACGGCCACCCCATCAATTTCTCTGGGCGGCTCTTCAAGGTCGTTTCCTACGGCGTGCGCCGGGATACCGAGACCATTGACTACGACGACGTTGAACGCCTCGCCGCCGAGCACCAGCCCAGGCTGATCGTGGCCGGAGCCAGCGCCTATCCGCGCATCATCGATTTTGAACGGCTGGCGGCCATCGCCCAGCAGGTGGGCGCCGCGCTGATGGTGGACATCGCGCACATCGCCGGAATGGTCGCAGCCGGACTGCATCCCAGCCCCGTGCCGCACGCCGATTTTGTCACCACCACCACGCACAAAACCCTGCGCGGGCCGCGCGGCGGCATGGTGATGTGCAAAGCGAAGTGGGCCAAGGAAATCGACAAAAACGTCTTTCCCTGCCTTCAGGGCGGGCCGCTCATGCACGTGATCGCGGCCAAAGCGGTCTGCTTCCAGGAGGCCCTGCAGCCGGAATTCAAAGAATATCAGAGACAGATTCTCGCCAACGCCACGACCCTGGCCAAAGCGCTCGCCGAGGCCGGCTTCCGCATCGTGAGCGGCGGCACGGACACCCACCTGATGCTGGTGGACGTTTTCTCCCGCCAGGTCACCGGCAAGGACGCGCAGGAAGTGCTGGAGCGCGCCGGCATGACCGTCAACAAGAACGCCATCCCCTTCGATGTGAATCCGCCCGCGGTCGCGAGCGGCATCCGCATCGGCACGCCCGCCGCCACTACCCGCGGCATGCGCGAGCCGGAAATGCTGAAGATTGCTGGCTGGATCTCGGAGGTCCTGAACCATTTGGGCAATGAATCGGTGGTGGCCCGCGTCCGCCGCGACGTGGAAGCACTCTGCGAGGACTTTCCGCTGTACGAGTCCCGCCGCGAGGCGGCGCTGGCTGGCCGATAGGCAGGGCCCGGCAATCATTCTGGAATTCTTCATCGTGCATTAGGGCATTTCCGAAATCAGGTGCGGCAACCCTCGCCCAGCGTTTCTCGTTCGGGTCGAGCCAGCCCGCCGTGTAAAGGACCGGGGCGCTTTGCAGGGGCGAGAACTCCGACATCTCCGTTGGATCATGGCCGGCCTCCTGTTTCTTTCCACGGTCATCAATTACCTTCACCGCCAGATTCTTTCCGTGCTCGCGCCCGTCCTGCGCGAGGAATTTCATCTCACCAACACACAATACGGCTACGCGGTCAATTCCTTTCTGATTGCTTACGGGATGATGTTCGCCGTGAGCGGCTGGCTGGTGGACGTGCTCAATACGCGGCGCGGCCTGGCGTTGAGCTTCACGCTTTGGTCCATTGCCAGCCTGTGCCACAGCTTCGTGGTGGGATTGTGGGATCTTTGCTTCTACCGCTTCCTCCTCGGAGCCTCCGAGCCGGCCAACTTCACCGCGTTTGTGAAGGGAATCTCCTCCTGGTTTCCCAGCCGCGAACGCGGCCTGGCCGTCGGCTTTGTGGGCGGCGGGACGGCGATCGGCGCCGTGCTGGCGCCGCCGCTGGTCATCTGGCTTGCCCAGCACTGGGGCTGGCGCGCGGCGTTTCTGATTCCCAGTCTGGCCGGGCTCATCTGGCTGCCGCTCTGGCTCTGGATCTTCCGGGAGCCGCGCGACCACCGCTGGCTGACCGAATCCGAACGTCTTTACATCGAGTCAGACCGCCAAGGGGTCGCGGAAATGGCCGCCGCGCCGCGCCCGAAATGGAGCAGCATGTTTGCCCAGCGGCAAACGTGGTCATTCATTCTGGCCCGATTCTTCTTTGATCCGCTGGGCTATTTCTACTGGTTCTGGCTGCCCTCGTTTCTCGTGACCGCCAAGGGATTCACCCTTGAGGCCCTGGGCAAGTGGCTCTGGATTCCCTACCTGAGCCTGGATGCCGGGCAGATGACGGGCGGTTATTTTTCCGGGGCGCTCATCCGGCGCGGCGTGGCTCCTATCCTAGCCCGCAAGATCGGTATGACGATTCCGGTGGTCATGGCCCCCGTCGCGCTTCTTTCGCTGAAGGCGTCGGAAATCTCGTGGATTCTTCTCTTCGTCGGGATAGCCTCCTTCGGGCTCGGTTGGTGGGGCGCCAACTACAACGCGGCGGTCATGGATACGGTTCCCAGTGCCTCGATGGCCTCTGTCAATGGTGTCGCCATGAGCGCCGGGCTCGCCAGTTCCTCAATCTTCACCTGGCTGACCGGACACGCCGCCGACCATCACGCCTATCACTTCATATTCTGGGCCAATTCCAGCCTGATGTGTATGGCCGTCGGCGCCTTCTGGTTGTTATTGCATGAGCCCATGCCACACTCCCGGCGATAAGCCGTCGGAAAATCGCGACTTAACGCACGGCGGCGGTCGGCGGCCCAGGCTTGGAGGTGCGGGGCAGGCGGCGTTCGTCGCCGGAGTCGGCCTCGACGTTAAAGAGCCAGAAGCGCGAGAAGATGTGTTCGTTACGCAAGCGGCGCTTGAACCAGTCGATGCTGACCGTGACGCGGCTGGGCAGCAGGTACGATCTTCCGTTGATCAGGAACTGATACGGCCGGTAATCGATCTCGCTGGTTTGGCGGTTCAATCCGGCATCGGGGATGGGCTCGAGCAGGTCCGTTCGCAGCCGGACAATCTGGAATTGATCGCCGGAGATCCAGGCCACGCCCTGCACGTAGACACGCGCGCTGGATTGCCGGGCGGTGCTGCGAAACACGCCCATGGGAGCCGCCTCGCCCGGCCGTTGCGCAAATCCCACCACGTATACGGGCCGGCCGGCCCACTCCTGCCGCCCCAGGTAGCGGTAATCCACGCTGGGCTGCGAGATGGGATGGAAGACAATGAGGCTGGAGGCGAACCCGGTGCTGGCCATGAAGCCCTGTTCCAGACCGCCGATGGTGTCCGGCTGGCCGTCGCTCCTCCCGCGTATCTCCTCGACCATCGGTTTGCCCTTCAGACTCTTCTGCTGGAAGACGTAGTACATCTCGGCGCGCCGCACGGCATGCGACTTTCCCTTCTTGTCAAGGACGGACTGGCGCAGCACTTCGAGCGAACTGGTGCTGGAAAACTCGCGGAAGAATTTTTCGATGCCCTCTCCCGTCTTTTTCAAGATGAGCGGCAGGTCCGGGCCTTCCAGTGGCGGCGTGGTGTCCAGCTTGGCCAGGCTGGGCACGGCCTTCTGGAGTTCCGGCACCGGCTGCTTCATCACCGACTGAATGGACTGGATGGATTCCTCATCCAGACGCCCCAGCAGGTCTTCGACAAAGGCCCGCGCGTTGACCGGCAGCCGTCTCTTCCGGACGCGGCGAGTGAGCATCCTGGCTTCCTCGGCCGCCGCCTCGATATCGCCAAGGGCAAACAGGGCGCGCGCCCGCAGGTAGCGTCCGTAAGGTTCGAGACGTTTGTTCTGAAGCGCCGGATCGAGCCGTTGGAGCGCCGTGGGCCAGTCTTCCTCGAGGATTGCCGCCCGGCCCAGTTCGAGGTATACGAGCGGATCCACCGTATCGGCCGTGTCGCCGGGCAGCGTGCGCGCCAGGAGGGTCGCCGCCACTTGCGGCGATTTAAGAAAATTGAGCCGCACGCTCGCCAGCACCGACTGCTCCAGCTTGAAGCGATCGTCCTCGAAGCCCGTCAGAACAGTCTCCGCCGTCTGCCACGCGCCGAGTCGCATCAGCGCGACGGCAGCCACCAAACGCAGTTGGGGAGTGTCCTTCTGGCGCAGGAGATTCAGCGCTTCTGCGGCCCGGCTGATGGCCGGCATTTTCCGTTTTCTGAATTTCACCAGCGCGTTGCGAGCCACCAGGGCGCAATCGCGTTTGGCCTTGGGCCCGCAGGAATACTTCAGTCGGTCCAGCAGCCACGCGTCCAGCATGTCGAGGCTGGGATCTTCGTAATTCTCCCCCGGCTTGCGCAGAATCAGCAGGAGCGGAGCTTCCTCGCTGGCCGCAACCATGCGGGGAAACTCGTAGCCTTCGATGCCGCTCGGCATGGAAGCCTTGATGACAAGGGCGTCCGAAGGGTCGGCAGCGGGCAGCTCCAGCGTGAAATGGCCGGCCGAGTCGGACTCCGCCCTGGCAAGGGGGCGATCGGGTTCAGCCAGGCGGGCCACGGTCACCGCAGCTCCGGCGATCATGCCCCCGCCTGCCTCTAGGATTCGCCCCGCAAAGGTTGTGGGATTGGAATGAGGTAACGGAGAGGCCACCGACGCGAAAGGCGGGCCTGGCGGCTCATTCGCGGGCGACTGGGCACGGAGCGCTGCCGACATCAATCCGAGGCCAACCAGACACGCAAGCACCCAGCGGATCATGAGGCGCCCCTGATCCCTGCCCCGGCCGCCCGGCATTCTTGGGAAGGCAGAATCCCCCACCCCCCTCCCGGCGCAAGGAAGAGACTACGGAAAGGCGCAGTCTATCGAAGAGCGAAAGGCGAGTCAACCGGCCTGCGAGTATGGGCGCTGTCAACGGTTCGTGTTGAAACTCGGTAAGGCATCTCCGGTTAAGCAT